>JAYVOC010000038.1:0-17166 GCA_043758125.1 Bacteroidota bacterium | reverse complement strand
CGTATGCATGCATTCATACCTGGAGCATCACCACCAGAAGTAAAAACACCAATTCTATTTATTGCTAACATATTATTTTAATGTTTAAAAAGATAAATCAAAGATGTTGAATTCAATTCTTTTAATTTGCAGTTCTACAAAATAAATTATGAGTGAGCAAATAAATCCATGGAAAACGATTTCATCAGAAACTAAATACGACAATACTTGGATTCGTGTTATAGAAAGCAAAGTAATAAATCCTGCGGGTAATGATGGGATTTATGGCGTTGTTCATTTTAAGAACAAAGCAATTGCAATCATTCCACTTGATGAAGATTATAATACATGGATTGTTGGACAATTTCGTTATACGATGAACAACTATGAATGGGAAGTTGCCGAAGGAGGAAGTCCAGAGGGGGAAGACCCTGTTGAAGGTGCGAAGCGTGAATTACTTGAAGAAGTAGGATTGGAAGCATCGTCATTTGAGATGATTTTATCGATGCAACTTTCAAATTCTGTTTCTGATGAGATCTCCTTTACGTACGTTGCTAAAGGCTTAAAATATATTGGTAATTCACCGGAAGAAACAGAGGAATTACATGTTCGCAAATTACCTTTTGAAGAAGTGTTTCAAATGGCGATGCGAGGTGAAATTCGTGATGGACTTTCTGTGGCTTCCATTTTAAAGTTAAAAATATTGATTGACGAAGGAAAAATTTAGAACACTAAATTTACTTCGAAACAATTACTTTTTTAGTTTCTACAGTAGAAGAATTTTCAATTTGAACGAAATATATTCCGTCATTATCAAATTGATAATTCACTTCGTTATCATTAGGTTTTAGGTGCACTAAAAGTTGACCTGCAAGATTTGTTATTTTAAGATCTTTTATAGCAGAAATACTTTTTATATTTATTGATCCATTTGTTGGATTTGGGTATAAAAACGTGTTTTCAGAATGGCTGATATTTTCTTCAATACCTGTTACATTATTTAACTTGGCTATAAAAATATCATTTGATCCAGAATTAGTAATGCTTTGTGAATTAAACGTAATATAAAAACTATAAAAATCACCGATAATATAAACACTTCCATCAATACTTTTTGCAATACCTCGGCCGCCTTCTTCTCCAATTGCGCCAACATCTACTGCCCATATTTCATTACAATTTGAATCAAATTTAGCAACATAAATATCATAAGCACCTCTATTTATTAATGTTATTAAACCAAATTTAAGTTGAGAACTTGCGAATGTTCCAGTAACATAAGCATTATCGTTTTCATCAACAGCAATTGCGTTACCATAATCTGATTCAGCAGCACCACCTTCGCTTTTTGCAAATAATATATTTCCTGATGAGTTGAGTTTTGCGATAAAGATATCCTTTGTTAATCCTAATGAATCAGAATTATTTAGAGCAAGAGTATCGAATGATATTGATGCGCTATAAAAAGACCCGGTGATCCAAATATCTCCATTGATATTAAAACAAATACCTTTTCCTTTATCTTCTCCTAAACCTCCTGCAAATTTTGATACAGATTTTGCCCATAATGTATTTCCATTATTATCATATTTGACAATAAATATTTCACCATAACCTGGAATACTATTGTATAATGTTGTTGAACCAAAAACAATACTCGAACTACTAAAATAACCTGTAACACCTATTTCCCCTTGAGAATTTACAGCGATACTTTGGCTAGCATCATTATCAATACCTCCTGCGCTTTTCGCCCAAATCTCATTACCTAAACTATCGTATTTAGCGATAAAAATATCTGAAGTGGAATTAGGATTTAGTAAAGTGGAAGAACCAAAAAATATGGTAGGGCTATTAAAAGAACCAGTAATGAAAACATTTTCTGCTGAATCAGTTGCAATGCCATAACCAATTTCATCATTAGATCCACCAAATTTTTTTGCCCAGATTGTATTTCCTGATGGATCAAATTTTACTGTGAAATTATCATAACCACCATTATTTGTTAACGTGATTAATCCAAAAGTTATTGAAGGACTCGTAAAAAATCCTGTTAAATATACATTCCCTTTGAAATCAGTTGTTATGCCGAAAGAACCATCAAAGCCAACATTTCCAAATCTTTTGGTCCAAACAACATTTCCTAAAGCATCATGTTTAACAATAAAAATATTTCCTACTCCAAAATTATTCAAAAGTGTTGATCCAAAATAAATCGAATCACTACTAAAAAATCCTGTTGAATAAACGTTTCCTAATGTATCGGTGGCTATGCTAGTTCCATAATCGGAAGAATTACCACCAGATTTTTTTGCCCAAGCCCAAGTTGGTACTTGTGAAAATCCTGAAATTTTGCCAAAAAGAAGTATAACAATTATGAAAATTAAACTCCTCATTTTGGTGCGAATCATTTATTAAAATCATATCTGGCAGAAAATGCTATGTAATAATAATGAAAAAATTTGGATCAATAGACAATTACCTCGATCCTTGTTTAAATTTTGCAATAGAATTTCTAGTGAATTCAGAAAGAACTAGCATTCCACTTAACCCTGCACGTTCCAAAAGTAGTTGATCCCAATGATCCGTTCCTTCCCAAAAAACTAATTTTAACATTCGCATCGCTTCAGGATTACTTCTAGCTAATTGTGTTGCTAATTCGTTAACAGCTGTATCTAATTCGGGGATTGTATTGAAAATCTCAGCATACATTCCTTTCTCTTTTGCCCATGATGCTTCTTGCCATTTCATTGCATCAATTGTTAGTTGGCAAAACGCTGCTGTTCCAATTTTACGTTCTACTGCAGGACCTACAACAAAAGGCCCGATACCCACTGCTAATTCGCTAAGCTTTATCGATGCAGATGTTGTTGCAAAAGTATAGTCAGCGGCAGAAGCAATTCCTACACCACCTCCAACAGCTTTTCCTTGAACACGAGCTATTACAAATTTGGGTGCCTTACGAATAGCATTTATAACTTTTGCAAAACCAGAGAAAAATTTTGTTCCTTCTTCGATATTTTCAATTGCAACTAATTCATCAAAAGATGCACCAGCACAAAATGCTTTTTCACCTTCGCTTTTTAAAACAATTACTCGAACTTCTGGATGTTCACCTAACATTGAAATTTCATCTGCTAGCCAATTTAAAATTTTTCCTGGTAATGAATTACTTTGTGGATGGAAAAAAGTAACTGTTCCAATTCCATTTTCTATTTGCGAATATACTTTTGCTAGTTCCATGATTTAATTTGCTAATTTGCTATTGTGCTAATTCCGTTAAACAACGGAACAAGTTGTGCTAATTCCGTTAAACAAAGGAACAAGTTGTGCCAGTGTGCTAATGAAATAATTAAGTTAAATTACGGGTTAATAAAATACTTTAAATTTGATTAAGTTTTTTTACCATTGTTAAAATTATTGCGATGGCTACTGTTTCGCCAGTTTCATCATACACATCCACTAACCATTTTACAATTCCTTTTGCGATATCATCATCCGTTTTCTTTTCCGTATCTACTTTTTCTTTTACTGTTAATCTGACGCCGATTGTCATACCTGGATAAACTGGTTTTGTGAATCGACATTCTTCTAATCCATAATTCAACATTACAGGACCTTTTTTCGGATCCACAAATAATCCAGCAGCTTTTGATAAAACAAAATATCCATGAGCAACTCGTTGTGTAAAGATGGTTCCTTCGAGAGAAGTCGCATCGATGTGTGCATAGAAATTATCACCACTTACATTTGCAAAGTTGCTAATATCCGCTTCACAAACGGTATGTTTATGAGTTGTTAAAGTTTCACCGATTTCTAATTCTTCAAAATGTTTGCGGAATGGATGAACATCTTTTTCAATTTGTTTTGCACCGTATTGAAATACATTTGTAATATTGGAAAGTGTAGTTGGAGAACCTTGAATTGCGGTACGTTGTAAATAATGAAAAACACCACGCTTCCCTCCCATTTCTTCACCACCTCCTGCTCTACCAGGGCCACCATGCGTTAACATTGGCATTGGCGAACCATGACCAGTACTTTCTTTTGCACAATCATTATTCAAAATTAAAATTCTTCCGTGCATTGATGCTGCTCCTAAAACAAATTCTTTAGCAATTTTATCGTTAGCCGTAATGATACTACAAACTAGTGAGCCCTTGCCCATCTTCGCTAATGTAATTGCATCTTCAGTTGTTTTATACGGCATCAATGTGGATACTGGTCCGAAGGGCTCGAGATTATGGCAATCAGTATTTTTAAAAGGATCTTTATTTAAAAAAAGTATTGGTGAAAAGAAGGCACCACGTTCAGTCTCTGCACCAACAGTTTCTACTTTATTAAGATTACCAAAAATAATTTCTTGTGATTTAGAAAGCTCGAGCACTTTACTTTTTACTTCTTCCAATTGAGTGAACGATGCGAGTGCTCCCATTCTTACACCTTCCACATTTGGATCACCGATGGTAGTTGATGCTAATCTTTTTCCGAGCGCGATTTGAACATCTTCAATTAAATGTTCGGGAACCATAATTCTCCGAACGGCAGTACATTTTTGTCCTGCTTTAACAGTTATTTCGCGTTGTACTTCTTTGATAAAAATATCAAATTCGGGCATGGTTGGATTCACATCTGCGCCAAGCACACAGCAATTTAATGAATCAGCTTCCATGTTAAAAGGAACAGCTTCTTCAAGAATTCTAGGATGAGATTTCAGCATTTTTCCTGTTGATGCTGATCCAGTAAACGTAACAATATCTTGACTAATTACATGATCTAATACCCCATTAGCAGATCCACAAATTAATTGCAATGACCCTTCAGGAAGAATTTTAGATGCGATAATTTCACGTACAACGGCTTCTGTTAGAAAACATGTTACAGTAGCAGGTTTTACCAATGCAGGAACACCAGCTAATAAATTCACAGCAATCTTTTCGAGCATACCCCACACTGGAAAATTAAATGCATTAATGTGAATGGCAATTCCTTCTTTAGGAACACAAATATGATGACCGATGAAAGTTCCATTTTTCGAAAGTTTAGCAACATCACCTTCCAAACAAAAAGTATCATTTGGAAACTGTCGGCGTAAGCTAGCGTAAGCAAAAAGATTACCAATCCCACCTTCAATATCAACCCAACTATCAACTCTTGTTGCGCCTGTTGCCCAGCTAACTTTATAAAAATCTTCTTTCTTTGAATTTAAGTGCATCGCTAATGCTTTTAGCATTCGACCTCTTTCATGGAAGGTAAGTTTTCGTAATGCGTTTCCACCTTTAGATCTACCGTATTCTAGCATCATTCCGAAATCTAAACCTTTACTACTCGCAGTTGCTATTTCTGATCCATTGATAGCATTGTATAAAACTTGACCTTCATCAGATCCAGCTACCCATTGACCAAGCGCATAATTCATTAACTTATTCATTTCTCAACTAAATTGAATTGCAAAAATATCTGATTCATCAATAAATCAGACACAAATTCATCGGAAAATAAAGAAACTTATCACATTCCATTGATTCGGTAAGTAAAAGTGGTGATTCATCCTTTACCTTTTGCGATATTAGGAAATATGATCGTGATTTGTAGCGGATTGAATTTGAAATTAGTGTGAATTACAAATAAACTAGTAAATTCAACCCCAATGGATTCATTGTGGTCCACCCAATAAGTAATTATTTAAAGTAATGATTGAAGAGGATTCCACTTTATTACAAATTGTATTTATCGTACTTGTAACACTTATTTTCATATTGACGATGAATTTTATTCGGAAGATATGGCCAGAAAAAATGCAATATTGGGGTTTTGGCATTGTTAGTTGGCTAGGATTATTAATTGCCTATTCCCAAACATCATTCATACATAATTTTACAATTAAACCACCTCCAGTATTGTTGGTGATAATAGCCCCAACACTATTTGTTTTAATATTAGCACTCCGAAAGAACGCTTCGAAAATTTATCTCTCAATAAATACATTCATTCCAGTAATAATTCAAAGTTTCAGAATAATTATTGAGCTTCTATTATGGGGATTATATTGTAAAGGTTTTTTACCAAAGCAGATGACATTCGAAGGATTAAATTTTGATATACTAATAGGAGTAAGTGCAATTCCAGTTGCATATTTTATCAAAAGAAACATGATTACGCGTCAAACAATAATTGCGTGGAATATTATAGGAATTCTTTTTCTTCTCAACATTGCAATAATTGCTTTTTTATCAGCACCTACTCCATTTAGAGTTTTTATGAATGAACCTGCAAATACGA
Organism: Bacteroidota bacterium; assembly: GCA_043758125.1. Taxonomy (GTDB): domain Bacteria; phylum Bacteroidota; class Bacteroidia; order AKYH767-A; family OLB10; genus JANXSD01. The sequence continues at coordinate 10,905 of JAYVOC010000038.1, read as the reverse complement.
TCATTACTCATTTTCCTTTTATTTGGTTGCCTGGTTTCATTGTTCCATTTGCACTTTTTATGCATGTTATTTCTATCCGCCAAATGTTAAATCATGCAAGTAAATAAATTAAAAGATCGTTGGCTACGTATAATTGCTGTACCATTATTTTCTATTTTCTCAACTGTCATTTTTTATTCTGATGAATGGTTAATTCATAATCATTCCTTTGCAAAATGTTTTGGATCATCATTTTTAAACACATTAATTTTATGGTATTTAAATCGTCATATTGTTATACTTTTAAGAGCTTATTTTCCGTCTATAAAACAAACTTTTTCGAGAGTTTGGAGGCAATTAATATTTTCAACGCTACTATCAACTATTGGCTCATTAATTATTACAAAATTCTATGATAGCGTCAACTTCTGGGGAAACAAAGCATCACTGAATGATTATATTTATAATATCGTAGCCGTACTTTTCTTTGTTTATATTGCAATAACAATTTATGAATTAAACTTCTATTTTCGTGAATGGCAAGATTCTGTTACGGAAACGGAGCAACTCAAAAAGGCAAATCTTCAAAGCCAATTTGACGCATTAAAAAATCAAGTTAGCCCTCATTTTTTATTTAACTCACTCAATACACTTTCATCTTTAATAGAAGACAATCCTGATAAGGCAATTAAATTTGTAAACCAATTATCTGTCGTATATCGATATCTTTTACAAAGCAATGAAAAAGAGCTTTCAACACTAGCGGAAGAGTTAGCTTTTTTAAATGCATATTTCTTTTTATTGAAAACACGATTTGATGATGGGATATTCATGAAAATTGATATTGATCAAAAATTTCAACAATTTTTAATTCCACCTTTAACATTGCAAATTCTTGTTGAGAATTCCGTAAAGCATAATATTGTTTCAGTAACAAAACCTTTATTGATAACGCTTACCTCAAGTGGAGAAAATTTATTAATTGTAAAAAATAACTTTCAAAAGAAAACGTTGCTTGTTACATCTAATGGATTAGGCTTAGCGAATATTGCAGCAAAATATAAACTATTAAATAAACCAGGCTTGGAAATCATTGAAAACAATAATGATTTTATAGTAACCTTACCTTTATTATTGAATTAGAAATTATGAGAGTATTAATTATTGAAGACGAAACATTAGCTGCAAAACGCCTATGTAAAATGGTTGAAGAATTTTATCCAGAAATAAAAGTAGAAGCAGTTACTGATAGTATTCAATCATCGGTTGAATGGCTAAACTCATTTGCTCATCCCGATTTAATCCTTATGGATATTGAACTTGCAGATGGCCAAAGTTTTGAAATTTTTAATCAAGTAGAAGTTAAAAGCACGATTATATTCACTACCGCTTACGATGAATATGCAATTCGCGCATTTAAAGTAAATAGTATTGATTATTTATTAAAGCCCATTAATCCCGACGATTTAAAACGAGGTATTGATAAATTCAAAACGTTAAATAATGAAGAGAAAACTTTGCATAAAGGTTTAGATATTGAGGCTGTACTTTTAGCATTAAGAAAGGAGCAAGTAGTTACTTACAAACATCGATTTTTAGTTAAACAAGGACAACGTTTTATCCCTATCATTTTATCGGAAATAGCCTATTTTTATACAGAAGAAAAAGTTAGTTTTATAAGAACATTTACAGATCAAAGATATATTGTTGATCATTCCCTTGATGAATTAGAGCAATTGCTTGATCCTGAATTATTTTTTAGAGCTAATAGACAATACATTATTTGTCCGAAAACAATAGATGCTATTCACAATCATTTTAATGGAAAGCTAAAAATAAATCTAAAACCTAGTGCTGTAGAAGATGTATTTGTTAGTAGAGAACGAGCTGCTGATTTTAAGAAATGGCTTGGTGATTCATAAAATTATAAATAACATTTACAGTCTATGATTTAATTCTTCTTTTATAAATTCTTACATCGGTATTATTCCATAATGGCAATGGTTCAAAAAGAGAGTCAAGTTGTTTGAATGTCGATTTAGTACAAGAATCATCCGCTATATCAGGTTTCATTTGCACAGTAATATAATTTATTTTTAATCCTGAAAATTTTTCGAAATTAGCAATATTAATACATGGTTTTTTACTCGCAGGAAAATCACCTAAATGTAATTCTGGATCCATTCCCTTTTTCCAAACTAACGGAAATGCTTTTGAAACAGCTTCGTAATTTCTCAATACAACAATATCTTTTTCTACACCCATGTAATCACATAAATGATTGTGAAGCCAATTACTGTCATAATTAAGTGGAACTACAATACTTCCCTTTTCCATTCTTTCAGCTGCTTCAAAATACGTTATTGCGAAATCACTTAAATCTTTTCTTCTCGTAAAATTTCTTGCCGATAAGACTAAGCTAAAAAGCATTGAGATGAATGCTATTGCAACTCTTCCTCTAATTGGAATATTTAATGTTATTAACCAAATCATCCATGCTAAATAAAAAACCTGAACAACTCGAACGGTAATTACACTTCCAGATGCAAGCGATTCCGGGATAATAAATATTAATAAAAAGCAACCAATAGTAATACCAAACAAAGCCTTTTGATATGATTGAATAGAATAATTTTTCAAAGACCACAAAGTAATTCCTGTAAGGGTTAGAAAATATGTTCGAGTAAAAATAGCGTCTTTATTGAAATCAAAAAATACTAAAAATCCGGCGCTAATTATATCATTAATTCTATCCATAAACGTATTATATTGTGTTGGGTTCGAGCTGGAACCGGTAAAGAAAATTACCCATATTGATAGCGTTAGTATTGGAAGAAAAATTATTATTAAAGATTTTATTTGATTAACAATTTTCTTTTTGTCATGTAAACGATAATCATTCATCGTTATGAAGAACATGAAAAAACCTGCAAATAAAATTATTAAGATATGACAAAAATATAATAAGATTGTTGCAATAATTAATAATGCAAATTGCAAACTGTTGAATTTAATATTTCTATTTCTAATCCAAAATAAAAGTATAAATGGTAACAGCGAAAAACCTATAGAATAATTGTAAAACCCTAAACTGAATGGGAAATTATAAATCATAGGAAAGTAAAGCCAACTCATCCAACCAGATTTTGTGTTAAGCTCAACAGTTAGTAATCTGAAGCCAATAGCACCAGAAATTATAATTAGGATTATAATAATTTTTTCTGCAAACCATGCAGGTAAAAAAGTTAAGAGCAATGCGGTTAAAGTTTGACAAATCCAATTCGGTTGTGGAATGGGATTAAATTCAAAAAATCGACTTATGATAGAGCTGTTTTCAAATAAAAGCGTATGCAACAAACGACCATTATACAAATGAGCTGCTCCATCAAGACTTACAAAAGGGGTTAAAATAATAACGGGCAACAGATGTATTAGCAGTAATAAATAAAATAATATTGGCTCATTCTTATTAAGTTTTTCCATCTTGTGCATGGCGAAAAATAGCTGTTTTTTTGCAATACTGTTGAAAACTCAATTCTAATAGAATTTCAAGTGACTGAAAGTGAGTAGTTTTTAGCAGTTATGCCTATGTATTTTTTAGATGAATTTGGGTTAACTTTGTAGGAATATGAATCAGTTTGTTGTTTCTGCTCGGAAGTACCGTCCTGCAACCTTCGATACAGTTGTTGGGCAGTCTCATATCACGAATACTTTAAAAAATGCTATTAAAACAAAACATTTGGCTCAGGCCTTTTTGTTTTGTGGTCCTCGTGGTGTAGGTAAAACCACCTGCGCTCGAATTCTTGCAAAAACCATTAATTGCAGAAATATTACAGATACTATTGAAGCATGTAACGAGTGTGATTCTTGTAAGAGTTTTAATACAGGTCAATCTTTAAATATTTACGAGTTAGATGCAGCATCGAATAATTCAGTTGATGATATTCGAAATCTAGTTGAACAGGTAAGGTACGCTCCTCATTCAGGTGAATTCAAGATTTATATTATTGATGAAGTTCACATGCTTTCATCTGGAGCTTTTAATGCTTTTCTGAAAACATTAGAAGAACCACCTCCGTATGCGATTTTTATACTAGCTACTACCGAAAAGCATAAAATTATTCCGACCATCTTATCTCGATGTCAAATTTTTGATTTCAATAGAATTCAGGTGGAAGATATTGCTTCACATTTAGAATTTGTTTCAAGGTCGGAAGGTGTAAATGCGGAAGCAGATGCTTTACATATCATTGCACAAAAGGCGGATGGTGCTCTTCGAGATGCACTTTCAATCTTTGATCAAATTGTTAGTTTTGCCGGTACAAACATCACTTACAAAGATGTAATTACAAATCTTAATATCTTAGATTACGATTATTATTTTCGAGTTACAGATGATCTTGTGAGTGGAAATATTCCTGCTATCTTACTATTGTTTAATGAACTTTTAAGTGATGGATTTGATGGTCATCATTTCATAAATGGGCTAGCTTCACATTTTCGTGATTTATTAGTTTGCCAAGATATCGTTACTATTCCTCTCTTAGAAGTAAGTAAAAATGTTAGAGAACGTTATCAAGTTCAAGCAACCCAAACACCACCGATTTTATTACTTCAACTATTAGAAATTTGTAACAAGTGTGATTTAGAATATCGTTCAGCAAAAAATCAACGGTTGCATGTGGAGATCACGTTAATTCGCATGTGCACAACTGCAAGAGGTGGTTTACCTGCTACACTCTTTCCTGCATTTGAAAAAAAAAGTCATGAAATAAATAATTCAATTGCACCAGCGAATTCTATTGCTAAAGTTGTTGCACAAGAAATTCCTGTTAAGATTGAATTATTAAAAGAAGTAGTTTCACCAGTACCTGCTAAAGCAATCGTTAAAGAAGAGATTAAGGAAGAAGTGCCAGAGGAATTTGAATCAAGTCGTTCTGCAATGAAACCGAATACAAAAGTTCTTGATTCAATAAATGAAACATCTGTAATAAAAGCATCAACAGCTCCTACTTCTCGCTTAGGAGGAAGTTTATTAAAAGGTACATCACTCGGATCCTCTAATAAATTAGTTCCTATAAAAGAGGAAAAATCAATTAACATTGATGACCTTCCATCTGATAAGGTTAGCAATGAACAATTGCAAAAAGTTTGGGAAGAATTTGCATTGTTACAACAGCAAGAAAAAAAAATCCAATTGTTTACAACATTAACAATGGATAAGCCGATTCTATTAGATGAAAAAACAATCGAGTTGGTGATTCATAATCAATCGCAAAATAATTTATTGCAAGAGGAAAAACAACGCTTAATGGATTATCTGCGCAAGCAACTAAATAATTTTCAATTGCAATTATTAACACGAATTGAAGAACGTGCAGGAACAGATGATGTTGCTTATACCAATAAAGAACGCTACCTTAAAATGGTTGAAAAAAATCCTGATTTGGAAGAGTTTCGAAAGCAATTAGGATTAGAATTAGAATAACAATTTCACAATAACGATACACCAAATAAAACAATAAGATTTAGATCATGCAAGGAGAGAAAATTTCAATTCAGAACGGTAAATTGAATGTACCTAACAACCCAATAATTCCATTTATAATAGGAGATGGAACTGGTCCAGATATATGGGCTTCAAGTGTACGCGTAATGGATGCGGCAGTAAATAAAGCATATTCTGGTAAGAAACAAATTGTATGGAAAGAAGTATTAGCAGGAGAAAAAGCTTTTAATGAAACTGGAAATTGGTTGCCAGATGCAACACTTGATGCATTCAAAGAATATTTAGTAGGAATAAAAGGTCCACTTACAACTCCCGTTGGTGGTGGAATTCGTTCTCTTAATGTTGCATTGCGCCAGATATTAGATTTATATGTTTGCTTGCGACCTGTTCGTTGGTTTGAAGGAACGCCATCTCCTGTTAAGAATCCAAGTGCTGTTGACATGACCATTTTTCGTGAGAATACAGAAGACATTTATGCCGGAATTGAATTCGCAGCAGGCAGTCCAGAAAATGCGAAAGTGATGGAATTTTTTGCTAAAGAATTTCCTAAGGAGTTTAATAAAATCCGTTTTGGCACAGCTGAAAAAGCAAAAGATTATTTAGATTCAGCAGGCATTCCAACTACAGCAGAAAACACGAATGTGAATGTTGGTATTGGAATTAAAGCTGTGAGTAAAATAGGTTCTGAGCGTTTAATTGGTGCAGCTATTGATTTTGCAATATTGCATAAACGTAAATCTGTCACGATAGTTCACAAAGGAAATATCATGAAATATACGGAAGGCGGATTCCGTGATTGGGGTTATGCGTTAGCAGAAAATAATTATGGTGATAAAGTTTATACATGGAGCCAATGGGAACGCACTAAAAAAGAAAAAGGTGAAGACGTTGCAAATGCTGAACAGAAATTTGCTCTTGCTGCTGGAAAAATTTTAATTAAAGATGCTATTGCAGATATTGCATTGCAACAAGTTTTAACGCGTCCAGAAGATTTTGATGTTATTGCAACACTTAATTTAAATGGTGATTATTTATCAGATGCATTGGCTGCTCAAGTTGGTGGAATTGGCATTGCTCCGGGAGCAAATATCAATTACGTTACTGGACATGCAATTTTTGAAGCCACTCATGGAACAGCTCCTAAATATGCTGGTCTTGATAAAGTAAATCCAGGATCAGTGATTCTATCTGGAGCTATGATGATGGAACATCTTGGTTGGTTAGAAGCTGCGCAATTAATTTACAAAGGAATAGAACGAAGCATCGCGATAAAAAGAGTTACTTATGATTTTCATCGTTTAATGGAAGGCGCTACACTACTTAAGTGTTCTGAATTTGGCGATGAGATTATTAAAAATATGGAACTAGTGAATGCATAAAAACTAAATATTAATTTTTCTTATGTAAAATATTGATAAAAAACTAATTCAATTATATGCCTCTATTAGGTAGTATTATTAAAAAGGGAATTGAGTTTCGACACCGAATACGGTTTGAAGAGAAGGCTCCTATATACTACCAAAAGAAGGAATTGAAAAAGTTATTGCGGAAATCACAATTCACTATGTTCGGGCAAACGTATAATTTCTCCGGCATAGTGAATAGTAGAAATGTGATGAATAAATTTCGTGCAACAGTTCCTGTTCATGATTATAATTCGATGCATGCACGATGGTGGAATAAATCACTTCACAATGAAGAAGATGTTTGTTGGCCAGGAAAAGTAAAATATTTTGCTTTGAGTAGTGGCACATCGGACAGTTCTAGTAAACATATTCCAGTTACCAATGACATGGTAAAAGCCATTCAACGTACTAGTTTGAAACAAGTATTTTCATTGGGCGGATATACTGGCTTATCAGAAAACGTTTTTACTAAAGGAATATTAATGCTTGGTGGAAGTACTCACCTAAATCAACGAGGTTCCTATTTTGAAGGCGATTTGAGCGGAATTACAACTGGTAAAATTCCCTTTTGGTTTCAGCATTTTTATAAGCCAGGAAAAAAGATTTCGAGAGCAAGTGATTGGAATACAAAGTTAGAAGAGATTGTGGAGAATGCTCCTAAATGGGATATTGGAATTCTTGCCGGTGTTCCAGCTTGGTGTCAGTTATTACTTGAAAAAATAATTGATCGTTATAAATTAAAAACTATACATGACATTTGGCCAAGTTTAGAAATTTATGTTCATGGAGGAGTTTCATTTGAACCATATCGAAAAAGTTTCGAAACATTAGTTGCACGGCCTTTAACAAGTATTGAAACGTATTTGGCTTCCGAAGGATTTATAGCTTTTCAACACGAGCAAGACAATAAATCAATGCACATGGTATTAAATAATGGATTATTCTTTGAGTTTATCCCTTTCAATAATGAGAATTTTAATAACGATGGGGAATTGGTGCGTAAGCCCAAAACTTTATTGATTGATGAAGTGGAAGAAGGGGAAGAATATGCATTATTGCTTTCAACATGTGCTGGTGCTTGGCGATATCTTATTGGTGATGTAATTAAATTCACTAATGTAAAAAAAGCAGAGATCATTATCACTGGTCGAACAAAGCATTTTTTAAGTTTATGTGGAGAGCATTTATCTGTTGATAATATGACCAAGGCAATAGAAATGATATCGGATGAATTTGATATTCGTGTAAATGAATTTACTGTTGCCGGTATTAAATCAGGTACTTTATTCGCACACAAATGGTATATCGGTACCGATAATATTGTTGATGCAGATGCGCTAAAAAAGAGTTTAGATGAGAAATTAAAAATTTTAAATGATGATTATCGCGTTGAAAGAAGTTCTGCATTAAAAGATTTGATCGTTGAATTATTACCACAAAAAGTTTTCCTAAAATGGATGGAAAAACAGGGACGAATGGGTTCTCAAAATAAATTTCCAAGAGTTATGAAAAACCATTTACAAGAAGAATGGGAAAAGTTTGTGCAAGAAGAATTGATAAATAATTAATTTTTTCTTCCAACTAAACATATCTTACATTTACATTTAATGCTATTAATTCAACCATTGTTAGTTTTAAGTTTTCAGAAAAATAACGGATAAGTAAATCAATGAAAAATTTAATTTGTGTCGTATTTACTTTAATTTTTTTAACAGCCTGCGGACAAAAAAATGTCAACGGGACAACAAGCACGCAACAGGAAATTATTTCTGATACAACAACTAAAATAGTTTCAAAACTCAAATTAAATCCTGGAGATCTTATTCAGAGAATAAATTGTATTGGCAATGAAAATTTAAGTTTTGCAGTTTACATTCCTAAAAGGTATAATGCAGACATTAAGATGCCTGCATTATTTTTATTTGATCCGCATGCTGACGGTTTATTACCTCTCAAAATGTATCGTGATTTAGCAGATGAGTATAACTATATTTTGATTGGTTCTAATGATTCCAAAAATGGAAATAGTAGAGATCGTACTTCAGAAATATTAAATTCTATTTTAAAATCTGCTTATCAATTATTGCCGATAGATAGTGAAAGGATTTATGCAGGAGGTTTTTCAGGTGGAGCTCGAGTGGCATCTATGCTTGCTTTTAGTTCTGCTAAGGTTCAAGGATTGATAACATGTGGTGCAGGATTTCCACAAGATGTTTGGATGAAAACACCACCATCTTGTATAGTAGGAATTGCAGGCGATGGTGATATGAATTTAAACGAACTTACAAGTTTAAAAGTTGAAAATCCAGATCTTAAAAACAGATACCAAGTTATCCGATTTGATGGTAAACATGAATGGCCTCCAATGGCAATTTTTGAGCAAGCTTTCTTGGCATTGGAAGCTAGTGCGATTCATGACAGTGTAATAGCGAAAGATCCCGTTTTAATAAAACATATCAACGACACTTTTCAATCTTACGCTGATAGTTTAACAGTTAGCGGAAACACTTTATATGAGGCTGGATTATATGATCGTTGGATAAAAAGTATGGATGCATTAGTTGATCTCACAGTAGCAAAAAATACCTATAAAGATCTCCTCAAAAAAGCAAGTTACAAGCAAGCACTAAATGATGAGCAAGATTTATTTTTGGAAGAACAAAAGAGAAGAGAATTTTATATTAGTGCAATTGGTAAGCAAGATACAATTTGGTGGGAACAACAAATGAAAAACATTCAATACGAAATAAAAACTTCTACAATTCCTAAGAAGAATATGTTATCTCGAATAACGGGGACTTTAAGCCTTGGATGTTATATGAATCTCAATCAAGCAATCAGTGCAAACCAAAGAGATCCGATGGAATACTTATCACATCTTTATAGAATACTTGATCCATCAAATGCAGAAGCGTGGTATCTTTCTGCTGAAGTTGCTGGAAAAAAAACTGACTATCCTCAGGTATATAATTTTCTAAACAGAGCAGTTTCATTAGGATTCAACGATCCAAATCGTGCACACAATGATCCTTCGTTTAGCATGATGATGAGCGATCCTGAATTCAATCAAATTATTAATCGAAACACAAAATAATTTTATGATCTCCGAAATTCGTAAAAAATTTAATAAAGAGTTTACCGATGAAAAATATCAAGAATTTTTGTCTGATATGAACCGAACTTTTAATTATGATATTGAATTTCGTATTTCAGAAACTCCCGTTTTTATTGATAAAGCTTTAAAAAATGAATTGATTAAAGCTGGTGAAGAAATAATTGATGTACTTGTTCGTCCCGATTTTAAAAAGTTGACGGAGAAAGCTGTTCCGCCAAATTTTAATGTTCCTAACGAAGATGAGCATACTAGTTTACTTGCAATTGATTTCGCAATTTGTAAAGGTGATGATGGAAAATTAATTCCTCAATTGATCGAATTGCAAGGCTTTGCTTCATTGTATTGTTATCAAGAATGGCTTGCTGGAAAATATCAAAAGCATTTTTCGCTTCCTGAAAATTTTGAAAATAAATTTAATGGTTTTACTCATGAAACTTATATCCAACGATTAAAACAAGTGATTGTTGGAGATCATCATGTGGAAAATGTTATTCTGTTAGAGATTGAACCTTGGAAACAAAAAACGCAAATTGATTTTTACTGTACACAAGAATATCTCGGAATAAAAGTTATTTGCTTGAGTGAGATTATTAAAGAGGGAAAGAAATTATATTATTTGCTTGATGGAAAGAAAACTGCTATACATCGCATTTATAATAGAATTATTTTTGATGAACTCGTACAGCGTGATGATTTAAAACGTGAATTTAATTTGACTGATGATGTAGATGTTGAATGGATCGCTCATCCAAATTGGTTTTTTAGAATTAGTAAATACACAATGCCATTTCTAAAAAGTAAATATGTGCCAGAAACATTTTTTGTGAATGAACTAAAATCAATTCCTGATGACCTTGAAAATTGGGTTTTGAAACCACTTTTTTCATTTAGCGGAC
>JAYVOC010000037.1:0-4000 GCA_043758125.1 Bacteroidota bacterium | reverse complement strand
CAAGTATGTATGGAGAAAGATTTGTTCCTGGTCATAATGTTCCTGTTTATATTCATGCTGGCGATTTCTCTAATAAATTTGGAGCTCATTGTGCAAGTGACATAGGAGGAACTGTTAGTATAATTTATAGTGGTGATGTAACATATGTTGGTCCAATGGCTGGAGCACTTACGCCAAGTTTAATAAATGGAGATACATTAACGTACATAATTGCTGATTTCGATACTGTTGATTATCGTAATTCGTTTAGTTTTATTTTAGCAGTTGATACGCTTGCTGCAATAGGTTCACAAGTTTGTATTTCAGTTGCAATTTCTCCTGCTTTAGATAATAACCCAACAAATAATTTTATTTCACACTGTTACACTGTTCGAGGAAGTTATGATCCGAATGAGAAAACGGTGAATCCAGAAAATTCTTTAGATATTAATGGTGATCGATGGTTAACATATACTGTGAGTTTTCAAAACACAGGAACAGCACCTGCCGAGCATATTTATATAACCGATACGTTAGATACCAATTTGGATTTATCAACCTTTCAACTGCTAGCTTATAGTCATTCGCCTTATGTGCAAATACTAAGTGGTGGTATCGCTAAATTTAATTTTAAGAATATTAATTTACCCGATTCTGTTTCTGATGAACCGCATAGTCATGGTTATGTTCAGTACAAAATAAAGGCAAAGAATAGTTTGGCAGTTGGATCACAAATTAATAATACTGCATATATTTATTTTGATTTTAATACACCAATTCAAACGAATGTAGTTTCAAATACAGTTATTAATTGTGCTCAAAATATTTATAACAATGCTGTTTCAATTTGTTCAGGTGAAGAATATAATTTTAATGGATTGATTTTAAATCAGGCTGGAGTTTATGAGCAGAAATTTATTACTGCAATTGGTTGCGATTCGATTGTAAGAATAACATTAACTGTTCAAACTGTTTCGCCGCAAATTTTACAAGTTCAGGATACCTTATTTTCATCCATTAGCGGAACTTCTTATCAATGGTTAAACTGTACTTCAAATACAATAATTCCAAATGCAACCTCACAACAATATTCTCCTGTTGCAAGTGGAAATTATGCAGTAATAGTTTTTACTGGAGCATGTACTGATACATCTTCATGCCATTACATTAGTTTAACAGGAATTTCTAAAAATTTTACAAGTGAAATTTCAGTTTCGCCAAATCCAAGCAATGATGAGTTTGTTGTTAATTGTCCGCAGAATAATATTAGCAATAATTTATCTTTAAAAGTTTACGATACCTACGGAAAGTTAATTACTACAAAAATAATTTCTTCTAATAAAACAATTTTAAATGCAGCTAGTTGGTCGAAGGGAATTTATTTTCTCGAAATTAATTGTGATGGAATTTCTAGTGTTCGAAAGTTAATTAAAGAATAATTGTTGATGTATTTTTTTGATCTTAAAAATTCAAGTATTGAAATCAAAAAAAATGGATTCTTTTTTTGACTATGAAGGGGGTCAAAGGTTACAAGCCCCGCATAACATGCGGGGCTTGTGACGAACGGTGTTTCGACCCTGAAGGGGTCGAATATTTTTTTTTGGATCACAACTCATCCATAAGGCAACTGCTTGAAATTATAGTTTTCGAAAATCAAAAACAAAAATCGTATTAAATCTTATCCTCTCGCTCTATTCAAAAAATCCAGCAATGGTTTCATTGTTTTGTATCCCGTTGCGCATGTCTTTACAAAATCTTTCGATAACATTTCAGCATCCGTAATTTCATGTACTGCAACAAAACTTGTATATTTTAGAAGTTCAATATCTGGATGATTAGGATCAACACCTTTGGGTGCATTTTTTAATTTGTTTTCTTCTAATTCATTAAACCATTTTTTGAAAGTACGGTTCTGAATGATAGTTTTAAACTCCTCCGTATTGTATTCCACTTCCTGACGGAGTGATTTAAGAACAGGCGCTTCAGGCATCCAAAACCCACCGGCAATCATATTTCCCATGCCAACTTTACTAGGATCTATCTGAATATAAAGTCCACATGTTCCTGATTTTTTTCCGCCTGCCTTTATTGATGCCGAGAAATTACATTTATAAGGATCTTTATTTTTACTGAATCTCACGTCTCTGTAAATCCTAAATGCACAATCCTTGGATTCCAATCCCCCTAAAGCAGGATCGATTTTTATTAATGCCGTTAATAGTTCATTTAGAAATTGGTTGAAATCATTTTTAGCACCCTCATAGCGCTCGCGATGCTTATCAAACCAGATTCGGTCGTTGTTTTTGCGAAGGTCTTTTAGGAATTTGATAGTTGATGGCTGGATCATACCACAAAAATATTAGGTTTTTAATCATATTGTTAAACACTTCAAAAATTAGAATGTTAACAAAATAATTTGTGAAAAAATATTTGTTTAATAAGTCGGAATCTTTTTTACATTTGTAATACGCAGAAACAAGCAGAGAATAATTTCCATTGTTTAGCAAAGTAATTCTAGCAAAATAGACCTAACCAACATATTCTTGCCATCGCACCAATGAAAACTTCCAAGAAGACTGGAAAAGATGCCCCTTCAAAGGCAAAAAAAGGAACAACTCCTGCGGCGAAAATCCGTAAGATGGAGCCTCTGAAATCGAAAGAGTTAAAAAATCAACGATTCGAAGATTCAGATGATGATGAGGATTCAGAAACAGAAATTATTGAAGATAATTTTAAAGATTTCGATGAATTCTTTGATGATTCAGACGAGGATGATGATTAATTTCCTCTATGGTATGCGCCGCTGCAATGATTTTTACTCGATCCTGTAGCACTACAGAGTACATTATCTCTATTATTTACAAATAACATGGCAAGGAAAGCGAACACAATTGCTTCTTTGTAATTGATGATATCATCTGATAGTTTTACCATTTGTCGATCTGTAATACTTGTTATTCGTTCCACTAGAAAAGTATTGAATGTACCACCACCACTTAGCAATATTTTATCGTTAACAGAAGTTATCGTTTTTAATAAATTATGTTGGGTTGCAATATGCTCCACACTTGTTCGAAGTAAGTCTGCAATGGATTCATTACGCTCTTTAATGAGAGGTAAAACTTCTTTGTCAAACCACTCTTTCCCTATCGATTTTGGTCCGCTTAATTTGTAATAATCTAAGTTATTTAATTGTGATAATAACTCGGGGATGATATTTCCGCTACGGGCAATTTTACCTTCGTCATCATAAGGTTTATCGAGGCGATTAGCCAAATAATTCAGCAACATATTTACTGGACAAATATCGAAGCCAATGCGCTTTCCATTTTTCTCGTACGATACATTTGCAATCCCGCCAAGGTTAATGCACGCCGCATATTCAGGGAAGAGTAATCGATCGCCAATGGGGACAAGCGGGGCACCTTGACCTCCTAGAGCGATATCTTTATTTCTAAAATCACAAATAGTATCGATACCCGTAAGAGCAGCGATCTGGGCTCCATCAGCAATTTGCAATGTGAAATTCTTACTTGGTTGATGGAAAATAGTATGACCATGTGATCCAATAAAAGATGGTGTAATAAGATGTTGAAAATTGAAATTATTGATCAATTCAGCATAATATTTACCTAGTTCAGAATGAAGTTGTGTTAGCTCTTCACTAGAGGTAAATGAAGCATTCTTAAGCTTGTTTTTCCATGCATCGTTATAAGGAATTGTTGATGCCGCATCCAGCTTAAACTGCCAACCGTTTTCGGTTTCCATAAAAGTGCATGCTGCTAGGTCAACACCATCCAAAGAAGTTCCCGACATTAGCCCTAAAATCTGCAAAGGTTGGTTCTGATAAAGAGAAGAAATCATAGAAATGATTTTATTATTTTATTTTGTGAATGAAAAAAGGAAATTTAGCACTAGCTATCGATTGAATCAATTATTTTTGGCAATCTTAAACAAAACTTATGTTATTTCAATTAAGCGAAGAGCACATCATGATTCAGCAAGAGGCACGTGATTTTGC
>JAYVOC010000036.1:0-2908 GCA_043758125.1 Bacteroidota bacterium | reverse complement strand
TTATGACTATGAAGCATTCCTGTATACATGATGATAGAATTTGTCACGCAAATGTAAAGGAATTTGTTAGATGATTTTACATTATTACAACATAGTTGTGGAATTTATTTAGGCTCACCATCGTTCTATTTTTAAACCTTAAAAATAATATTATGAACCTCCACAATTGGGAAAATCCTACTTCAGCACAACGCAATGAATTAGTTTTTGCGAACAGAAATCAAAGTTATGGTGCTTATGAAATACGACAATCTTATGAACGAACGCTTTTAAAGTCCTTTTTACTCACGTGCTCCCTTGTTATTTTTTTAGTAATTCTTCCGCTACTTTACAATTACATTTTTCCTGCAGTTACAATTCCAAAATTAATTTTAACATCCGTAATCTTAGATGTAAAACAATTTGAGGTTAAAAAAATAATTCCTATGCCTCAAACATTAAAGCCAAATGAGATCATACCAAAACCATCTGGTACTTCGAATTCTTTAACCATACCAATTGTAATTGATTCAACAGAAAATAATGTGTTAGCTCAAGAGCAACTTTCGAAAGGGAAAATAGGTAAAGGTGATACGATAGATAGTACAGAGATTGTTGAAATAATTCCTGAAAATTCTCCGGGAAACGGGAAATCGGAAATTAAAATGCACTCGGAAGAAATGCCATCGTTTCCCGGTGGAGAAATTGCAATGTTGAATTTCATTTCTAAAAATTTGAGCTATCCTGAAGGTGCTAAAGAAAGTAAAATTTCAGGAATAGTATACATTACTTTTGTTGTAGATGTGAATGGTGATTTAAAAAATATCGAAACAAAACGTGGTATCGGAGGTGGTTGCGAACAAGAGGCAATACGCGTGTTAAACAAAATGCCACGATGGAATCCAGGTAAAGATAATGGTCGAGCTGTTAATGTAGCATTTATTCTTCCAATCAAATTTACGCTAAAATAAAAAAGTTAGTCGTTCCAACTAGAAGTCAGTGATTCTGACTTCTAGTTTTTTTTCTTTACAAACATATTTATGAAATCACAGTTCGTGATTAGATCATATCTATTACTTTTGGTGCATCCATTTCACCTATGAAAAACTCTCTTCTCGCCTTAATAGTTTGTATTGCCTTTTGCCTGAATGCTTGTAAATCAACTAAGAATTCTTCCAACATCGTACATCGTGAATTACCTGAAATCACCATTAAACCAGGCCCTATTCCAAACGAAAATTATCGTGCTTCCAATACAATTTTGAATGAACTATTAGATACGAAATTGGAGGTAAGTTTTAATTGGCAAAAGCAATACCTCTACGGAAAAGCGACATTAACACTTCGGCCACATTTTTATGATCAAACAATTTTGTGTCTTAATGCAAGAGGGATGGAAATTAAATCAGTTCAATTATTAACAGGAAATGATTCTATTCCTTTAACTTATGATTACGCAAATGATAGTCTGAAAATAACCCTTAACAAAACGTATAAAGTACTCGAACAATATCGGATATATATCAATTACATTTCAAAGCCAGAAGAATTAACTGATGTGAGCGGTGGCGATGCAATAAGTAGTAACAAAGGACTATTTTTTATTAATCCTTTAGGAGAAGAAAAGGATAAACCAATGCAGATTTGGACGCAAGGAGAAACACAATCTAATTCTGTATGGTTTCCAACTATTGATTCTCCAAATCAAAAAATGACTCAAGAAATAAGTATTACTATTGATTCTGCCTTTACAACTTTATCAAACGGTTTACTTATAAAAAGTAAAAATAATAACGATGGTACTCGCACTGATACATGGAAGCAAACTTTACCTCATGCTCCCTATTTAGCTATGATGGCTATTGGGAAATTTGCAATTGTAAAAGATCATTGGAGAAATAAAGAAGTGAATTATTATGTGGAGCCTTCATTCAGAAATGTTGCAAGAAAAATATTTGGAAAGACACCTGAAATGATGGAATTTTTTTCCAACAAACTAAACGTTGATTTTCCTTGGGATAAGTATAGTGAGGTTGTTGTTCGTGATTATGTAAGCGGTGCTATGGAAAATTCAAGTGCAACATTATTTGGAGAATTCATACAACGTGATGATCGTGAATTAATCGATGAAAATTACGAAGAGTATATAGCGCACGAATTATTTCATCATTGGTTTGGTGATTTAGTAACCTGCGAATCATGGTCGAATACTCCATTAAATGAATCGTTCGCCACACTTGGGGAATACCTTTGGAATGAACACGAATATGGTCGCGATTACGCAGATATTTATCTGCAAAAAGACATGAATGATTATTTGCGGGAATCAAGAGGAAAACAAGTTGATTTAATTCGATATTATTACAATTTCGATGATGATATGTTCGATCATCACTCTTATGAAAAAGGAGGCTGCATCTTAAATATGCTTAGGAAATATGTTGGTGATGAGGCCTTCTTTGCTTCACTACATAATTATTTAGAAACAAATAAATTTAAAACTGTTGAAGCCCATCAGTTACGTTTAGCATTTGAAGAAGTTACAGGAGAAGATTTAAATTGGTTTTTCAACGAATGGTTTTTCAATAAAGGACATTTAATACTTGACATCTCCTACAATTGGAGTGAAGAAAAAAAAGAAGCAAGCATGACAGTATCACAACTGCAAGATTTACAAACTACACCTATCTATAAACTTCCCGTTGACGTTGATATATTTGAAAATGGCAAAAAAAAGAGAGAAAGAATTATCATTACATCAGCAAATGAAACCTTCACGTTTAAGTGCGATTCAAAACCAGAACTTATAAACTTTGATGCAGAAAAAATGCTTTTAGGAGTAAAGACTGATCATCATAGTGAAGAAGAATGGTTATCCCTTTTTAATAATGGTACTTTATATTTAGATCGCTTTGAGGCCTTACAACAT
>JAYVOC010000035.1:0-4714 GCA_043758125.1 Bacteroidota bacterium | reverse complement strand
AAAATAAAAGGATTAGGTCCAGTAAAAGCTATCACTTTAGTTGCTGCACTTGAACTTGGCAGAAGACGAAGGGAAGAAGAAACCCCAATGAAATCGCAAATTACGTCCAGCAAAGATGCGGTAGATATGCTTCAACCACATCTAGCAGACCTAAATCATGAAGAATTTTGGATCATACTTTTAAACAAAGCAAATCGTTTAATTAATAAAAAGGCAATAAGCACGGGTGGAATGACGGGAACAGTAGTTGATCCTAAAATAATTTTTCGAGAAGCGCTCGAAGCAAGAGCTTGTTCAATAATTTTAGGTCATAATCATCCTAGCGGAAACAACAAACCTAGTGAAGCTGATATACAATTGACAAAAAAACTTCAAGAAGCAGGTAAAAATCTGGAAATAAGTGTTCTTGATCATGTGATAATCGCTGGTTCAACTTTTTATAGCTTTGCAGATGAAGGCATGATGTAAATTTCTAAAAAAAATGTATTGTCAAATAGTTATACTCTTGGAAACAGCGAATTATGAATGAACAATTACTCGTTTACACAGATAAAAGTACTCCGAGACTTCGATATATTTTTGATTTGATTTTAAAAGATCTTATCGGGATAGATTATAAAATAACTCATGATGAAGCTGCATTTAAAAATCATACTGAACCGAGACTGAGTTATTCTGATCAAAGTATCTCTGACGAACTATTTATTTTTGCTTCTAGAATATTATTTGAAAAAGGAATAGAAGATCAACAGATTAATGTTTTTGATTGGAAAGGTTTTCCAGTGTTTTTTGGTACACATCCCAAATATGTTATGCCATTTGATATTTTCGGTGCATCCTTTTATTTAGTTTGCAGGTATGAAGAATATCTTCCTCATATTAAAGACGAGCACATGCGATTTAGTCCTCAACAAAGTATTGCTTTTCAAAAAGGTTTTTTAAATAAACCACTTGTAAATATTTGGGCGCAAGAATTAAAAAAAATATTAGCGCAAAAATTTCCAACTTTGAAATTTCGTGAAGGGCATTACAAATTCATATCTACTTTTGATATCGATAGTGCTTACGCATACAGAGAAAAGGGTTTAATGAGGCATGTAGGAGCTTTTAGTCTTGCACTATTTACATTGAATTTCAAAAAAATAATTGAGCGTTTCAGGGTATTAATTGGACTCGAACCTGATCCCTATAATACGTATGAATGGCAACTTTCCATCAGAAATAAATATCACCTTAAACAAATATATTTTTTCTTAGTTGGTGACTATGGTGAATATGATAAAAATATTCCAATAGAAGGAAGCAGGAGATTTCAGACATTAATAAAATCAATTGCTGATTACGCCGAAGTTGGAGTTCATCCATCTTATGCGAGTAATAAAAACAAGGATCAATTACGAAAAGAAATTCGCAGATTAAGCAAGGTTCTAAAACGTGAAGTTACTAAGAGTAGGCAACACTTTTTAAAAATTACTTTTCCCGACACATATCGCAACCTTTTAGAATTTGACATACAAGAAGATTATTCATTAGGCTACGCATCTGAAATTGGATTTAGAGCAAGCATTTGCTCTCCATTTAATTTTTATGATTTAGATCTTGATATCGAAACCAAATTAAAGCTCATTCCTTTTATGTTAATGGATGGCACCATGAAAGATTACATCAAATTAAGTCCTGAGGAAGCTATAAGACGTGCAAAGGAATTAGTAGATGAAGTAAAAGCTGTTAATGGCACCTTCGTAACATTATGGCATAACCAGAGTGTCAATGATCGTGATTTGTGGAAAGGCTGGCGCAATGTTTATGAAGCAATTGTAGATTATGCCTCGCAACCCATTTCTAATTCACATTCTGCAAAACGTTGAAAGATAATTTAAAAAATATTCTTATAAAATACACTTCTACTTATTTATTAGAAGTGATTAAATTATGGAAAAAAAATAAGCGAAGGAACTACCTCGAAAAACAAAAGACTTCGAAGAAAAATATTACTTCAGAACAATTAATTATTGATCTTCAAAAATTAGGGTTAAAACTTGGAGATTCTGTACTTGTACATAGTAGCATGAGCAAAATCGGCTATCTTGAAAATGGTCCATCTACTTTAATAAATGCAATAGAAAAAGTGATTGGAAATGATGGAACGTTATTAATGCCAGCGTTTCCAGCAACGGGAAGAAATAGTACTTATTTAAAAAACAATCCCGTTTTCGATTATCATAAAACCAAATCAAAAATGGGAGCTATTTCAGAATATTTTAGGTTGCTACAAAAAACAAAAAGAAGCCTCCATCCTACCGACTCTGTTTGTGCATTAGGACCACTAGCCGACTATTATACAAGCACACATTTCAATCAAATTACACCTTATAATGAATTTTCTCCATTTCGTAAGTTATGTAACAAGAACGGAAAAATTTTAATGTTAGGAACAACTCTAAATGGTGCATGCACAAATCTTCATACGTTAGAAGATGCTATTCCATTTAAATATCCAGTATACGATAATAAAATTTTAAATGTTGAACTGATTGATGAAAATGGTTATCATTTTACGGTTCAAACAAAAGTGCATAATCCAGTTTATTCTGCTAAAAGAAATTGTGATGCATTAAAACCTATTTTTGAAAAAGAAAAAATTTTAACAAATGGAATTATTGGAGAAGCAAATTCAATGTTGATTGATGCAAGTGGAATGCTAGAAGTAATGATAAAATACTATCACGAATATGGAGTAACCATGTACACTCCATTTGGAGAAAATGGCCATTTAAAAACCTGACCATGAATATTTATCTCACGTTTGATTACGAATTATATTTTGGGACAACTGGTACTGCGGCAAATTGTATTCTTCAACCAACTGATATGTTATTGGAGATTGCAGAAAAACACAATGTGAAATTAGTGCAATTTGTTGATGCAGGTTATTTAATTAAACTTGACGAATACAGAAGTACATTTCCATCATTAGAAATAGATTATCAATTGATTATTTCTCAACTTGAGAAACTATGGAAAGATGGTCATGATATTCAATTGCACATTCACCCACATTGGGAAGATTGTAGTTATTCTGAAGTTGGATGGAAAATGAATGTTTCTAGATATATGTTAAATAATTGGAATGATCAACAAATTGAAAGCATTGTATATCGATATAAAAAGAAATTAGAAGAAATAACTGGCCCAAATCAAATCTATGCTTTTCGTGCCGGTGGGTGGTGTATTCAACCTTTTAATCGATTAAAATCTGCATTATATTCAAATGAAATCCGATTAGATACTAGTGTATATTCGAATGGACATTATTCATCAAAAGAATATGATTATGATTTTCGAAATGCGCCAATTAAAAGCAAATGGAAATTTAATGACGATCCATTAATTGAAGATTCAAATGGTTTATTTACAGAGCTACCTATTTGTTCAATCTATAATTCACCCTTGTTTTATTGGAAACTATTTTTGTTTGGAAGATTAAATCCATATAATCACAAACCATTAGGTGATGGCAAACCAGTTGCAGCGCCAGGGCAAAGAAAAAAATTGCTTACCTCATTCACTCATAATACTGTTTCTGTTGATGGTTACAACGCAGCATTATTAAACCGCGCATTCCGTCAGCAACAAAAAGCAAATAAAGAAGAAATGGTTATAATTGGTCATCCGAAATCTTTAACTAGATTTGGATTATCAGCATTAGAGAAATTTATCATAAAACATAAAAGCACCGAAGCCTTCACTACATTTCGAGCACAAAAAAAATCATTTCTATGATACGTGTTTTATCTCGGAAAGAAATCGATAACGATTTATGGAACTCCTGTATTGATAAAAGTTCTAATGGACAGATTTTTGGATATTCATGGTATCTTGATGCATGTTGTCCTGGGTGGAAAGGAATGGTGAAAAATAATTACGAAGCAGTTTTTCCTTTTTCTTCGAAAAATAAATTTGGAATAAATTATTTGTATCAACCATTTTTCACAAGACATTTTGGCGTTTATTCATCTATAGAAATTTCCGAAAATGATAAAATTAAATTCCTAGAATGTATTCCAGACAAATATCGTTATTGGCAATTTTGTTTAAACAGTATTCATCAAAATGTTCCAACAAAAATTGATAAAGAAAAAAGAGTTTATCAAGAATTAAATTTAAATCAAGATTATTTAACAATTCGTAATCGATATCATGAAAATTTACTTAGAAATTTAAAGAAAGCAGAAAAAGCTAACCTAACAATAATTAAAAGTTACAATCCTGAATCCGTTGTTAGTCAATTTAAATTTCATCAAAAAGAAAAGCAATTAGGATTTGTAGAAAATGATTTTGAAACACTTCATAAACTTACGAAAACACTAAGTGAACAGGGGAAATCTATTTGTTGGGCGGTTAGTAAAGCCAGTGGGGAAGAATTGGCTGGAGCATTTTTTATGGTTTCAAATAATAGAATCGTTTACTTAAAAGGATTTAGTTCGGAGGAAGGAAAAAAATGTGGAGCAATGCATTTCCTATTTGATATTTTAATCCAAGAATTAGCCAATACTAATTTGGTATTAGATTTCGGCGGCTCCAATGTTGATACTGTTTCAAGATTTTATAAAAGTTTTGGAGCTATGGATTGCATATATTTACAGTTGAAATTAAATCGACTTCCTTCAATTTTGAAATGGCTGAAACGATGAAGAATATGTCGGAAAAAAAA
>JAYVOC010000034.1:0-3382 GCA_043758125.1 Bacteroidota bacterium | reverse complement strand
AGGATGGAAAAAATTATTTGCCGATTTAACTAAAATATAAACTCCAGTTCCTAAAATAAGTGCGCCTTCAAATCCTATAGCTAAATATTCTATTTTCCCATGACCATAAGGATGATCATCATCTTTTAGTTTAGCAGAATAATATAAACTATATAATGTAAATCCGCTGGTTGCAATATTGATAAAAGATTCAAGTGCATCGGAAAGTACAGCGTTTGATTTCGAAACATAATAAGCGAAAAATTTCACAATCATGATAATGACAGATAAAAGCAAAACTAGTCTAACAGCATTAATTTTGCCATGGAAAACAGAATTTGTAGATGTGCTTTTTTTCAAGAGAGAATATTAATTCAGCAAATTAAAAAATAAAATGATCGAATGCAAGAATATCTTTCGCAGATGGATAAAGTAAAAGGAAACTAATCAGTATCAAACGTGGAAAGACATGTTTCATATCCCACATAGGGTTTATTATTGCCATTCCAAAACTTGCTATTAACAAATCAATTCCTAATGCATATAAGGATACAAATTTAAATAGTCCAAACATCAAAAATAATCCAGCGAACAATTCAATAAATGATGTTAGAAATGCAAATAGCCTTATTGTGATCATTGGAATTCCTAAATTTAAAAATGGTGCTTTTATGTTCTCAATTAAATTACTGATTCCCATTCTAAAAATTTTATCAAAACCCTGCATCAAAAATAGCATACCTGTAAATACTCTAATTAAGCAAATTGCAATACTTTCATGTGAGAAGAGAGTTTCCATAAAATTTATATTGATGCAAATTTACGAGATCAAACGATATAGAGACTAATACCAATACTTAATATATAGAAATCACTTGTAATTTTCAAAACACTCCTTCAAATACACTTTCATTTCCACAATTATCAGTTAATTTAACAACTAATTTATTGGGTCCAGAAAATTGACCTTCTGGATAAATTAAAATGTTGTGTGTTCGAGGGTCCCATTCTGATAAAGTCCATTTATCGTTAATAAAACAAGAATAGAATTTTAATCCAGATACTATTTCTAATACTTTTATAGATAATATCGGATTTCCTGAAACAGGATCAGGTTGGTAAAAAAGCTCTTTAACCAATGGAGCAATCGTATCAATAATAAATGAAAATGAACCTCCATTATGGATGGAAGCGGAAAGCCATCCTTTATCCTCTTTACAGGTGTAAACATTTTTTACATCTTCTTCATTTGATAATTCAACAAGAACAATTTTCCCTCTTAAATAAGGTATGACTTTAGAAAAATCACGTTTGATGATAGCCGATTTTTGAAATGGTGTACCAGCATCCATAATTTGATAAACATCACTTATCAACTTCTTGTTTTTATTTTTCTTTGAGAAGAATTGCCAAAAATCATCTTGATAAAGCGTACCCGCAGGAATAATAACGGTTAAATCATTCGTACTAAATTTAAATGATTTATTAAATGAAATTCGATTGGAATCGCGAGCTTCAAAAACGCTTTCTCCAACTTTTTTCTGCAATAAAAAAACTGAACTTATGGAATTGCCGATGAAATCTTTTATTATCAATTTTATCTTTACAGGAATAGAATCATTCAAGATTATAAAACCTTTTCCAGCATCTTTAAAAAACATACAACTATCACCCACCAATTTAAAACATCGTTCTACTTTCGATTTCAATCTGAAATTCCAATCGTAATCAATATGTGCATTTACAAATCGAGATTGATTAAAATTAAAACGATTATATGCATAGTTATAAATCACAGAATCATTACAAATTAATTCAGCCGAATAAATTCCAAGTAAAGATGTACTATCTAAATCCAATCCTTCAAAACCGATTCCAGCTGTATCTGCATCTAAATAAATTGTTTCATCATTGTTACCAAATAATTTGAAATTCCTATTTGTTTTAACTGACCAAATAGAATCTTTATATCCATAAAATAAAAAAATTCTTAAAACAGGAGCATTCGAATCCTTCACATCAAATCCAAATAATAATGGATTCATTGGCTCCTCCGATTTACGATCCCGAATTTCAAAATGCAAATGTGGCGCTTCACTCCCACCCGAGCTTCCACTCCACCCAATGATTTGACCTTTGCGAACAGGAAATTTCATACTATCAGGAAATAACTCTACTTCAAAATTTTGCTGCACATTTTGTAATGAATCAATGATACAATCTAATGGACTCATAAAACAATAGAGGTGCGCATAAACACTTGTGTATCCATCGGGATGATCGATATAAAGTACTTTTCCAAAACCTGTACTACTCACTTTGATTCTAGAAATCGTTCCATTTGCCGTAGCCATAACTGGAATTCCCTGTCTACCTTCTGTACGGATATCGATTCCCGAGTGAAAATGATTGTTTCGTAGCTCTCCAAAAGTACCTGATAAGCTTAACGTAATCGAAAGTGGTGATTGAAAATTGACCTCTTTAATAGGAACTTGAGCACAAACAATTGTGTTAATTAGTAAAAAATAAAATAAAATTATACTAATTACGCTTGTTTTTATCCACCAAATCCTCTCAAATGGAATATTGTTTTGAAGCATATCTTTCGATTTCCTTTTTATCTTTGTAAAGAGTAATATAGCATGTAATTAACTTGCTTTCTCGAAACCAATGAGTTATGAATGATATGATGCAATCTTTCAAGCTTTTGCAGCAGCAATTAGAAGCGGCGTTGCAATCGCATACTCAATTACGAAACGATTTAGCAAGTTTAAAGGATATTCATCAACAGTTGGAGGTTGAAAAACAATCTTTGTTAACGGAGTCTGACCACCTCAAAGAACAACTTAAAACCGTTAAATTAGCGCAGGCTTTGGTGGGATCCAGCGATCAGGATAACCGAAGCCTAAAAATTCAAATTAACGGCTATCTCCGTGAAATCGATAAATGTTTAGCACTCTTGAACAGAGACCTCTCGTGAACGAAACTATTTCAATAAAAGTCAATATTGCCAACCGAAGTTACCCGTTAAAAGTAACTGCCGAACAAGAAGAAGCGATGCGTAATGCAGTTACTCTTGTAAATGATAGATTGAAAGAATACGAGACAGCTTATGCCGTTCGTGATCATCAAGATTTGCTTGCTATGTGTGCATTGCAATTAGCGAGTGAGTTATTAGGTGTTCATGAAGTGCAGGAAAATAAAGATGCAGAAATTCATAGTGAATTAGAAGTGCTGAGTGAATTAGTGAAGAAATTCTAATTCTATTAACGTTCTTTGACCAACACACGAGTATTCCTTTTATTGAGGAATTACCCGGGTAAAATATACCCGCATTCGTCCTGATCGCCGATGTAAATTCAACACTACACTAATAGGAGACAGACTCAGGCTGCCAAGAGCA
>JAYVOC010000033.1:0-9155 GCA_043758125.1 Bacteroidota bacterium | reverse complement strand
TGAATACCACAGCTAGATTTGCACCAGCCGAAAAATTCTGACCATCATTACCTATTACTAAACCTCTAAAATTCTCTTCTGCAAGTTCAATGGCTTTATTAACCCCTTGAACAACCTCTCCACCTATCGTATTCATCTTGGTATGAAACTCACAACAAAGTATTCCATCACCAATATCTATAATGCTTGTTCCACTATTACTCCAAACTGTTTTTGTTTTTCTTAATGGATGTAATGAAATATAATTTTCTTGTCCAGGAATTACTTTATAAGCTTTTGAAGGCACATCATAGAAATAACGAATTCCATTTTCGTTTTTATAAAAAGATGAGCATCCCGATGCTAACATATCATAAACCCAAGCGGCTGGTTTCATGCCTGCAACTTCCATCGCTTTCGCGGATGCTTCAACACCTAAAACATCCCAACTTTCGAAAGGACCAATCTCCCATCCAAACCCAGCTTCCATCGCCGAATCAATGCGATAAACTTCATCAGCGATCTCTGGAATCCTTTCCGAAACATATCGAAATAATCCGTAAAAAGAAGCTCTGTAAAAATCTCCAGCAAGGTCTTTTCCAGCTATGAAAATCTTCATCCTTTCACGTAAATCATCAACTGTTTTAGTGAGCTCTAGTGTTGCAAACTTGGTTTTTGTTTGTGCCTTATATTCAAGTGTCTTTAAATCCAATGATAAAATCTCGGATTTGCCAGCATCGTTCTTTACTTTTTTATAAAATCCTTGTTTTGTTTTATCGCCAAACCATTTATTTGCCACCATTTTCTGAATGTAATCTGGTAACTTAAATAAATCACGTTGTGAATCCTGTGGGCAATTTTGATAGACTCCATCTGCAACATGCACCAATGTATCCAATCCAACAACATCGCCTGTACGGAAAGTTGCTGATTTGGGTCTTCCTAAAACTGGACCTGTCAATTTATCAACATCTTCAACGGTCAATCCCATCTTCTCAACAATATTGAAGATAGACATCATACCATAAACCCCAATTCTATTTGCTATGAATGCTGGCGTATCTTTACATAAAACGGTAGTTTTTCCCAGAAAAAGATCTCCATAATGCATCAAGAAATTCAATACGTCTTCAGAGGTTTTTGGTCCAGGGATAATTTCTAGTAAACGCAAATAACGTGGAGGATTAAAAAAGTGAGTGCCACAGAAATTTTTTTGGAAGTCTTCACTTCGCCCTTCACTCATTAAATGAATAGGTATCCCTGAAGTATTACTTGTAATTAATGTTCCGGGCTTTCTATATTGTTCTACTTGCTCAAAAACTTTTTTCTTGATGTCAAGATTTTCCACAACAACCTCAATGATCCAATCGCAATTAGAGATATCCTTCATGTTATCAGAAAAATTGCCAATAGTAATTCTATTCGAAAAACTCTTTTTATAGAGCGAAGATGGATTTGCTTTTAATGTACTTTGAAATGCTGCATTTACTATTCTGTTCTTAACTATTGAATGATCCAATGTTAATCCTTTGGATTGCTCCTCAGGTAATAATTCACGAGGTGCAATATCTAGTAATAAAACATGAACACCAATATTTGCAAAATGACAGGCAATTCGAGATCCCATAATCCCTGATCCTAAAACAGCCACATTACGTATTTTACGCATAAATTATTTTATTGAAATAAGGGCAAAACAAACTGCTTATACAAAGATCATTTTAGTAAAAGCGGATTTTTACAAATATCTAAATTTTAACGGAAAATGAGCATAATCTACAAATAAGGTTGAATAATTTGAATAGGACACACGCCATCTGCCATAATAAAAATGGTTTTATGCTGAATCTTTAAAAAAATCTAACTTATTAGCTATATTCTCCTAATTTTGCGGCTGAATTTCAATGAAAAAATATGAGCTTCGATAAAATTATTTCGATTCCTGGAATG
This sequence comes from Bacteroidota bacterium, assembly GCA_043758125.1. Lineage (GTDB taxonomy): Bacteria > Bacteroidota > Bacteroidia > AKYH767-A > OLB10 > JANXSD01. The sequence continues at coordinate 7,226 of JAYVOC010000033.1, read as the reverse complement.
CCCGGACTATTTAAAATGGTTGCCCAGATGCGTAATGGCGGATTTGTGGTGGAAGGAATGTCTGATGGTAAAAGATTACCAGTATCAGCAATGCAAAGGATAATAATGCTGAAGGATATCAGTGTTTACACTATGGAAGATGACATGCCTTTGGAAGAGGTCTTCTTAAAGATGAAAAATAATGATACAGTTGCTTCATCAATATCTGCAAAAGCCGATCCCGCAGAGTTAAAATCTACATTGAAAAAGGTATTGCCTGAATTCGATGAGGAACGTGTTCACGTTTCTGATATTCGCAAAATGTTTTCTTGGTATGGCCTTTTGAAAGATAGTGTAAGTTTCGAAAAGACAGAAGTAGAAGAAGCTGAAGTAATCTTGGATGAAGCTCCTACCAAAAAAGCTAAAGTTAAAGCAGAAATTCCAGAAGCAATAACTTTAGAAACTGATGAATCATCAACTAAAAAAGTTGCTCGCAAGAAAAAAGCAGATACTCCAGTAGATTCCGGCGCTGATGATGCTCCTAAAGCAGCAAAAAAAACTGCACGTAAATCAACGAAAAGTGCAGAGTAACTCTATCATTTAAATTCTCTCTTTGTTGTTGCAACAAATAAATGGTTAATTTTAACAATGAAAATTAGTTTCAAAATATGTTAGCAAAGGCAGAAGAGACTCTTACCGTTAGTTTAAGGCAATACTTGCCTTCGCAACTTGTTATTACTTCATGGAAAGATATAGAAGTGTTTTTTAAAGAATTATTGGAAAGAGAATTATCCTCTGCCGCCGACTTAAAAAAGTGGTTGATCGACAGAAGCGAATTGGAGGCCGTTCTTGAAGAAGATCTAGGCTGGAGATATATCAAAAGAAGTTGCGATACTGCAAACGAAGAGTACGCAAATGCATTTATCCTATTCGTAAATGAAATTCAACCGCTCATTTCTCCTCAGAGTAATGCATTGGATTTAAAACTTCTTGCATCACCTTTTCTTAGTAATTTAGATGATTCACGTATTGATATTGTTGTTCGTCAAATTCGTATGCGTGTTGAAATTTTTCGTGAAGAAAATGTTGCCTTAATTGCAGAAGTTCAAACGAAAGAACAAGAGTACGCAGCCATCAATGGTTCCATGACTGTTGAAGTGGATGGAAAAGAATTAACACTACAACAAGCATCAAATTTTTTAGAGCAAGATGATCGTACTAAGCGTGAAGAAGTATATCGAAAAATTTTAAAACGTCGTTTGCAAGACAGAGATAAGTTAGATGATTTATTTAATGAGTTGCTTAAACTTCGAAACAAAATCGCATTAAATGCTGGTTTTAAAAATTTTCGTGATTACATGTTCGCTAATCTCGGGCGCTTTGATTACAATGCAGATGATTGTTTTAAATTTCATGATGCTGTTGCAAAGGAAGTTGTTCCTCTTGTAAATTTTATTGAAAAAAATCATAAGGATTCTTTAGATCTTGATACGTTACGACCTTGGGATTTATCGGCAGAGCCTAATGGACAAAAACCACTTCGTCCTTCAGAAAATGCAAATGATTTAATGAAGAAAACGATTTCGTGTTTTACGAAATTAGACCCGTTTTTAGGAGATTGTATGCGTGCTATGCAAGATGCAAATCGTCTAGATTTAGATTCACGAATTGGTAAAGCTCCTGGTGGATATAATTACCCATTATATGAAACTGGAATGCCATTTATCTTTATGAATTCAACAAATTCATTGCGTGATTTAGTAACGATAGTTCACGAAGGCGGACATGCAGTTCATTCAATAGTAGATAAACAACTCGAGCTGGTAGATTATAAAAATTTGCCCAGTGAAGTTGCAGAGTTAGCTTCCATGTCGATGGAATTACTTTCAATGGAACATTGGGATGATTTTTTCACGAATCCAGAAGATTGTGCACGTGCTCGCAAAAAGCATTTGCAAGATGTATTGAAAGGACTACCATGGATTGCTGCTGTTGATGCTTTTCAACATTGGATTTACCTCCATCCGGAACATGATGCAAACGATAGACGACAGGCTTGGTCGGATACGTATAATCGCTTTACTGGAAACGTTGTGAATTGGGATGGAATGGAAGACGCCAAATCGAATCTTTGGCAGAAGCAATTGCATATTTTTGAAGTGCCGTTTTATTATATCGAATATGGATTTGCGCAATTAGGAGCAATCGCAGTATGGAGAAATTTTCACTTAGATCGAAAAAGATCGTTGGAACAATATTTAAATGCTTTACGTTTAGGATATACACGTTCCATCGGTGATATTTATAAAACCGCAGGTGTCCGATTCGATTTCTCAGCAAACTACGTTAAGGAGTTATGTGATTTTGTAAAAGGTGAGCTAGAAAAGGTGAGTTAATGTAACTTTTTTCGCATTTTTACGAATAAGAATTTTGATAGAAGCCCTTGCTTCCAGTAAATCTATTGCAATGATCTCGTCAACGGTGCTATTACCTTTACTCTCTTTATTGCTGCTTCTGCTGCTTGGAGTAATCGTACTTTATATCCGCCTATACAAATCAAATCAATTAATAAGTAAAGAACAATCATTCGAAACACTCTTCGAACAACAACCAGAAGCATGGATTATTATCGATGGAATTTCTCTTCATGCAGTTGAGGCGAATCAAAAAGCACTAAACCTTTTCGGATTATACCGTAAGAGTTTTATTAGTGAATTACAATTCAATCAACTTTTTCGTGATCAACTTGAAGATGATGAAGTAAGTTTATTGCTCAATGCTGTTGATAATAATACATTCACCAATAAACTTTTGGATTGTCGAAGTTTACAAGGAAGAGTGTTCGCGGTTAATGTTTCTATTAGTAGAATTTACGAGGGAAATTTATTTTGCAGATTTGCAGATCCCACTGATAACATTGCCATCAATTCACTTCCACGAATTGAAACAAGTAACAAAGAAATTCCATTTGTTGAGATTCATGAGCAAGTGGAGGCCTCTATTAATAAGTTTGTAAATCAAAAATCAATTCCAATCGCTCCAGTTCCATCCGGATTAATTCCAGTTGTTGCAGATGCAGTTGCTGTAATTGATTTCGAACAAAATTTTTTGGAAATAAGTGATGCTTTTGCAGAATTAACAGGATATGATATTGTTGAATTAAAAGAACTAGGCTTCGAAACTATTATTCATACTTCCGAAGCATTTCAACATGATCAGTGGTTTAAAACATTATCAGAAGGAACATATCGGGTGGCACGTACCGAACGTAGAATTTTACGTAAAGACCGCCAACCTGCAACGTTAGAATTATTAGCAGCAAGTTTACCTTCACGTAAAGCGGTCGTTATTACTGCAATCGATAACAGCGAAGCACGACAAGAACAAGAATCATTAAAGCAATCACGAAATAATTTATATGCATTAGTTCAAAATACAGCAGAAGCAATTTTTTCTGTTGATGCTCTTGATAGAATTACTGTTATCAATCATCGTTTCCAACAATTAATTTCTGCACGATTAGGACGAGAGTTAATTGCTGGAGAAGAATTTGGTGCGGCACTACCAACAACCGCCAGAATACAATGGAAAGAACGTTTGCAAAAAGTATTACTTGGGCAAACAATAAATTATCGTGAAATAAGCGCTAGCATTGATGGTGAGCAAGTTTATGAAATTTTATTATATCCAGTAATTAACGATCAACAATTAGTTACTGGTGCTAGTTATTATTCACGCAACATTACAGATAGAATTCAACAAGAAGAAGAGCTGAGAATTGCAAAAGAGAAAGCCGAAAAGGCAACGTTAGCAAAGTCGGAATTTCTTGCAGTAATGAGTCATGAAATTCGAACACCACTCAATGGTTTAATTGGAATTTCTGAATTGCTAAATAGTACATCTCTCAGCGTTCAACAAAAAGAATTTGTAGATATTATTCGACTTAGCGGCGAATCACTATTACAAGTTATCTCTGATATTCTTGATTTCTCAAAGATCGAAGCTGACCGCATGCAATTGGAATCAGCTCCATTTGAATTAAAATCTGTGGTCACCGAAACGCTTTCAATTTTATCTGGAAAAGCATTAGAGAAAAATCTTAAATTAGAATATATTGCAGACTTAGATTTACCTTCAACTGTTATAGGTGATAAAGCACGTTTGCGACAAATCTTGATGAACCTAGTAGGTAATGCTTTGAAATTTACAGAGCAAGGAGGAATTAGTGTTAGTATTAAAATTAAACAGGAGTTTAAAAATATTCTTGAGTTACAATTTGAAGTGAAAGATACGGGCGCTGGAATTCCGCCAAATCAAGCCGATAAATTATTTGATGCCTTTACACAAGTAGATCCGTCTACTTATCGCAAATATGGTGGAACTGGATTAGGTCTTACTATTTGTAAAACGTTAGTGACATTAATGGGTGGACAAATTTGGGTGGAGAGTTTACAAGATAAGGGCAGTACATTTTTCTTTACTATTAAAGTAGAACGTTCAGAGAATGAAGTGATAGAAGTAAAAGCTGCACCTCGAATTTTATTTCCTGCAGAAAAAATGGCAGAAGAATACGCTGCTTCAATTTTGTTAGCAGAAGATAATGATATCAATCGATTATTAGCATCTAAATTATTTGGACGACTTGGATATAGTATTGAAGCTGTTTCAAACGGTTTGGAAGCTTTAAATGCAGTAAAGCGTAAACGTTACGATATTGTTTTTATGGATGTGCAAATGCCTGAGATGGATGGATTGGAAGCTACGCGCGCCATTCGTGAACAAATACCATCTGGACACCAGCCTGTAATAATTGCGATGACTGCATTCGCAACTTCTGAAGATAGAGATATGTGTCTTGATGCAGGAATGGATGATTACGTGCCTAAACCAATTACATTGGAAGACCTTGAGCGAATGCTCCGAAAATGGGCAGGCATAAATTTCGAAAAAACTAATTCAAGAGAAATGATAAGTAAACAAATTATTGTTGAAGAGAAAGAGGATACATTGATGGATCAAATTGCAATCAATAGATTGATGGATATCAGTAAGCAAACTGATCCTGGTTTTTTATTACAAGTGCTCGATATGTTTATTGCACAAGCACCACAAAGTATTACAGAAATTGAAACATCACTAGAGCAAGGTAATTATACAAAAATGTGGCAAGCTGCACATAAATTAAAGGGAACAAGTTTAAATATCGGAGCAAAACGTCTTGGCAATATTTGTCGTGCAATCGAAAACAAAGGTCGAAATTTAGAATTATCAGGGCTTAATGAATTAGCGATGCAATTAACCAATGATTACAATGCAACAGTGGAGGAGTTAAAAAGTTTGTTCCAGTATAACTGATTTTTCAATGTGCTAATTTGACAATGAAAAAAATTAAAATGCAATTAATTTTGTTCATTACGTAGCTTAAAATAATTTTATTTTTCAAATTTGAGCATAACCAGCGATAGGTATCGCGGGTGTGCAGTGGTCAAGCATAAAAGCAATTACAAATGAAAAATCCTCTCTCCAAAAAAAGTTTGCTTCATGTTCATCCCATACTACTCATTGCTGCTTTAAGGAAGTTATAAAAACTGAAAATAATTCTGTTTCAACTAGCTTACATCCTGATGAGATTGAAAAGGAGATAAATGAGATTTACCTGTCAACAATTGCAGTTGGGATCTACACCTTTACTGAAATTCAGGCTAGCGTAATAAATACGTTAGCATATGAATGCCCGTATACAGGTGGAACTGCCGTTTTTAAAGCTCGTTCATTAAAAACATTTATGGATATGAATATTACCATATTTAATGATGATGACTGCTTAAATCAAATGGGCTCGAGACATTCCAATTTTGCAAATAATACTTCCTCTAATAATGAATTGGGAGTTTTAAATTCAAAAAATAATGTTTACGTTATTCCAAATCCTGCAAATGATAGGGTATCATTTGTTTTTAATAATACTTCCTTAAATCAAAACAAAGTAGATATTTCTCTTTTTGATATTAGCGGAAGAAGAATTTTTTATAAAGACGAAAATTTAACTAACAATAAAGTTGAAATAGATCTAGGATTAATTGCTCCTGGAACATATAGTTATAAAATTCAAACTGAATTAGGTAACTTTACAGGAAGAATTGTAATTATCCGATAATGCCGTATTTTAAAATCCTTATAGCATCCTGTTTCCTGACATTCCTGTTTCATCAAAGCAGCTATAGTCAAAGACAGGATGCCGTATGGTGTTTTGGGGATAGCATACTGATGAGATTTGATTCATCAATTACAATCACTAAACAATCAGCAGTAAATTCTATTGAATGTAGTGCCTCTATCTCAGATAAACAGGGAAATATGTTGTTTTATTTAGGTGGTTGCAATCAGATAAACTATTCTGGAAGAATCTGGAATAGTTTGCATAATATTATGCAAAATGGAGATAGTGTTGGATTATATTCGTCTTCAACTAATGGTGGTATTATAGTACCTTTTCCAAGCGATAGTAGTAAGTTTTATATCTTTAGTAATACAGTTAACAATACGACGTACAATAGTTTTTCCCTTCTTTATCACGTAGTTGATATGTCTCGAAATAATGGATTAGGAGAGGTAATAATTAAAAACCAATATTTGACGACAGATTCTGTAACGGAAAAGTTTGCATTAGTTCGTCATGGTAATGGCAAAGATTGGTGGTTAATTTATCATCAATTAAATGGGAACGCTTTTTTTGTCTCATTAATTGATTCAAGTGGCATTCATTTCCCTTTTCAATATAATTTAGGTATAAATTATGGATATCTTACTACTCCATTTTTTTTTGATATTGGATTAGAAGGAGAACTTACTGCTTCTCAAAATGGAGATAGAATTGTTACTGTTGGAAATGGGGTAATTGATATATTCGATTTTGATAGATGTTATGGTTTATTAACTAATTATCAAGACTTGGTTACTTCTCCTCGTTTTAGTGTTGATAATTATTTTTATGGGAGTTCCTTTTCACAATCAGGTAGATTCTTGTATGTATCGAATTGTGATTTTGCCGCTGGTACATATCCTTACACAAGTAGACTAATTCAATTTGATTTAAGCGCAAGCAATATAGCTTCATCTCAACAAATTATTTTTTCAATATTTAATTCCAATTTTACATTTGGCCAACATCAATTAGCACCAAATGGAAAAATCTATATAACCAGATGTAAAGATAGCTTCCCAACAAATAATAATGATTCAGTGAA
>JAYVOC010000032.1:0-2201 GCA_043758125.1 Bacteroidota bacterium | reverse complement strand
TACGATGTTTTTTCCATTGTAAAAGCGGATAACACGGAAGAGATGGTTTACATGCCTGATAGTCTTGATTTTTCAATTGCAGAAGCAAAAGAGTATATCAAAGGGGAGCAAGCTGCACATTTATATTATCACAAACCAGCGAATAGTATTGCTGCTGCTGCAATAGGAGTTGGGTCGAGTGTGTTATCTTTTTATGCACTTCCTGTTCCGATGATTTACAGTGTAATTATTGGCAGATTTAACTCTAAAAACTTGCAATTACCATCGGGTTACGACAAACAATTGTCGAGCACTGAACCATTTCGGTTAGGCTATCAAAAATCAGCTCGTAATATTAAAATTCAGCAGAGTTTGAAATGGGGTTATATTAGTTTGGGAGTTAGTCTTGCGGCTATAATTATTTACGAGAAAAATAAATAGTTGCAATTTCAGTAGTGGATATTGCAACGAGTGAAGTATACCAAATTAGTTTCAGCAAAGTATTTTTTTGATATCGAATTTATTTAAGCCATTCATTTCAGAAATTAATTATTGATTTGAAAATTTTCAAAACAACCATTTTGGAATGTTAGCAAAAAACAACTTTCGAATTATTCATCATTGCCTACTCGCCTTAACGGCTGTTTTTTACGCTTCAACAACATCACTTCAACTTTTTAATAGTTGGCCTTCATGGCAATTGTTACTTTTCTTAGGATCAGCAACATTACTTGCATATCGAATAGCACATTGGAAACCCGTAATTATCCGAACACCATTTCAAATCAACCTTCAAGGAAAACATAATAAATTTGAATTGTCATTTCTTGTATTAATTGTGCTTTTCACATTGGTTCAACTTCCATTTGCTGCAATAATTGGAGCTTTAATGATGGGTTTATTCTCTGGATTATATTTTTCACAATGGAACATTCAAGGAAAAATAAAAAGTGGGTTGCGTTCAATTCCACTAATTAAAAATATATTACTTGCATTTGTTTGGTCGGCAACAACAGTTTGGTTCCCTGCACATCAATCGGGATATGTAGGAGGGGAAATGTATTTATTTACTTCAAGATTCATTTATATACTAGCAATATGTTTTGCGGTAGATCTTCGGGATCTTGATACCGATCGTAATCAGAATATTAAAACACTTCCCGTAATATATGGTTATCAAAAAATTAAAATACTTTGTGTTATACTTTTGTTGCTTTTTCTAGCGTTAACAATTTTGAGGTCATCATTTGTTGAAATTCCATTCCGTACAATTTATAATGATAGCGTACTAATAGGTTCATCAATCATAACTATCCTAAGTTTATTCTTCCTCAAAGAAAAAGATTCTTATAATCGATATACTGTATTGATGGATGGCAATATGTTCTTGCAATCATTCCTGCTTGTAGTATGAAAATATTATCGGAACAAATTAACAACATTTTAGTTTTGAAAAAAGCAATTTTGAACTATCCGTGTCCTTCTTCTCAATCATTCTTTCAATCATAATGGATAATCGCTCGAGCCTATTTACATTTGCTGTAATGTTTCGCGCTTTCATCATTCTATTAGTATTAACACCATTCTTACTTCATGCATCTTCACCGAGCATGAGTGTGCCTTTGGCGCCGTATTTTCAATTGGATACTTATTATTCTTTTATTGGAAACAAAAGTGCAGATGTTTGGGGCTTTAAAGCGGGGGTATCTTACAAAAAAAAATGGCGTATTGCTTTTGGATATAATAAAATCAAAGCAGACATTATTGAAAAGGTAGTATTACCAAAATCAGAATGGAATAATACGTACCATATCGACCATCAAGTTTTAGCACAATTATATTTACGTTATTATCCATTGATGGCTGAATATATTTTTTATGACAAAGATGCATGGCAATTAAGTGTTCCAATGAGTTTGGGATATGGGAAATCTTATTTTCAGTATTATGATAAATCGAATCACCCGAGATCAATTTATAATCATGGTGTACTGGTTCATGATGTGGGATTAAATGCCTCTTATAAAATTATAAAATGGGTAGGAATAGGCGCAGGAGTTGGAATTCGATTGATGCTCATTAGTAATCCCGAGGTAGATACAAATTTCAATTCGCCTATGTTTTCATTTCGTGTTAAATTATATTTAGGTGAAATTGCAAAATCGTTATTTCCTGAAAGTAAATTCATTAAAAAATACAACAATTGATTTATAGTGTATGGA
>JAYVOC010000031.1:0-2577 GCA_043758125.1 Bacteroidota bacterium | reverse complement strand
AATACCGAGTTTGATGCAATATAGAACCGAAATTAAAAATCTATATAGAAGGATGGTAAGCGCCTATTTAAGATACCATTGAAAAATTAAATTTAATTTTAAACAATAATCATATTCTAAATTTCACATTTTTACTAAATAATTAAGTCGCAAATATGCAAGAATTGTGAACTTTTTTACAATATAAAATCAAAATCAATTTTTGGTTTAGTTTAATACGGCATCGCACCTCTTACAACCATAAAGGCGCATAGAGAAAATTAAATATAGGGATATGAGATCTATCCCCAAATTTTATAATTAATTGAATTTTAGATATTTATAACCATTTTATATTTTTTGTAAGATCTTGAATGTAATTATAAAATCAATCTTCAATTTCTACCTTATCATTGTCAGGTAAGCAAACCAATTGTCTAACAAATAAAAAATCTGCTGGCCTATGGCTTAAACGAAAAACTACAAATCCCGAAAAAGAAAACCATGGCAATAGCTATGGTTTTTTCAGTTTAAAGCGTTTACAGATTTCTAAATTGCATTTGAATGATCTTATTTTTCATTTAAAAGTTCTGAATACTTAGGATCTAATTTTTTGTCATAAAGGATTAATGAATAATCTACAATGCTGGAAATTACCTGTGTATAAATTTCGATAAGCTCATTCATAGTTCATTAGCGAAAATATACCTCTTTACGTAAAGTCATCCATAAAAGGAAGCTTGTTTCGTATTAAATTTGTAGAATAGTTTCGAGCATAATTATGACCAAGTTTTCTCACTTACACGTACATACCCAATTCTCACTTCTTGATGGTGCGGCAGATATCTCATCGCTTTATAAAAAGGCAATTAAAGATAATATGCCAGCACTTGCTATTACCGACCATGGGAATATGTTCGGGGCTTTTAAATTTGTTGCAGAAGCATCTAAACATAACACCAAAGAAAATCCTAATACTATTAAGCCGATTGTTGGCTGTGAATTTTACCTTGTTGAAAATCGTCATAAACGTCAATTTACTAAGGAGGATAAAGATGTTCGTTATCATCAATTGTTGCTTGCAAAAAATGCAGAAGGATACCGCAATCTTATTAAATTATGTTCATTAGGATACATTGACGGGTTGTATGGGAAATATCCTCGAATTGATAAAGAACTTATTCTTAAATATCATACTGGCTTAATAGCTACTACTTGTTGTTTGGGCGCATCTGTGCCACGTATTATTCTTAAAAATGGAGAAGCCGCAGGTGAAGCAGAATTCAAATGGTGGTTAGATATTTTTGGAGAAGATTATTATGTAGAAGTGCAACGTCATGGAATCCCTGAACAGAACACTGTTAATGAAGTGTTACTAAAATTTGCAATCAAATACGATGTGAAAATTATTGCATCAAATGATTCGCATTATGTTGATCAACAGAATTCCAATGCTCATGATATTTTATTGTGCATCAATACTGGAGAAAAACAAAATACCCCTTCAAACAAAGAATTTTCTGATGATGATGTATTAATTCGTGGAAAACGTTTTGCTTTTTTTAATGATCAATTTTATTTCAAAACTACAGAAGAAATGTCGATTTTGTTTAGCGATATTCCACAAGCTATCGATAATACAAATGAAATTGTAGGTAAGATTGAAATATTAAAACTTAAGCAAGATATTTTGCTGCCGAATTTTGTGATTCCTACTGAATTTACTTCACAAGATCAGTATCTACATCACCTAACAATGCAGGGAGCTTATAATCGATATGGTACACTTACTGCAGAAACAGAGGAACGAATAAATTTTGAACTTTTTACCATTAAAACAATGGGCTTTGCAGGTTACTTTTTAATCGTTGCTGACTTTATCAAAGCAGGTCGTGATATGGGAGTATTTATAGGTCCTGGTCGAGGTTCAGCCGCAGGATCTGCAGTAGCGTTTTGCATTGGAATTACGAATATTGATCCCTTAAAATACAATTTACTCTTCGAACGATTTTTAAATCCTGATCGTAAGAGCATGCCCGATATTGATACTGATTTTGATGATGTTGGTAGACAGAAAGTAATCGATTATGTGGTTGATAAATATGGCCGAAACCAAGTCGCACAAATTGTAACATACGGTACTATGGCTGCGAAAATGAGCATCAAAGATGTTGCTCGTGTTTTGGATTTACCACTAGCTGATTCTAACGCATTAGCGAAGCTAGTACCTGACCGACCAGGAATTGAATTAAATAGAGTTATAAAAGCACCCTTAGAAGGAGATAAGAGTTTAAAGGAAAGGGAAAATCTTAATAGTGATGATCTTGAGCTTGTAAAAAAACTTCGAGAGATTGCTGGTAATGATGATCTTAAAGGTAGAGTGATAAAGGAGGCATTGATTCTGGAAGGTTCTGTAAGAAATACTGGAATTCATGCAGCTGGAATTATCATTGCGCCAATGGATTTAACTGATTTAATTCCTGTTTATACTTCTAAAGAATCTGAATTATTAATCACGCAGTTTGATGGTAAAGTGATTGAAGATGCTGGTGTAATAAAGATGGACTTTTTAGGATTGAAAACTTTAACGATTATTCG
>JAYVOC010000030.1:0-3665 GCA_043758125.1 Bacteroidota bacterium | reverse complement strand
ATAATGAAGATCAATACCTTATAGACAATTTAACATAATATTCCATACGTAAATCTAATTCAACTTTTTTACTTTCTTAATTTTAATGATCACCATTTTCGATGTTGGAGTATTACTTTTATCGGCTGTACTATTTATTGGAACTAACACATTTGTCTCTGGAAAATAAGTTGCTGTACACTTAGGTGGAATATCAAATGGAACAACGATAAATCCGTGTGCAACACGTTCAATATTTTCATGATAATTATAAAGATCAATAACGTCTCCTCCTTTTATTCCTGCATTTTTTATATCCTTTTCATTCATCAAAATAATGCGTCGCTCATTGAATATACCACGATATCGATCATTTAATCCATAAATAGTGGTATTAAACTGATCATGACTCCGAATAGTCATCATAATATAATCATCGCTCTCGAGTTTGTTTTCTAAAACATCTGAAATGTTGAATTTAGCAATGCCATTTATCGTGTTAAATTTTCCTTCTCTATTACAATTCGGTAAATAAAATCCACCAGTTTTGCGTACACGAATATTGTAATTTTCAAACCCATCAATCGTATCTGCAATATCGTTTCGAATTGTATCGTAATCTAACATGTAATCTTGCCAAGGTACCTTACTCTTTACCCCAAATGTTGCTAATGCTAATTTGCAAACAATAACTGGCTCGCTTAATAAATTTTTTGATACTGGATTCAAATTACCTCTAGAACTATGAACTATACCCATCGAATTTTCTACTGTAACGAATTGCTCTTTGCCATTAACAACATCTTTATCAGTTCTTCCAAAACATGGTAATATTATAGCTTCTTTACCATGTATCAAATGGCTTCTATTTAACTTAGTGGATACATGAACTGTTAAATCACATTTACGCATCGCCTCTGAAGTGAATTTCGTATCAGGTGTAGCCGACAAAAAATTTCCACCCAAAGCGAAAAAAACTTTTACTTTATTCTCATTCATGGCATGAATAGATTCTACTGTATCATATCCGTGTTTTACAGGTGGTGAAAAATTATATTTCTTTTCAATTGCATTTAAAAATTGTATTGATGGCTTTTCATAAATCCCCATTGTTCTATCTCCTTGAACATTGCTATGTCCACGTACCGGACAAGTTCCAGCACCCGGCTTTCCAATACTTCCCTTTAGCAACAAAATATTTACAATTTCTTTAATTGTATCAACAGCATTCTTATGTTGTGTTAATCCCATTGCCCAGCAAATAATAATTTTCTTTTTATTGATGAGCAATTCTGCCGCAGTATAAAAAGATTCTTCATCCACACCTGAGGATTCAATCAAACTAATTAAATCCTGTTTTTTTAAATGTTGAATATATTCTGATAACCCTTCAGTATTTCGTTCGATAAATTCATTATCAAAAACAGAATTTGGATTTTTTAATTCAGCCTCTAACATCAGTATTGCAAATCCTTTTAACAACGCTAAATCCCCGTTGATTTTAATCTGCAAATAAATATCAGTTAACGCAGTGGAAATGCCTAATACACCTTTTATATTTTGAGGATAACTAAAAGCTAGAAGTCCAGTTTCCTTCAATGGATTAACTGATATTATTTTGACTTTATTTTCTTTAGCTTTTTGTAAAGCTGTAAGCATTCGTGGATGATTTGTTCCGGGGTTTTGCCCCATAATAATTATTACTTCTGCTACATAAAAATCTTCGAGTTTAACCGAGCCTTTACCAATTCCTAATGATTCTGTTAATGCTACACCACTTGACTCATGGCACATATTACTACAATCAGGTAAATTATTTGTTCCATACTCTCTAACAAAAAGTTGATATAAAAAAGCAGCTTCATTACTCGCCCTTCCCGAAGTATAAAATACAGCTTCATCAGGTGTACTTAAACTATTCAATTTTTTTCCAATTAGATCAAAAGCACTTTCCCAATCAATGGGTTCATAATTTGTTGAGCCTTCTTTGAGATACATTGGTTGTGTCAGCCGTCCTTTCTGACCTATCTCATAATCACTAAGTTTTGAAAGATCATAAACAGAATTGTTTCTAAAAAAATTGGCATCCACAATTTTAGTTGTTGATTCTTCTGCAATAGCCTTTGCACCATTTTCACAATATTCAGCTATTGAAGATCTCTCCCTATCGGGATCAGGCCAAGCACAACCAGGACAGTCAGGTCCATCAAATTGATTTAACTTTCCTAAAGCTTTTATACCTCTCATGATATTCATAGCTCCAAAAACGTACTTTGCGCTATTGATAACGGCCTTTACACCTCCTGCTACTTTTTCAGGCCGCTGTAAACGTAATCCAGTAAAACGCTCCGGATTTTCTGCTAATGGAAAATTATTTGAAAGTAAACTTGTCATTTATTCTTTTGCAATTGGATTAGGATAATTATTTGATTGATCTTCTTCCGTTTCATCTAAACATTGGAAATCTTTCTCAACCAATAAAACTAATATGTTTTTCTCATCAATCTTAACTGTTGAACGATATCCAACTTTTGAATTAGCAAACCAATTGTGCGCATTTTCCTTTGGAAGAAAAATAATTAAATTGCCATTCGTAAAATTAGCTTCTAAATTATCAATTCCATCTTTCGAAACTAATGAATAGGAAAATAAATTATTAATCCCAAAACAAGTTGTTTCTTTCACAATACCTGTTAAAGATAAAGCCTCTACTTCCGACTTTGACAATCGATAACGTATAAAATTTCCTTTAATTCGAACTTTCATCTTTTTATTTTAATAATCTATACGATAGTTACTTGAGTAAATATTAAATTTTTCTTGTCGTAAAAATCCAATCAATGTAATATCTGATTCCGTTGCTAACTTAACTGCCAAAGTGGAAGGAGCCCCAATTGCAACTATTACTTTTATATCTGCCATGTAGGCCTTTTGTATCAATTCAAAACTTGCTCTTCCGCTCAATAATAAAATCGAACCATTTAATGGGATCGTGTCATTTTTTAATGCTTCTCCAATTAATTTATCTAGGGCATTATGACGCCCAACATCTTCTCGAAGTAAGATTAATTCACCATCAAAATTAAATAATGCCGATGCGTGAAGTCCTCCAGTCGATTGAAACACCTTTTGCTTTTGAATTAATTTTTGTGGAAGAGAATATATTATGGAAGGTTTCAATTTGATTTCGAATTTATCATTGCCAAATTCTGGACGAACAGTTTTTATTGCATCGATAGATGACTTACCACAAACACCACAACTAGATGTAGTGTAAAAATTACGTTCCAATTTTGATAAATCTAATTGCACTTCCTTAGCTAAAGTTACAATTACAAAATGATGATTATCACTCGTACCAACATCCACTTTAGCAACCTGATGATACGATTGAATAATTCCTTCTGTATATAAAAATCCTAATGCTAAATTTTCATCATTCCCAGGAGTACACATCGTAATGGAAATTACTTTATCGCATAAATTGCCATTATCAAAGTATACAATTCGTATTTCTAATGGTTCTTCAACAGCTAGATAATCTAAAATATTTTCTGCGAAATTATCACTAACTTTAATAATATTAAATTGATTGACTGCTATCATTCATGAAAATATTTTTGGGAAAATTCATTTTTAATACTTTCATATTCTTGTGTTGTATCAATGCTTTTTATAGATAATGC
>JAYVOC010000029.1:0-8072 GCA_043758125.1 Bacteroidota bacterium | reverse complement strand
TTTCCCTTTCACGGCACCTGAAATATCTGCATTTTGGCAATGAACATCCCCATCAACTGTTCCAGTAGTTCCAATAACCACTTTAGCTTTAGAGGTTACTGATCCTCTGATCGTTCCATCAATTCGAATATCTCCATTCGACTTGATTTCACCTTCTATGATCGTACCTGCACCAATAATATTGATTGAGCCATTACCTGAAGAATCAGCGGGACGTGAAATAACACCTTTGTTTTTGAGTTGCTCGAACATGCGATTGAGTTTTTCGATTAGCAAGCTACAAAGTTAACATTTAACCTATAAATTCAGTTCTTGAGCGCTTTTTAATTTTCCTTCAAAAATTGCTCCGCTGTCATCACTATAATTTCAGCAGCTTTAAAATCTTTTAAGTTTCTAGTCAATAGTTTTTTGATACCCTTTTCAATTGCTGTAAAATATTGTAAACCATCTTCAAAATCTTTAAAGTCTGATGAGAGTGCTAACTCAACAATTTTATCATTTACAGCAAGTACATTTACAAGTGTTTTAAATTTCAAAAGTTTCTTTCTCGCTTGATCTGTTGAATATTGCTTTGATAAAAGATAATTAAGATTTAAAGTCAGCAAGAAAGTTCTTAAACGCTTTGTTCAGAATACTTCTCTCTTACAATTTCTAGGATGGCAATAATTTCTTCGTAGCTATGGCTTGTCACCAATTGCATGCGGTGTTCTTTGAAATGATCAAGTCCTTTAAAATAGTTGGTATAATGTCTCCGCATCTCGACGATGCCTACATATTCCCCTTTCCATTCAATCGATTTAGTGAGATGGACTTTACAAACTTCAACACGTTGATTAATATCCGGCGGCTGTAAGTATGTTCCTGTTTTGAGATAGTGTTTTATCTCCTGAAAAATCCATGGATAACCAATGCTAGCGCGACCAATCATCACACCATCAATGCCATATTTATTTTTTAATTCTAATGCTTTTTGTGGAGTATCAACATCCCCATTTCCAAAAATCGGAATCTTAATGCGAGGGTTATTTTTTACTTCGCCAATGAGCGTCCAATCAGCAGGACCTTTATACAACTGAGCTCTGGTACGACCGTGAATTGATAACGCAGCAATTCCAATATCTTGCAAACGTTCTGCAACTTCATTGATGTTTTTTGTGTTATCATCCCATCCTAATCTTGTTTTCACCGTCACAGGTCGCGTTGCAATTTTCACAATTTCGGCAGTCATCCGAACCATTTTAGGAATATCCTGAAGCAATGCAGCACCGGCACCTTTACAGGCAACAGCTTTCACCGGACAACCATAATTGATATCGATTAAATCGGGATGGGCATTATCAGCAATTATTCCGGCCTCTCGCATAGAGTCGATATCAGAGCCAAAAAGTTGAATTCCAATGGGTCGTTCGTACTCAAAAATATCCAGTTTCATAACCGATTTGGCAGCATCACGAATCAACCCTTCACTCGAAATAAACTCTGTGTACATCAAATCAGCACCATATTGCTTGCACACATAACGAAATGGCGGATCACTCACATCCTCCATTGGCGCGAGTAATAGTGGGAATTCTCCCAATTCAATTGATCCTATCTTCACCATTACAATTATCTTTTCAAGAGGTAAATACTAACTTTAATATTAGATTTTAAGCGTTTACAATCGTTTATATCGACCTTCAATCCGCATTATCTTCTTTACCTTCGCGCAAAAATACAAAAGAATGCTCCTTCGCGGCCTACTTGCTGATCGTCCACCTTACAGAAAGTTTCTGATGGTTGTTGGCATCACCCTATTATGTGCTATCATCTTCACCCTTTTGGGATCCATGATCGCTGCTTTTTTATACGGTGTCAATCCGATGACTAATCCAGGGTTTTTAAAAGAAGTAAGTAATCCCGCCGTTGTTAGCGCGCTTAAAATGATGCAATTATTTTCTTCCATCGGAACATTTATTATTCCACCATTATTAGCGGCTTTCTTATTTGATATTCGCCCGATGGCGTATTTAGGATTAGAACGAAAATCAAAACCTACTGTATTTTTATTAGTAATTGTATTGATGTTTGCAATTGTTCCATTTATAAATTGGATGTTGGTTGTGAATGGTGGAATGCATTTACCAGCTGTAATGAAGGACATGGAAGATTGGATGAAAGCTTCTGAATCGCAAGCCGCAGAGATCACGAAAGTGTTTTTAAATTCAGGAACGATAACGGGATTAATTCTGAATCTTTTTATCATAGCGATAATTCCAGCCATCGGTGAAGAGTTATTATTTAGAGGTTTAATACAACGATTATTTACGGAGTTAAGCAATAATGTACATGTAGCAATTATTTTATCCGCAGTTTTATTTTCAGCGTTACATCTTCAGTTTTATGGATTTTTTCCTCGCTTTGCACTAGGAGTAATGTTTGGATATTTGTATTTATGGAGTGGTAATTTATGGTTGCCGATGTTAGCTCACTTTGTAAACAATGCAGCGGCGGTACTCTTTTCTTGGATGGAAGCACGACAAGGATTACCATTTAATCAAGATACATTTGGAACAGGAAAAGGTGAAGAGATGGTATTGGCAGCTTCCGTATTTTTAACATGGGGAATATTGTTTGCGATTCATAAGATGTTAAAATCAGACACTAATTCCATTTAATACTAATATATAAATTAATGGTTTAAAGATTTGCAAATTAATGATGAAAAAATTATTTATTCTACTTCCAATTCTTATTTTAATTATTTACGCCTATTCTGTATATGCAAAAACTGATGATGCACAAATTGGAATTAAATTTTTTGAAGGAACGTGGAATGAAGCGTTAGTAAAATCTTCGAAAGAAAATAAACCACTCTTTTTGGATGTTGCTACAAGTTGGTGCGGCTATTGTAAAAAGATGAAACAAAATGTTTTTATTGATAAAGATGTAGCAAAGTATTTCAATAAAAATTTTATCTGTATTGAGATTGATGCAGAACATGGCGAAGGTAGAACAATTGCGCAGAAATACGGAGTGAGTAGTTATCCTACTCTTATTATCATTGACAAAAACGAAAAGTCAATCCTCACTACAGAAGGATATCTAGATGCTAAAGATTTTTTAAAAATGGGGAAAGAAGCGCTAACGTATATTAAGTAACTTTAGTAGTTTTATTTTATATAGAATTTAATTTTTAGTAGTTGTCCATTTTCAATAAATGAATCGTTATGCAGGTATAACATTTAAAAATCAAAAAAAATGAAAGAATTCCTATTATTATTTAGAAGTGAAGTTGCTGCTAATCCAGTACCACAATCACCGGAACAAATGCAGGCAATGATGAAGCCATGGCAAGATTGGATGGGAAGCCTTGCTGCACAAAACAAATTAGCAAACTCAGGGAATCGATTAGCCTCTTCTGGAAAAGTGCTTAAGCCAAATAACGTTGTTACCAATGGTCCTTATGTTGAAGTTAAGGAAGCTATTGGAGGTTATATCATCATAAATGCTGAATCATTTGATGAGGCTGTGGAACTTTCAAAAGGTTGTCCGATTTTATTTGTGAATGGCAACGTAGAAGTTAGACAAGTAGTTCCAATGGATGGTAATGGCTAATTTTTAGGATGAAAAATCCACCTTTTATTTGATATGCAAAACAATGAACTGATACCACATTTGTTCAGAACAGAGTACAGAAAAATTATTTCTGTACTCTGTAAATTATTTGGTATAGAGCATCTTGAAATTGCGGAGGATATTGTTAGTGATACTTTTTTACTTGCATCAGAAACATGGGGGCAAAAGGGATTACCGAAAAATCCTACTGCTTGGCTTTATACGGTATCAAAAAATAAAGCTAAAGATTTATTAAAACACAATGCAATTTTTTCACAAAAGATAGTATCTGAAATCAAACAATCGTCGAGTGAACATTATGAAATTGAAATAGATTTATCTAGCAAAAATATTTACGACAGTCAGCTACAAATGATGTTTGTGATTTGTAACCCAAGTATTGTTATGGAAGCACGAATTGGACTTGCTTTAAATATCCTTTGTGGCTTTGGTGCAGAAGAAATTGCTGATGCGTTTTTAAGTAACAAAGAAACAATCTATAAACGATTAGCGCGAGCTAAAGAAAAATTACGTAGTGAAAAAATTAAGATAGAAATCCCTCCTGCTTCGGAAATAAATAACAGACTGGAATCGGTTTTAAAAACAATGTATCTTTTATTTAGTGAAGGATATTACTCTACTTCTCAAAATACTATTTTACGAAAAGATCTTTGTCTGGAGGCAATGCGATTGACCTTTATGCTAACGGAAAATGAGCAAACAAATACATCAACAGTAAATGCGCTCATGGCCTTAATGTGTTTTCATTCCTCGCGATTTGAAGCACGTATTAATAAAAATGGTGAAATAATACTTTATGAAGATCAGGATACTGCATTATGGAGTTTAGAGTTAATTGAGAAAGGAGAATCGTATTTAAATAAAGCATCTCATGGTAATAATTTATCGAAATATCATTTAGAAGCAGCAATTGCTTATTGGCATACTAAAAAAGAAGACACTTCAGAAAAGTGGGAAAATATCTTGCAACTTTATAACAGATTATTGCAATTAGAATATTCACCTATTGCTGCTCTCAATAGAACGTATGCAGTATCAAAGGCAAATGGTAAAAAAGAAGCAATCATAGAAGCTGAGAAATTAAATTTAAGCGATAATCATTTGTATCATTCTCTTTTGGCAGAATTATATATCGGAATAAGTACTGAAAAAGCATTAGCACATTTAGAAACCGCGTTTGTAATTGCAAAAAATACCGCCGACAAAAATATAATATTAAAAAAAATCAAATCGTTATCAAACTAAATTTAATGTTTGGCTAAATGAATACTAAATAGATTTTTGTCGCGCATTATCTTATTGTCAAATCATTCTTCACCTGTATTATTTCAGCAGCAATACTTATCGCAATCTCTTCAGGAGTTCTACTGTTGATTGCATTTCAAGACAATAAATAGTTTTAAAAGGAACGTAAACTCTATAGTAAAATAAAAAATTGGTTTTCAGAAAAAAATTGGCAGGCTATGCAACTTGGACTTCACTTTTCGCAATCTGGACGCAACGAAGCCTTAGCTATATTGTTATTTACTGGTGTTTTTAGTCTGTTATTTTGTTGGCTTTAATTTAAATATGTTGTCAAAAAAATGAAACTTAAATAGGCCCAAAGAAGCGAAAATACTATATGTATAAATGTTTCAAATTTCTTTCCTTTCCACAAGTTGGTCGAGTAACCAAAGAGCTGAATGAATAGTCTAATAGTCCAGAAAATGCCAAGTCCAAGAGCTATTTTCTTACCTAAATTAGTTTCAACTAATTCGCTTGAACATGTGAAGCAAAGTAACCCCATAAGAAATAAAGTCAATGCAATGAAAAATGTATGCACTGTCATCATTTGACGATTGATTAAACTCAATGATTTAAGTTCTTCTTTCCAGTTAAAATACTTTGGAAAAGCAATGTGCATTAATGCTAAAGCTATTAATAGTGTTCCAATTATTTTAAAGTGTATTTCCATTTTTAATTAAGGGTTACAGTTGAAGATGGACATGAATGGTGTAAACTTGGTCTCCTGAAAAGTAGCAAAGCCAGCTTGTTCAAAAGCATTTCTCCAAGCAGAACGAGAGAAAAAGTGCGTAAATCCAATTGTGAAAGCTAAAAAATTGGGTAAGTCTCTTAAGTGTTCCACCATAATTACTTTTCCATTTGGTTTGCAAAGCCGATGACATTCTTTTAAAAACTGAACCTTTTCTTCATGTGATCTTATTTCATGCGCAGCTGTTAAAAGGAAAATAATATTTATAGATTTATCTTTTTCAGGTATCCTATTGGATTTTATTTGCTGTGTATTTGGGTATACTAAACTTACTTTTCGTGCTCTTATAATTGCTGTTTCCGTATGTTGTTTAGCATTATAAAAATCATATACTTTTAAATTAGATTGAGGAAAATTGTTTTTAATGATAAAGCTCGTTTCATCAAAGCCAGCATTTATGTTAAGTATATGATTTGTATTTGAATCTGCAACGGCGCAATTTTTTAACCAATGGAAATCATAATATCCTGAAAAGTCATATACATAAGTAGATACTATTAAAGGAATTATCAAACCATAAAGAAATAATACAACAATCAACCAAAACAAAAAATCCGACCACACAATAAATACGTGGCTTGTTATTATTAAAGTTAAAACCCCAATACCTATAATATAAAAGTGTCGGTTGAAACTTAAAATATTTAACACGCCTTGAAATGGTTTTCTTATTTGTTCCATATTTCTATTTTACCTTTTTTCCAGTAATATGGAATGTTTTTAATTACGAATGCGTTTGCTAAAACAGGATTTTTAAGTTTGAGGGAACTTAAAAAATCGAAATTATAATCAATCACTTTTACAGGGTTTGGCGTCCAGTTTTGTCTTACACCTTCAATAATTAAAACTTGTTTGGTTTCTTTGTTATATGTAAACGTAAATGGCAAAGGACCTGCGAATCTTCTTGCTTCTTTCCAGTCGGCGAAAGGGGAATGTTCGGGCAATGCAATTTCTTCTTCCGTTTTATCGATTGTGATATTGAACTTTGAATTAATTGAGAATATTTCTTTTGTGTTTATCTTTTCATCTTGCGTAATGTCTGTTATTATGTAGTTGTAATGAGTAAATATGTTTCCCAAAAACGCCATCATCTTTTTGTCAGTTTCTGATTTTAGAATATATAAACCACGCAAACTTTTACCTGCATTATTTGTGTAACGAACAAATACACGATACCCAATAAGAAAAAAGTCGTTGCCTATAAATTTAGGAAATCCTTTTGGTCGTAAGTCTTTCGTTTGAACCATTGCTACTGCTATGAAAGCCCATTTATCTTGAAATGTGTCAAGCTGTAAACATTCTGGAATAAGTGGTTGTAATTGTTCTTTTGGAACTGCAAATGTCAGTACAAGCGAACTTTCAAAATACGCTTCAACTGCAAAAGGATGATTTTTTAAAAATGATTGCATCGGTTTAATTGTGCTGTTTTCTGTTTAGATAAAATTCGTTGAAATAAACAACAACAATAAATAGAAATGCAAAGAGTGCATTTAGTTTCCCCCAAAGTAACAAGTCGGGGACAACAA
Organism: Bacteroidota bacterium; assembly: GCA_043758125.1. Lineage (GTDB taxonomy): Bacteria > Bacteroidota > Bacteroidia > AKYH767-A > OLB10 > JANXSD01. The sequence continues at coordinate 896 of JAYVOC010000029.1, read as the reverse complement.
TAAATTCAAGAGTATTCATTGTTGCTATTACTAAAATTTGTGCTATTGCATTTAACTTTGTTTTATATCTGCTTAAAATCCAAACTGCCATAATAATTTCTGAAAATCCGATTAGGATTGTCAACGGTCTGGAATAGTCGTCACCTAAAATTCTCGCAACAATTTGTTCGTGTCTAGGAACAAGATTTAGAACCTTACAAAAAAGTCCGTTTGCAATCCAAACAGTCGCAATACCATAGGTCACTATTTTGTAAAGAATTTTGTTTGTCATTGTTAGAGTGTCTTCACCTATGTTTGTATTTTATGTCTGTTAAATAATTTGAACACATCGCCGCAAAATAAAATTAATCAGACCGTTCTGTTACTATTACTAAAATTCAAGTTTCAAGCCCGCATCAACGACCTAATAGCAAAAAAAACACCCAGTAGCATCAGCAAGCTGCATATACCAAAAAAATATTGCACAAAATATAATTCCATCCAATTGTTTACCACTGCGCTATCGGGATATTCGGCTGGATATATGACCTCTACTGCATCCCCAATCTCTAAACCCGAAAAGGGTTTTGCCACAGAATATTTAATGGTATGCTCTGCATTGTCTTTATCTTTAAATTTAATAAAAGCAAATGTGCCACTACCAGTTCCTCCTGATACCAGCACAGAAGTTTCATCCGACATGTCGTCCACGATACCCTGCGCCTTTAGCCCCGTTGAAACTAGCGCCCTTGTTGCATTTGAAAGTGTAAAGGTTGTGGCAATACACACAAAAATTATTAGCACGAGTATTCCCCCTGTAATGAGATATGGTAAGGTTTTAAAATTGGCAATGACTTTCGGTAATAAATGAAAAGGGTCGTCCAAGCTTCCATCTTCAGATACAGAAATACCAACTA
>JAYVOC010000028.1:0-2712 GCA_043758125.1 Bacteroidota bacterium | reverse complement strand
GTTCAACTTTTTTTAATCCTGCCAATCATAGTAATCCTAATAATCGTGTTCAAGACAATTAAATCCTGTTCAAGACAATAATCCTGTTCAACTTTTTTTAATCCTGCCAATCATAGTAATCCTAATAATCGTGTTCAAGACAATTAAATCCTGTTCAAGACAATAATCCTGTTCAAAACAATAATCCTGTTCAAAACAATTGAAATCAAAAGAGCAGCCCCACGCTTAAAACCACCCAAACAACTCTTCCATTTTCAAAGTAGATTTTTCTTCATCGCTAATATCTTTACTGATTACACCTTCTTCCATCATTAAAATTCTATTGCCATATTTTATTGCATCTTTTAGTTGATGTGTGATAAGCAGTGCGGTGAGTTGATTTGTAGAAATAATTTCATTTGCTTTTTCCATCACGATTGCTGACGACTTTGGATCTAAAGCTGCTGTGGGTTCATCTAAGAGCATGATTTTACAATCGTCCATCGTTGCCATCAACAGCGTTAATGCTTGTCGCTGACCTCCTGAAAGTGTTCCCATAGGTTGTTGCCACTTATCTTCAAGACCTAAATTTAATGTGCGAATTTTTTCACGAACTAAATCCTTAAAATTTTGATCAGTACCGATGTTGAGTTGCTTTGATTTTGTGCGTAATGATGCTAGTCGAAAATTATCAAGAATACTTAAATCGGGTGCCGTACCTTGTAAAGGATTTTGAAAAATACGACTTAAAAATTTACTTCGTTCGTATTCTTTTAAATGAGTAATATCTTTTCCTTCAAGTTTAATATTTCCTTTATCGTGACTCACAGTTCCAGCAAGTGCATTTAGTAATGAAGATTTCCCAGAACCATTAGCACCCACAAGTACTACAAATTCTTGCGCTCTTATTTCAAGATTAATACCTCGAAGAACATTTATTTCGTTGGTTTCTCCTTTGTTAAAAGTGAGATGTAAATTAGTAATCTCTATCATACTTGTTTCAATGATTTGAGATTTCCTAATGCTACAATTAATAATACAATTAGGGCTGTTATCAATCGTAAATAATTTGGATCTATCCCTGCCGATAATGCTAGTGCAAGTATTAATCGAAATGTTAAGCATCCTAAAATTATTGCAACAAGATGAAAAAATATTCCACGTTTCACCAATGGTTTAAATAGTGTTTCTCCAACCATCACTGATCCTAATCCAGAAATTACAATTCCAATTCCCATATTAATATCAGCAAAGCCTTGGTATTGCGTTAGTAAATATCCGCTAAGGGCAGTGCATCCATTCGCAATAGCAAGACCAATAATTTTCATCTTATTTGTGTTTACTCCCATTGCACGAACCATCGCTTCACTATTTCCTGTTGCGCGCATTGCAATACCAAAATCAGTTCGTAAAATCCAAGCAATTAATACTGAAAGCGTACTAACAAAAAGTAATACTGAAATAAATTGTTGTAAGAAAGGATTTGCAATCGGTAGCAATCCAAAATAATCATTAACATTAATAAGTGGTAAATTCGATCTTCCGAGTATTGCTAAATTTATAGAGTAGAGTGCTGTCATTACTAAAATTCCTGAAAGCAGTGCATTTACTTTTAAGCGTGTATGAATTAATCCAGTAAGAGTTCCTGCAATCATTCCTCCAGCTAATGCAGCTAACAAAGTTATTAAAGGAGGTACATGATGTGTTAAGCAAATCGCAGTGATTACACCTCCTAATGTATAACTTCCATCGGTTGTGATATCAGGAATATTAAATATACGTAAACTTAAAAATATTCCTAATCCTAAAGCTGAAAAGCCTATACCTTGAATGACTGCGGTGATGATAAAATCCATTTATAGATTAATTTATCTTTGCAAAAGTACTATCAGGTTGAACATGGAATATTTTTGCAATAGTAGGATTATAAACGCGACTTCTCACTTTTACAATTTCAGGTGAAAGATCTTTAGCGTTTCCTTGCTTTAAAAATTTTACTGCTTGTACTCCCGATTGATATCCCCATTGGTACATGTCGGCGCCATAACTTGCCAATGCTCCTCGAGAAACTAACCCTGCTTCACTGGTGATGATTGGAATATTTTTAGCGCTGCAACTTTTTGCAACAGTTTCAAAAGAGGCAAAGATGACATTATCAGGAAGTGCAAAAAACACATCGATATTTTTATTTAATAATGATTGAGTTATCAATTGTGTTTCTGATGAATTAACAACTGGAAGAGTTTCTAGTTTCAATCCTAATCGAGAACAACCTTCTTTTAATTTATTTAATGCATCTACCGATTGTGATTCCGCTTGACTATATATCGTTCCAACAGTTTTTGCGTTTGGGAATAATGTTTTAATTAATGTAACTGAAGTGTCGATGTAATCGAGTGTTTCATAAACGCCATATAAATTTGTAGGAGCATTGCCTTTCGCATCTGTTAACTTTGCTAAATCCGGACGAGGCGCTACCATCATAAAAATCGGGATTTCTTTTGTGCGTTGCACTGCATTTACTGTAGCTAAAGTTGTATTTGCTGCAATGAAATCTGGCTTTTTCGAAATCAATAAATCAACAGCTTGTAATAACGTAGGCTGATCACCTTGTGCATTTTTATAAATTACTTCAAGCGTTTTTTTGTCTTCTGAAAAACCTTCACTAGCAAGTGCATCCATAAAGCCATTTTTAGCTTTTACCAACGTTTCATCCTGAACAAAATCGATGAA
>JAYVOC010000027.1:0-16972 GCA_043758125.1 Bacteroidota bacterium | reverse complement strand
ACTCACCAAATAGCCTCGGTGCAGCATGCAATTTTCAACCCTTTAGCTATTACTTAGGAGGAAGAAGAACGTATTACGGCCTTCCGAACAACCCAAATTACACATTAGGTCCACTAGATACTTTAACATCAATACATGAAATAAAAAGTATAACACATGAACAAAATACTTTAAAAATATTTTATCATCCCACTTGGGACATTGCATTTATAAATGCAGATAAATTAAAAGGGAACAAATATTACTTAACTATTTTTGATATTACAGGAAAATTAATTTTTAAAGAACAAGGCAATTTATCATCTCAATATTTTACCAAGGATTTAAGTATGCAATCATTTGCAAAGGGAATGTACATTGCAGTTTTGGAAACGGAGAAAGAAAGATTGAATTCGAAGTTTGTGAAATAATTATTAGCTTTAAAAATTCGTCGCCATTTCAATGAATAAAAAATATCTCAAATTCTTTTTAGGTTCTACGATCCTACTTTTCATTTACAGTTTGTTTCATCGTATTGCCGATGTTGATGATGGTTGGATTGGTGAGCTAGCTTATTTTCAAGCAAAGCTAGGATATGCGAAATCAGAATTAATGAGAGGTATCGCTATGCTAGATATTCGTCAGGTTTGTCATCATAAATTTCTTACAATTCAAGGTGGTTGGTTGGTGAATATATTTGGGTGGTCGCTGTACACATTGAAATCAGTAAGCTTGATGTATCTAGTAATTTTCATTAGTAGCTTTTGTTATTACGCCAAAAGTAAATCTCTTTCTAATGAAACAATGCTACTCTTCTTCTCATTACTGATGGCGAATGCTTTGATCTTCGAATTTTCGTTTATCTACCGTCCTGAATTACCAGTAATGACAATTGGATTTCTCTCTTTTATCTTTCTCGAGAAATCGCTTGAACAACAAAATCGTATTCTCTTCAATGCCGCAATTGCTGGTCTGTTTGCAGGATTGTGTGTAGCTACACATCTAAACGGAATTGTATTTCCCATTGCTGGATTTTTGCTTTTAGCAATGAATAAAAAGTTTCTTCCAGCATTTGTATTCGGTATTTTTACTTTGCCTACGATCGCAATTTATTTTTACGATTTTAGATCTATGTCGGATTTCGCACTCTGGTCGTACCAAATGAACAATAGTCCTTCTATCGACACACTTCCAGGTATGCCATTGGCATTGAAATTTCTCAACAATATTTTATCTGAACACAAACGATTTTTTCATAGTCCAATAGAAGTTAGCTTTTCTATAATGATGGTTGTTGTTTTTGCTCTTTCATTTAAGAAACTAAAACAAAACAAAACACTCTTAATGTATTCGTTGATATTAATAATTACGCTTACACTATTTTCAGTTCACAAATCATCAAAATATGCTATCATCTATTTACCTTATTTAATGTTGTTAGTGACTTACGGATTACAAATCATTTATGATAAAAGAAACAATCTTCAAGTGTTTAAACAAAGGATCAATCATAAATTCGCAACAGTAATTTGTACTATTCTACTTCTATTTTACTTCACAGCAAATAGTTTTTTTAATATCAGATTATGCATTAATAAATTTTATCCAAAACAAAATAGCGACATTGTAAAAACCTATATCCACGAAAACACGCATGAATTAAGGATTGTTGCTCCAATGACTTTTATCTTTAATGAAATAGATAGCTTTAAATCTATACAAGGAGAAATGTATTATACTGAGAATCAAAAAAAAGATACTTCGCTCTACCAATCTGGATTTTTGCTTGCAACAAAAAAATTCCATATCGATTATATTCTCTTATCTCCTCCACATATTGAATTATTGGGAATGAATAACTGTCAGAATGAAGTTTATAAAAATTCAGGTTTTGAATTACTGTTGAATTCTGATAAATTATTAATCATTAAACGTATCAAGTAATTTTTGATAATTCTAAAAAAAAAATCGCTGAAATAATCTTAGAAAAAAACTAGAATTGCTTGATTAATTTTTCTCAGAAAACATCCAAGCATCCTTTTGAAATTCAACTTTAATTGCTGCCATCTCTTTAATGGTCGCAACAGAACTATTACTAGAAAATAAACTTACCATGTGCAATCCTTTGTCGTTAGTACCTATGATTACTGCATCAAAACCATGTTCAAAAGCATCTTGCTGAAACTTAACAGCATTCTCATAAATTTTAAAACATCCACCAATAACATAATAGTTTCCAGCTAACATTTTTTGATCCGATTCCCCTTTGCTATTCGTTACCACTTTCGTAGAAACGGGCTGTGTTGGCTCAATCGTTTTTATTTCGTCAACAGCTTTATTTTCTGGAGCATTGTTTACTGTCGCAGCTAATAATGTCGCAGATGAATCACTCTTCTCAACAACAGCTGCTTGACTAGAATCACTTATTGCGGTTTCTTCAAACTTTGTTTCTGGATACGTTGCTGCAACATTTACAGTGTTTGTTGTTGAACTATCAGCAATCGCATTTGTGGATGATGATGAATTGAAAGGAATTATAGAACTCAAACTTGAATTCAAATTTTTTATCAAGCTTGGACTAAAAGCTAAAAATGCCAACATTGCTGCTGCTGGTATTAATTCTAACAAACGCCAGCGTGATTTTTTTGTAGCTCCTGACTTATTTTTTACTGACTTAATAGTGCGAATTACCCCCGCTGCTTCATCACGACGAATTGCCGGTGAGTGAATTGTTATCAAACCAAAACTTTCTGTGAGATAATTAACTGATAAATCTGGCTCAAACTGAAGATGTTGTTCAACGTCATACGAAATTGAACCCACCTTGTTGATATGAAGCACGTCTCCACTACTTAAAGTGCTTAAAGAAGTATTCACATATTCTTGAATTTGCAAAAATGCCTCTGAATACGAAATATCTAACTGATTACTAATATGATTTGCTAATAATCCATCATTACTACGAAGATTTGCATTAAAAGCAATTCGCTTAGCAGGAGGAGAAAATGTATGTTGAGCTGGATTAAGAAAGGCACTTCGCGTATTCGCAACGAAACCTCCCAAACCAGGAATGATCACACAATCAGTACTATAAAGAAGATCACTTACGTATTGGTCTATTCGCAAAGCCATTATTTATCAGAGGGCTAAGATAGTTCTTCCACGCATTAAGGCAAAGAAGAATTGAATAGATCTTACCAAAAATTAAACGAGCAGTAATTTTGCCCTTTCTAAATCTTCAGGGGTATCGATAGCAATGGTCTCAAATTCAGTAATTTTTGTCCTGATATTGATGCCGAATTCTAACCAACGTAATTGCTCTAATGATTCAGCTATTTCTAATTTTCCTTGTGGCATTGCAGTAAGCTGAGGTAAAATGCTTGTGCGATAACCATAAATACCGATGTGCTTATAATACGTATGATGCTTTAACCATTCACCAACATCCTTCCCCTTAAAATAAGGAATTGCTTGGCGCGAAAAATAAATAGCATCTCCATTTTCTTTTAAAATCACTTTAGGATTATTGGGATTCGTAAGATCTGAAGCTTCGGTAATTACTTTTATTAACGTTGCTATTTGAACGGATTCTTCCTTCAAGCAATCGACTACTAAATTAATTTGCTCAGGTTTGATGAAAGGCTCATCACCTTGTATATTCACAACGGCATCCCAACGATCACCATATTTTAAAATTGCTTCCGCACAACGATCAGTTCCGCTCGGATGCTTTGCAGATGTCATCACCACTTCTGCACCGAAGCAACGAACATGTGCTGCGATACGTTCATCATCCGTTGCAATGATAACAGCATCTAATCCCTTTGCAGATGTTGCTTGATGATAGACTCGCTCAATCATACTTTTATCACCAATCATTGCTAAAGGCTTACCAGGAAAACGAGTAGAAGCATATCGTGCTGGAATAATTCCAAGGATCTTCATAACTATTTCGTTTTCTCTCCTCTAAATAATTGAATATATCCATGTAAAATTCGAGGCTTAATACCATCTAAGAAAATTTCATTTACTACACAAACATAGAAGTAAGCACTTTCTGGCAAATCTTCACCAGTATTATTTTTCTTTCCGTTCCATCTAATTTCTGGATCATTGGTTTCATAAACTAAAGCTCCCCAACGATTGTAAATTTTCATTTCTACATCTTTCACGTCACGGTATTTTGGGAATGGATGAAACAAATCATTGATGCCGTTATCATCAGGTGTAAACACATTTGGTAATTCATAAAACGGACAACCATCTACACATAAAATAGCCGAAGGCTGACCAATATTTCCTGTTGAATCTGTTGCAGTAATATAATAACAACCAGAAATAGAAATTGGATTGGTGTACACATAAAGATTCGATCCTGCTTGAATCGTTGCTACTAATGTATAGCTTGTTGATCCTGCGAATGAATGATACAATTGATAACTCGCTACATCATTTACACAGCTATCGGGCAACTTCCACAACAACGAATCTGTAAGTCCTATACAATTTGGAAACTGTGAAAACAACAACGCACATGGAGGCTCATTATCAATTGGCGTAGAACATTTAATTTCTGAATTATTAATGATAGGATTCACTAATGCAGTATCATTATAAGCGCCAATACTTTTTACATAATAACAGTAATCTGTTCCATTAATCAATGAATCATCTATATAATTTAATGAACTTGTAACATCTATTGAATCAAAAGTTCCTCCACTCGTTTGACGATAAATTACATATTTTGTATTTGTCCACGGAACATTTACAGCATAACTTAATTTATTTTTTTTATCACCAGGTGCAACAGATAAATAAACAGAATATGCAACTTGAGTTGTTCCAATTTGAAAAATATTTCCAGGAGTATCATTCCAGAATTGAATTCTATAACGGTATTTATTATCGGAAGTATTTAAATTAGTATCTACATGAATGGTGTCATCTAAATTAGATGTTGAAAGTATGTCGGTATAGTTCCCAGTACTTGTTGCGCGTTGCATCACATAATGAAATGGTCCGGGAGTTTGTGTGAAATCAAGTTGTGTTGGTTTCGACCATGCAACATACATACTTCCCGTTGTTACATTCGTATTTGTTACATCCACATTTGTGATAACAGGTAAATCACGTTTTAATAATCCACAAAATTCAACTGAAGCATAACCTTCTGCACCATCAGGATAAAAAGCAGTAACCATGTAACAATAATTTATTGCTGGCGATAATCCTTGTCCGTTATTATTATCTACAAACGTTGTATCTAATAAACCATTTATAGTTCCAATAAAAACATAACCAGTATAGGCAGGAACACCTGTTTCACAATACGAAGGAGTAAAGCCAAACGTACTTACGCGTCGATAAATATTGTAACCTATTGCTTCGGCGCAAGCACTTCTGTTCCAATTTAAAATTAAACTATTTCCTTGTGGAACAACAGTTGGGTTTTTAGGAGATGGTCCTATTACTTTTATAAAAACTTGTTCAAGATCAGCTAATGAAATTGTTGGATTATTATCTTTTGCTTTAAAAACTACAGCGTACGGATTTTTTCTCACGTGAGCGCAAGTGGTATTCCAATCAAAGTTTCCAGTTGCAGTTCCAGCAGTTGGTGTTGAAGTAAAAGTTGCAGGACTAGCGCTCAAAGTAAACGGACCACCTGATGCCGTCATCGTAATTGTTTCACCATTTGGATCATTCGCTGTAATCACAAGATTCAATGCAGCACCTGCTTCAACACATGTATCTTTTATTACAGTAATTGCGGGAGGATCATTTACTGGTGGATAAATTTTGATCTGCATATCGCGTGTTACATATCCAATATTTACAGCGCCAATTCCAGGTATATTTCTCCATTCACGAATAAGCATTGCAACATTATATTCTCCTATTAACTGCGGCGAATCCCAAATCAAATCACCTGTAACAGGATTCAATGTAAAAGAGGTGCTTGCCGATGGATAAAAATAATTTGGAATTGGTAATCCACCAAATCCTTTACAATGAACTAATTCATACGATAAACTATCCCCATCAGGATCATAAGCATCAGGGTTATGAATAAACAAACGATTTACTGCACCATCATCAATCGGTGGTTGCAATAACTGCGGTGAATTATTCTGATTAGTATATGGTGAAATTGTCATTCTTGTTTCAACATAAAAAGGAACATTTATTGATCCTGGAATATTAACTACTCCACCATTTCTATTCTCATCTAAAAAATACATCGTATAAGTTCCGTTACCGGGATAAGTATGTATTCCTGTATATTCATTTCTCTGAATATCTGGACCAACATTAAAAATAATTGTATCACGATCCAACGTATCACGATCACCATCGCCCCACCAAAATTCTAACTTAGGACGATCAGCAGAAACACTTGTTTTTGTATAAGTAACAATTTTTGCTTCGAAAAGATTATTACCGATTTTACGAAAGGTAATTTCCCCTGCACGATTATGTGTTGCGAAAACTTTTCCACTAGCTATTAAAAATAATACAGCAGTAAAAATATTGAGAAGAACTAAAAATCTTTTATTCATAATATGCAATAATCAATTTTAAAATTATTTTAATAAGCTATCACTTGTTGTTCTAACATTTCTGGTAGTTCACGAAACTCATATTGTTGTGTACGTAACTGTGGTTCGAAACCTGCTTCACGTATTGCTTCTTGAATTCCATTTGATGTAAATCGATGCGGTGCTCCTGCAGCAGAAACAACATTTTCTTCAATCATAATTGAGCCAAAATCATTTGCTCCAGCATGCAAACAAACTTGAGCAACGGCTTTCCCAACTGTTAACCATGATGCTTGAATATTTACCACATTCGGTAACATAATTCTACTCATCGCAATCATTCGAATATACTCATCACCTGATACCTCATTACGAATTCCTTTAACTCTTCTTAACAATGTTCCTTCATCCATAAATGGCCAGGGAATAAATGCTAAAAATCCTTTTGCATGTGCGGGCTTCTCTGCTTGTACTTCACGCAATGCTACTAAATGTTCGAAGCGTTCATCCAACGTTTCAATATGTCCGAACATCATTGTTGCAGAAGTTGTGATATCTAATTGGTGTGCAGCACGCATCACATCCAACCATTCACGACCACTACATTTTCCTTTCGAAATCATTCTACGAACACGATCGTTTAATATTTCTGCGCCAGCACCAGGCAATGAATCTAATCCTGATTCTTTAAGTGCGGCTAAAACTTCTGTATGCGTTTTGCCTTCCAACTTCGCAATATGTGCAACTTCTGGTGGTCCGAGTGAATGTAATTTTAATTTAGGATATAAACGTTTTAATTCGCTGAAGAGTGTGGTGTAATAACTCAATCCTAAATCTGGATGATGTCCTCCTTGCAACAATAACTGTTCTCCACCAAAACGAAAAGTCTCTTCGATTTTTTGCTTGTACTGATCAATAGTGGTGATATACGATTCGGCATGACCAGGAATCCGATAAAAGTTGCAAAATTTACAATTGGCAATACATACATTGGTAGTATTTACATTTCTATCAATGATCCACGTTACTTTGCCATCGGGCTTTTGTTTTTTTCGCAGCTCATTTCCTACGAACATCAACTCACTTGTTGGGACATTTTCAAATAAAAATTTTCCTTCTAATGCTGTGAGAAAGTCGAAGTTTAAGGCTCTTTTTAATAATTCTTCACTATTCATCATACTCTTAATTTTTGCTTTTAAACACTTCAAAAAGACAGAAAGTTTTTTTTGAAGGTGAACTAGATTTGAAGATGATATTTGCTTTACCTAATTTCATGCGCTCAAAGTTAAAGTTTATCATGCACATCACCATAAAACGCTTGTCAGCACCGCGTAAAGATGATCATCTGATCGTCCTTGCTGAAAAGGATCAACAAATCCCCAGCGATCTCTTCAGTAAAGAAGAACTCGCCTTTATAAAACTAGAACGTAAGGCAGAGCGAAAACTTGTGGTGATCAACCAATATCGCCGCATGATTTTTATTCAGATTCTTGATGCTGATAAACCAAAGCCTCAATCATTAGAGAATGCTCGAAAAGCTGGATCTGCATTAACTGCTAGAGTTCAAGCCCTAAAGTGTGACAACGTGACTATTAGCAGCCAGTTAACCGGCGATCTGGTACTTGCTTTCGCAGAAGGAATTGCACTAACAAGTTATCAGTTTCTTCGCTATAGAACGAATGCTAAAAAGGAAGAGAATAGCCTTAAATCTATAAGTATTCAATCGGCTACTTTAAAAGATAGAGACATTGAATTATTGCAAATTGTGGTTGATGCTACCTGCCAAACACGTGATCTTGTTAATGAACCACTTTCCTTTTTAACTGCTACCGAATTAGGAAAACAGTTTATTAGAATGGGCAGAGAATCGGGCTTTAAAGTTCAAGTGCTAAATAAGTTAGCTATCAAGAAACTAAAGATGGGTGGCCTTCTCGCAGTGAATTTGGGAAGTATCGACCCTCCTACGTTCACAGTTATGGAATGGAAACCAAAAAATCCAGTTAATAAAAAGCCAATTATTTTAGTTGGAAAAGGAGTAGTTTATGATACGGGTGGAATGAGCCTTAAGCCAACACCTAATTCGATGGATTATATGAAATGTGATATGGCAGGTGGTGCTGCTGTTGCTGGGGCGATATATGCTGTAGCGAAAGCAAAACTTCCCATTCATGTTATTGCTCTTGTTCCTGCAACGGATAACCGTGTTGATGGCAATGCTTATGTACCAGGCGATGTGATCACCATGATGAGTGGCAAAACTGTAGAAGTATTGAATACCGATGCAGAAGGAAGATTAATTTTAGCAGATGCACTGCATTTTGCTAAACGCTATCATCCAGAATTAGTAATGGATTTCGCAACACTCACTGGCGCTGCTTCAACAGCAATAGGTCATTATGGAATTGTTGCAATGGGAAAAGCTGATGATAAAGTGCGTGATGATTTACGTGAAGCAGGAAACATGGCTTACGAACGTTTAGCAGAATTTCCTTTTTGGGATGAATATGATGAGTTATTAAAGTCAGATATCGCAGACCTAAAAAATATTGGTGGTCCAACAGCTGGAGCAATAACAGCAGGAAGATTCTTGTTGCAGTTTACCGATTATCCTTACATGCATTTTGATATTGCTGGACCAGGATTCAACAAAGGTTCAGATAGCTATCGCGGAAAAAACGGAACTGGAGTTGGAGTACGATTCTTATTTGAGTATTTGAAAAACAGAGCGAAGAAATAATTTTTAAAGTTTACACTAAAATAAATTAAGAGATTACGTTTTACTATTATGAGCAACGAAAAAGAAGGAGTAATAAAAATTGGGATTACGATTGGTGAAGTTAATGGTGTTGGTCCGGAAATAATTTTGAAAACTTTTGCTGATACACGAATATTACAAACGTGTACTCCTATCATTTATGGATCAGCAAAAACATTATCGTTTCATCGTAAAGCATTAAACATTCCCGAATTTAATTACAATACTATCCGATCAATAAAGGAAGTGATTCCTCATAAAATAAATTTATTAAATTGTTGGGAAGAAGAAATTAAAATCGAAATTGGTGTTGCTTCAAAGTTAACAGGAATGTACGCCTTCAAAGCACTTGCAGCTGCAACAAATGATTTAGCTAACGGTGATATTAATGCAATGGTTACTGCGCCTATCGATAAGCATACCATTCAAACTGATAATCCAAACTTTACCGGACATACTGAATATCTTGCAGCAGCATTCAAGACTACCGACTACTTAATGTTTTTAGTTTCTGGTGATTTACGCGTTGCATTAGTGACAGGACATGTGCCTGTTTCGAAAGTAGCAGGATTAATTACTAAAGAAAGTATTTTGATGAAGTTAAAGGTGATGCATGCTTCATTGAAACGAGATTTTGGAATTCGTAAGCCACGCATTGCTGTGCTAGGATTAAATCCTCATGCTGGTGATAATGGTGTTATTGGAAATGAAGATCTTGAAATTATTATTCCAGCTGTTAAAGAAGCTTACAACGCAGGCATTTTAGCTTTTGGTCCTTATTCTGCTGATGGAATATTTGGTGCCGGAGGTTACAGAAAGTTCGATGCTATTTTAGCAATGTATCATGATCAAGGATTAATACCATTTAAAACACTTGCATTTGAAACTGGCGTAAACTTCACAGCAGGATTACCATTCGTAAGAACATCACCCGATCACGGTACAGCTTATGATATCGCTGGAAAAGGAATAGCTAATGAAAACTCATTCCGTGAAGCCGTATATCTTGCTTGTGATATTTACAGCCGACGATTAAATTTTGATGGCGTTACAGCAAATCCATTACCATTTAGCAAACTTGGTTCTGATCGATAATAGTTAGATAACAAGCAGTGGTTTTGTATTTCTTCATTTACATGAAGAAATACAAAATTTAAAATCCAACATTATTTTGTAATTTAGAAACTTCATGAACATCCTGATATCATTGATGAAGATGATTTCAGGATGTTTTTTTAATTACTCTTAGCGATACTTTTACAACAAAGAAAAATTATATGAAAAAAGAATATTTGAAGTACCTTGTATTGTTATTCAATATAGCATTTATTTCGATTAACGCTAATGCACAAAACAAATGGCAGCCGGATTCAACTGCTTATCATTATTTGTCAAGAGGCAATAACATTGATCAGTTTAAGTCATCAGGACTAACGACAATTAGTAAAGATTTAACAATTCATAACAGTAATGCTACAAGTATTCGGTGGGATGTTCCTGCGAATTCAGGAAAGGTTTCGTTACTTCTATTAACAGGGGATATTGATCTTCGCAAGATGGTGTTATATTCTGTTTGCAGAAGAAATAATGTTCCAAACACAATTACAATTTACGTGAACTGTGTAAGTGGCACCAGATTTTTTATAGGCCCAACAACGAAAGTTAGTCCATCCAATTTTGCTTTACCTGAAACCGATTGGCATCAGATGGGAAGTTTTATCGCCACTGGTGCGCTAAACAGTGCCAACTCCAATGATCTCCAACACGTAAAAAGCATTTCTTTTGAAACAACGAATGCATCTGTAAACTGTTCTTTATGGATTGATGAAATAAAAACCATTGAACCAACAGGGCCTGTTTCTATTGTTCATTTTAACCGGTTCAGAAGTAATGCAGATTCATTGTTAGTTCCATTCCTTTTGCAGAAAAATTTAAAAGCTAATCTGGATATTCCATTTGGTTTCGCAAAATCGCAACTTACAGAAACAAAATCAGGATTAACATATACTTATGTTGGTCTAAACAGGATTGATACACTCGTTCATAATCATGGCTGGAGTTGTACAAGTCATGGTTCTTTTTATGAAGATGTAAGATATTTAAGTGCAACTGATCTCTATAAGTTATGTGCATTAGATTCTTTCATCAACCATGGACTGGATGCACGATGGTGTTTCAGTATTCCAATGGATGCATGTACAAATTCAATTTTAAAACAAATTAAAGATTGGAATATTTATAGTTCTATCCGCAAACAAGATTCAGGTTTTAATGAACTGCCTATCAATAATCCTTATAACTTAAAATTTTTCAGGCCGACTTCTGCCAGTGCTGGACCTAACGTTGGCGGCACTCCGTTTACAATCTCTCAGATGAAAAGTTATGTTGACAGTATCCAAAACAATCATGGATTACTGATCATGGATTTTGGCTCCATAATTACAGCACCTTCAAATCTATTTCATGAGTCGGAACTTACCATGCAAAATGATGCGTATGCTTTAGTGAATTATGCCGACTCTCTTCAGATTCCTTTCATCACTTTCGAAGATCTGTTTAAAAAAGACACAGCTTATGTACAACATCTTACGGCTAGCGATGATTATTTTATTTTAAATACTCTTTCAACAAGTACTTTAGATGTTCAGTTGAATGATGTTGCACCAAACGGCAGTTCATTAACGTTATCCATCATTTCACCTCCGGTATATGGTGCTGCAACTGTAATTGCCGGTTCAATTCAATATACCCCTTCTTCAAGTTGCTACATCACCGATACACTTTCGTATACATTAAGTGATGGACAATCAATTGATACTGCTAGAGTATTTATTCAACGGATGGGAAGCACAATTGTAGCTGTTAAAACTGGATATTGTTTACCAAATACTTTTGCGTTGAATGTACAAGTAACAGGTGGACTTTCACCTTTCAGTTATAATTGGCAAGATGGAGATACCAGTCAATCAAGAAATGTTTCAGGTCCTGATACTTTAATTCTTATCGTCACTGATAACTCAGGATGTAGCATTAGTGATTCACTAATACTAACTAACAATCCAAAACCGGATCCGACAGTAACAGATTCAATTCAGTGTGGACCTGGTGTTCCATTATGTATTGTAAATTCAATAGGAACCAATTTATGGTATGACGCTCCAGTTGCAGGCAATTTATTGCAAACCAATGGAAATACTTATACAACATCTGTAAATGCAACTACCACATTTTATGTAGCAGTTGATTATGGTACATGTATAAGTAATCGCATTCCTGTAAAAACAATTTTAAAAAAACCTTTTGTTCAAATTACTTCTGTTGATACGGCGATCTGTCCGGGACCTACGGGAAAAATAAGATTAGATGCAAATGTTGATATTGGCTTATCGTACAAATGGCTCAAAAACGGAATTGCAATTCCAACAAATGCTACTTCCAATTTTTATTATTCCAGAAAAGTAGCTTCGTATCAATTACAAGTTACAAGAAACTTGGATGGATGTATAGATACGTCAAACACAATAATTATTACAGCAATTGATACTCCTACTATTTCAACAACACAAGGCCTTACCTTTTGCAACGGTGATAGTATTTTACTTTCATTGCCAGTGATCTCTGGTGCTAATTATGTGTGGTATCAAAATAACAATCCATTAATCAATAGTAATTCTGATTTGAGAGTATTTGCAGCCGGAACTTATTTCGGAATTGTAAATTATCATCAGGGCTGCGCCCTTTCTACTGATACAGTTACCGCTATCGTAAATTGTACAGTGGGAATAAATGAAGTTGCATCACAACCTCTTATCTTAATCGCACCGAATCCTTCAAATGCTGATCTAACAATTACCATTGAAAATAATTATACGAAAGAATTAAAAATTACTATAACGAATTTGCAAGGCAGCGTTATTCATTTATCGCATGACAATCACATTGAAAATGGCAAGGTTCAATACTTATTGAAAACAGATGATTTACCTTCCGGAATTTATTTGTGTACTATTCAATTAGGAACCGAAACGTTCATTAGAAAATTTGTAGTCATTAAATAATATAAATTATATCAAAAATTGATTCAGATAAAAGGAGCCCTGAAGTACAATGACTTCAGGGCTCCTTTTTTTATTTGGAATTAATACCAATACTTATCGCATCAAATACATTTTTCCCCAGCCACGTTTAAAATATTTATCAATACCTACATCACGATTTTCAATTTTGTTACCATCAATTTTTGTAACTACATGATATAAGTAAACACCATTTGCTAATTGATCGCCGAATTCATCTTTTCCATTCCATGCATAATCTGTTAAGTTTCTTCCAATATGCAACGGACCTAATTCATCCTTTGTAATCTCACGAATAATCTTACCAGTAACCGTCATAATTTGAATTTTAAATTCACTTGGTGTTTCAGATCCTGTTAAAACAAATACAAATCTTGTAGATGTTGAAAATGGATTTGGATAATTAATAACTTCAGTGATTGTACTTCTATTGATTACTTCGAATTGAATTCTATAATCGTTTTGCCCTGATAAATTTCCTGATTTATCAGTCGCTTGAACATCTAAAGTATATACACCGTCTTGCGTTAAAAAAGGACTGTAATCAATCTTAAAACTATTACTAGGTAAAGTTGCTGGCGACCATTTCAATTTAGTATTATCAGAACTTGAACCAGAAGTAGGTTCAAAATTTAGTGCGCGTGAAGTACCAGATGGATTTATTAAACTTACTCTGAAATCTGCGGTATCGTTCAATACGATGTATTTATTTTCATCCATCAATTGAATATGAATATTAGGTTTACTAGAAACAATATCGCCATTCAAAATATGCAGACCATCAAATGTTACATCCAATAATGGATTAGTAATATCCTTTGAAACATTAAAATGCAAATTGGCGAGATTATTAAAATGATATTGCTCTGGTTGATCTTGATGTGGATTCGCTTCAATCCAAAGATTATTTAATCCAGCATAACCTGCCGAACTAAATGATAAATGCGTCATCACAGTATCTCCTGGAGGAAGATCACGTTTCATTCTAACAGAACCAAGTGAATGACGAATATTATTAACATCATACATGAAATAATCAACTAACAAGGTATCCATTTTTACACTGCTAATATTTTCGAATGCCATATCTAACTTCACTTGATCACCTTCTTGAATACTATCCTTATAAAAAGAATAATAACGTGTATTTAACGCTCCCTCTGGAACTGGTTCGTAATAAACTTGCCAACGATTAATTTGCGCTGGTGTTCTATTTATTGAATCTTGAAGATAAGCCCGAATCTTTAGATTAGGATATTGTTTAGCATCAATAGTTGAAAGATCAATATCAGCAGTAGTGAAAATATTATCAATCAATACAACTTCTTGTTTTGTTGGTGTAATACCCAAAATTTGCAATGCAATAGTATCAGGTGAATTTACTGGTTCTAAATGTCGATAATCCCAATGAAAGGTCGTCCACTTTTTAGCAGGACCAACAACAGTAGATTCGATAAACCCCTTATCCCAATTCCTAACAAATGAATAATTAATATTTAATATGCTATCAGGATAATGACCTTGTTTAAAAATTGTTTGTGATGGATAACCTTTATGAGAGAACATCATAAATTTATCGCTAGCACTAAGATTCGGGAATGCACTGGCACCCAGTTGTTGGTATGCATTATTTACACTTGAAGGAAGAGCTGGGAAATTAACAGGAAATACAGTCCATGATAAAATATAATCACCATTAGGAACTTCGTTGGTAATCATATTTACCAAACTATCATTTTGACTTGGATAAGATGTATCAAATAGAAAATATTTATCTGCTCTTGATGAACGACAATTGCCAGTAGGATTACTTGAACAACCACTGTAATAATTATAATTTCCAAAATAATGGATGCATGTATCGTTAGTCCATGGATTGGTAAAGTCGATTGAATCCAAAACAGCAATTGCAAGTTGTGGTGCTCCAGAACAACCACCATAATCCATATTTACACCATTGATATCAAATGATGGTTTGTTATTTATATGCGACATATCAAGTGCATAGTTGGATAATATAAAATCAAAAACACGATTACTATTATTTAAAACAACATTCGTTAAATTACTTTCTTGAAATTGGTAAAAATGTGCTTGAGACCATCCTGTAGTATTCGGCTTGTACATGAATGAACTATTACGCCATTGATATTTTTTAGAAATACTTGTATCAGGATTCATGATCGAATCGTTACCAACTCGCCAGAAATAGGCAATATTAGAATCGAGTAATGAGGTTGCAGTCCAACTTACAATACCGTACGCATTTGCAACAGTTCCAATTTGTAATTTAGGCGAATTAAAAAACGGAGTGGTGTCCAACTCAAAGCGATATGTTTTAGCTTTAGCAAATAAGTCAGCGGTTGTAGCTTTTAAAGATAAAGTACCATTAGGAATGATAGAATATTTTTGAGGATAAACTGGATTTATATCAGTAGAGTTAATGATTAATTGTGCTCGCGCATTGTTATTGATAAAATTATCAATCTCATCTACTTCATCATATACATCCACTGTAACAAGGAAATCATTTATTCCTGATCCATTTTTAAAATCAACAGGAAGTTTAATACTTACAGTATCTCTATAAGAAATATATGGCACATGAAATATGGTATCTTTCTTTGTAACATGATCCGGGAATGTTCTACTTATTAAAACATTCATAGTTTGGTTTGTATTCTTACCAATATTTGAGATGGCTACTTTTACTGTAAACGAATCCAGTTCCGTTGTGATGTTTGCAGGTTCGAAAATTATATTGGAATTCTGTACAAAATAATCTGGTTTAGAATAAGAATTTAATACAATTGCGGGATCTCCATGTAACGTCATGTTCATACATACTCCTCTTCGTGCAAAATCGGGAGTGATGATTTGTGCTACAGTTGATTTCATACACTCTCCCACCGACGTACCATATTCTTCTTGAAACAATACACGATGAAATTTTTCCGAATAATCAGAAAGCACTTCAGGAATTCCTACATCGGGAACAGCTAGAAATGCAATAGCACCCTTATCAGGAGATAACACAAATCGTTCATTAAGTTGTCGAGCACTTGTATGAATATTCCCTACGTAACAAGAATTTGCAAGGATCAAAGGATAACGATCTTTATTATGATAATTTTCTGGAATATCAGTAGCAACATCGAAGGAAGATCCTGCGGCATGACCGAAAAATGTCATCATACTACAACCACTATCTATTAACTGTTGCAAATATTGGCTTTGATTTATTTGTATAGGAGATGTTGAACTCTTCAAAAATGTAGTAACCTTTCCACCAAACAAAGTGTCTTCAATAATATTTTTATATACTGTTAAAAATGATGAAAGATGATCCTGTTCAAAGATATCACTACCTCCGCCAAAGTGCAATACATTTTTCATCCACAAAGCTGGAGGTTGCTTTTGCTGCAATTCAAACGATATTAATTTATTGAGATACGCTGTTACATCAGCTTCCTCCCACGCTGAAATTCGTCCTGTAGCTAGCTCTTGTTTATACTCACTCGTATTTAATTTAGCAGTGAACATTTGATCCGATGGCGGCTCACCAAAAGTAGGAACCAAATTAATCGAATTGTTATACCCTGATCGTGCATCCATCGATGTAA
>JAYVOC010000026.1:0-7407 GCA_043758125.1 Bacteroidota bacterium | reverse complement strand
GGTAAACCAATTGTTCAGCATCTTGTTGAAGACATTATCCGCATGTGCAATCAAAAGGTGGATGAAATCGCTTATGTGGTAGGACATTTTGGTGCAGAGGCAGAGAAGAATCTGATCAAAATTGCCGAATCATTGGGAGCAAAAGGAACGATTCATTATCAAGATACTCCTCTGGGAACGGCCCATGCAATACTCTGTGCTGAGTCAGCGTTAACGGGGCCAGTGGTGGTCGCTTTCGCAGATACATTATTTAGTGCCGATTTCAATATGGATCCTCAATGTGATGGCGTTATCTGGGTAAAACAAATCGAAGATCCTCGCCAATTTGGTGTAGTAAAAACGGATAAAGATCAAGTAATTACCGATTTCGTTGAGAAGCCACAAGAGTTTGTGAGCGATTTAGCCATTATCGGAATCTATTATGTTAAGGATGGCGATAACTTGAAAAAGGAATTGCAATATTTAATCGATAACGACATTAAAGATAAAGGTGAATATCAACTTACCAATGCGTTAGAAAACATGAAAGCAAAAGGTCTGCGTTTAAAAGCTGGTCGTGTTGATGAATGGCTCGATTGCGGAAATAAAGATGCAACAGTTTATACAAATCGTAGAGTGCTGGAAATTAAATATCCAAAATCGTATATCGCTAAAACAGCAACATTAACAAATTCGGTAGTGATTGCTCCTTGTCATATCGGTGAAAACGTACATCTCGAAAATTCAGTTGTAGGACCCTTTACTTCGGTAGGCAATAACACAAAAATTATTGGTAGTGTAGTTAAGAATAGTATCATTCGCGATCATACTTCTATTAAAGATGCAGGTTTAGATAATTCATTAGTTGGAAATCACGTTCATTACAAGCAAAAGCTCAACGATTTAAGCATGGGCGACTATACAACAGAATCATGATCAACAGTAAATTTTTTCTTTGCGGATTCGCATTGATGGTAATGATGAGCGCTTGCAGTAGTACAAAAAGTACTTCTGTAAAATCATCGTCGGGAACTACTTCAAAAAGTAATGCTGCTGCCTTAGAAGAGCAACGTGTAAATGCTACCTATACTTTTTTCAATGCTGTAAAAGAAAAGTTAATCGGTAATCCAGAAAAAGCAGCAACTGAATTCGCAACATGTTTACGTAGTGATCCAAAAAATCATGCAGCGATGTATGAATTGGCATCCATCTATAGCGATAATAAAAAATACAATGATGCATTATTTTTTGCAAAAAGCGCGAATGAGTTAGATCCAAAAAATGAATGGTATGCTTTGCTTTTAGCGGATACTTATGAAAAAACAGGAAAGTACAATGATGCAAGTACTATCTATCAAAAATTAATTAAAGATCATCCTGATCATGTAGAATATTATTTCAGTCAAGCAGAAACATTTTTATATCAAAACAAAATTCAGGATGCAATAAAAACGTACGACTTAGCCGAACAAAAAATTGGTGTAAGTCGTGATTTGATTTTACAAAAGCAACGTCTTTATTTAAAGATGGGAAAAGTAAATGAAGCTGTTGCAGAACTTGAAAAACTAATTAAATCGGAGCCTGGTAATCTTGATAATTATTCTTTGCTTGTTGAAATGTATCAAGTAAATAATTTATCGGACAAAGCATTTGAAACGATTCAACGAATGCAAGCTATCGATCCTGAAAATCCGAATGTAGCATTATCACTTGCAGAATATTATCGCAGCAAAGGACAAAAAACAGAATCGTTTGAGCAATTAGAAAAAGCTTTTCGAAGTAAAGATTTAGGAAGTGATACAAAGATTCGAATTCTTACAAGTTATCTTCCAATAGTTACTAGCAACCCCGAGCTACTAACGCAAGCATTATCGTTAAGTAAAACAATGAGTACCGTTCATGCTACTGAAGCTAATCCACAAGCTGTTTATGGTGATTTCTTGGCAATAAATAAAAATTACGAAGAGGCAAGAACACAATACAGAGCTGCGCTCGCGCTTGATAAAAAAAATCTGCAAGCATGGTTACAATTATTAGCTGTTGATCAAGAGCTGCGTGATTTTAAATCGATGGAAAAAGAGGGTGAGGAAGCTATTTCACTTTATGCAGATCAAAGCTTACTTTATCTCTACACAGGCATTGCAAAAATTCAAAACAAGAATTATGAGGCAGCGGCAAAAACTTTGCTTTCAGGAAGTAAAATGGTTGTTGATAACGATGCACAATTAGTTGATTTTTATTCCAACCTTGGTGATACGTATAACAATTTAAAAAAGTATGAAGAGTCGGATAAGTATTATGATAAAGCATTAACGATTGATGCAAACAATGCGTATGTGTTGAATAATTTTTCCTATTATTTATCACTTCGAAAAGATAAGCTTGACAAGGCGGCTGAGATGGCGAAGAAGGCAAATGATTTAACACCCAACTCCTCAAACAATGAAGATACTTATGCATGGGTTCTTTATTCGCAAGGGAAATATACTGAAGCAAAAACATGGTTAGAAAAAGCAATCGTGAACGGTGGTGATAAAAACGGAACCATCCTCGAGCATTATGGAGATGTTTTATTTCGTTTAGGAAATACGGAAGACGCAATGAGCAATTGGCAAAAAGCAAAACTCACAGGTGATCATAGCGAATTTCTTGATAAAAAAATTGCTGATAAAAAAATCTATGAGTAATAAACGTTACTTGCATATTCGGATTTTGATTGCCGTTATTGTATTGCCGTTTATTTTTTTAAACAGTGGATGCAAGAGCACTAAAAGAGCTGCAACAGCAGTAACAATGTCGCCGCCAAAGCCATTGGAAGATCGTTCCGTACAAGACTTACTTGAGAAGCTCGAGAAGAATTCTTTTAAACCTAACTACTTATCAGCAAAAGCAAGTGTTGTAATGAAAGAAGGAGAAAGTGAAACTTCTTTCAACATTACAATGCGATGCAAACGAGATAGCATTATTTGGATTTCTATTTCACCATTATTAGGAATTGAAGTTGCGCGTGTTTTAGTTACTCCAGATTCAGTAAAATTTATTGATCGTATTCATGGAAAATATCAAGCAAGTAGTTTTGAAACGATCAATAAAATATTACAACTTAAAGTAAATTTTGAAATTGTACAATGTATTTTACAAGGAAACTTCTTTGCTTACAAGAAAAATGAAAACAGATTTAATTCTGTTTACATTGAGGATAAATATTATATTCTAAGTTCATTAACTAAGAAAAAACTTCGTCGTTCACTCGAAGAAAAAGATCCTAACAAGGCTGTTATTCAAGATGTTTTTGTGAATGATTCTACTTTTAGAGTGACGCAAGTTCAAGTGGAAGATCAAAAAATTTCAAAAACATTATTAACTACTTATTCTGATTTTCGCGGTACGAATGCTGGAGTGTTTCCTTACAAACAAGAAACGAAAGTAAATGCAGATAAAAATTTTGAAATTACAATTGAGTATGGTAAACTAAATGCCGGTGAGCCACAAGAATTCCCATTCTCCATTCCAGCAAATTATGAGCGTATTCGCTAAGCGAGTTATTTATTGTATGATTTTTTTGCTGCTTCCATTTATGGGAAGTGCGCAAACAAAAAAAGATTTAGAAAGTCGTAAAGCGAAACTTCAGAAAGAGATCGAGTTTACTAATAAACAATTACAAATTGTTAGTCAGAATAAATCTGCTACGGCCGAACAGTTAGCAGCTCTTCGAAAAAAAATATCGTTGCGTGTAGCATTAATAAACACCATCAATTCAGAAGTGAATTCTTTAGGTGGGGAAATTGAATCTACCTCAAAAGAAATTACAGGCCTCGAATCGCAAATGGCACGATTAAAATCCGAGTACGCTGAGATGATTCGTTATGCTTATAAAAACAGAAATGTTTATCAACGCTTGATGTTTGTTTTTGCAGCTGATGATTTCAATCAAGCCTATAAACGATTAAAGTATTTGCAACAATACAGCGAATATCGTCGTCAGCAAGCTATTTTAATTGGACAAACACAAACGAAACTTAGCGATAAAAAAGTTGTTTTAGAAACTCGTAAAAGCGAGAAGACGAATCTGCGCAACAATCAGCAACAACAAAAAACAACTTTAGAAAAAGAACAAGTTGAGCAGGATAAGTTGATGAAAAATCTCACTACACGTGAGAAAAAATTGCGCAAAGATTTAGCCGAGAAACAAGCTGCGAAATTGAAATTAGATCGCGCTATTGAAAATGTTATCCGTAAAGAAATTGAAGCTGCAAGGAAAAAAGCCGTTGCTTCCGGCAAGAAAAATATCACTAGTACTAATGTTTTCAACTTAACGCCAGAGTCGCAAAAATTATCAAATAGTTTTTCAGGTAATCATGGTATTTTACCGTGGCCCGTTGATCAAGGAACGATTGTTAGCACCTTTGGCGAACATCCACATAAGGAGTTGAAAGGGATTATGATTAAGAATAATGGAGTAGATATTCAAACGTCGAAAAATGCTTCTGCTAGGGTTATTTTTGATGGGACGGTTAGTGGGGTTATCAGTATTCCAGGTGCTGGGAAAGCTTTAATCGTTCGACATGGAGAATATTTAACAGTGTACTCGAATCTTGAAAGTGTATCCGTAAAAACGGGAGATAAAGTAACCACTAAACAACATGTAGGAATAGTAGCTGCGAATAGCGACGGTGATCATGGTGAGTTGCATCTCGAAATTTGGAAAAATAGTAGTAAAATGGATCCTCAAACTTGGATTGCTAGACGATAAACTTCTATTTTGATGTTGCTTCTATTGGAATCATACTACTGATTTTCAGGAATTAACAAAAAAAATAGTTCGTACCTTTAATGCCACGCAAATTTCTTCACTATCAGTCGTAGCTTTTTTCGTAGATTTGCTAACGTAATAAAAAATGATCATGATCAATACAATTCTTCTCGGTATTCTAGGCGGCATGGGCGGCTCAGAAACGCTCTTAATTATCTTAGCATTATTACTCTTTTTTGGAGGAAAAAAAATTCCTGAACTAGCAAAAGGGTTAGGTCGTGGAATTAAGGAATTTAAAGATGCATCAAAAGGTGTAGGTGAAGACGAAAATAAAATCGAAGAAAAAAAATAACAAAAGTCTTTCTATAATAAATGAAAAAGCCCTGTAGTTCTCTTACTATAGGGCTTTTTCACTTTGTTCCATTTAACACCAATGGTATAAAAAATTGTTTTGCTAGAGGATAGGTGCGTGCGTTTTCTCAGCAATACTTTTAATATCATTTAATCCTTGAGTAAACATTTCTCCCATCATTCCTTTAGATGCTGTAACCATTACTTTTACAAATGGATTATTACCTACATCACTTTTAAAATACCAAGTGACCTTTGTTCCTTCTGCAACTTTTTCAAATTTATAACCACTTTCACCAAGCCCACGATTTTTAAAATCAAGTATTGTTACGATCAATTCATTGGGTACAACTTTTGAAATTGTTAATGTACCTGTTCCTGTATTTTTGTTTGGACTAGTCCATGAATACGACGCTCCTTTACCTGAAGGAATATCATTGTAGGTTACTTTAATCATTGTATCTGCCTTTTGCCACGGCGACCATTTCTCCCAATTTTTTAAAATATTTACTTGATCAAAAACAACCTCAGGTGTTGCTTTTATAATAACAGATTTTTCAAGATTTACATTCGAAGGGAGAAACAATCCAATGACCATAGCAATGCCAATTACTATCAATAAACCAATGGCTATTTTTTTGAGCATGTTCATTTAATATGTTTTAAATTAAGTGTACGAATTGAATTTTTTTTAACGAATATAAAATTGCATATTGGTGATATCTCTACTTTTTTTAATGATACAATTAGTATAATTAATTTTCAATAAATTTAAAATAGAGAATATGTTATTTAAGAACTTGATTAATTTATTTATTATCAAACATGATTTTAATCACTTAATTTTACATCGTTAAATACCTTTCATTTATAATTTTATAATGATGCAATTGATGACCGATAATTGCGTAACCTAATGCAAGAGTTGTAATTTTTCTTCCACTTGCTGTTCCTTCTGCTAATAACATTTTATCAGTAAAAGAAGTGAACAATTGAATAGTTGTTTCGCGAACAGTAATTAATTCTTGTATTAAATCTTTCATATTACGATGTGCGGCATCAGCATGAGCGGCATAATCATTTTCTTCAAATCCTGGAAGTGCTGTTGCATCCATCCGTGCAAAACGCAATGCGCGATAATTAAAAATTCGTTCCGTATCTATCATGTGTTGAAACAAATCTTTTACTGTCCATTTATTAGGCGCGTATGCTTTATCTCCAAGATCTTCTAGCTTACTAAAAGGAATACTATGAATTTCTACCTTTGCCTTCTGCAAACCTTCGATTAATTCAATGTCGTAAGCTACTTGGATATAGTTATCGAAGGCTTCTGTTACATAAGGGATATCAGACTTATTCATGGTGTTAATTTATTTGTTGTTAAGTGTGTAAATTTCATAAAAAATATGATGTGATTTTCGACATATTCTTCTTCGTTAAAAAGATTTTTAGCATCTTCGCTGAATGAGTTTTAAATCAGTAGCAGTAATTGGTGGTGGAAGTTGGGCAACAGCGATAGTAAAAATTTTGTCTAACAACGTAAGTGAAATTCATTGGTGGTTGCGTAGTGAAGAATCCGTAACTTTTATTAATCGTTACCAGCATAATCCAAATTATTTAAGTGACGTTTCACTTGATTTATCGATCGTAAAACCAAGTACTAATTTAGAGCAAATTATTGATTCATCCGAATGTGTTGTGCTTGCAATTCCAGCAGCTTTTTTAAAAAATACATTGTCATCATTACCTGTTACTATCTTTAAAAATAAAAAAGTTTTTTCTGCAATAAAAGGAATTGTTCCTGAGCATAATTTAATTGTTGGTGAATATATGCACTCGCATTTTGATGTGCCATTCGAACAAATTGGTGTCCTTACTGGTCCATGCCATGCAGAAGAAGTTGCTCTTGAAAAATTATCTTATCTCACTGTTGCTTCTCCTAATTCAAACAACGCATCTGCATTAGCATCAGTACTCAATTGTCGTTATATTAAAACAAGTATTTCGGATGATATCTATGGAACTGAATATGCCGCGGTATTAAAAAATGTGATGGCGATTGCAAGTGGAATATGTAACGGCTTAGGCTTTGGCGATAACTTTCAAGCGGTATTAATTTCAAATGGTATTCGTGAAATAAAACGTTTTGTAGATGCAGTACATCCTATCAAAAGAGATATCAATGATTCTGCTTACTTAGGTGATTTATTGGTTACTGCATATTCTCAATTTAGTAGAAACAGAACTTTTGGAGCCATGATTGGTAAAGGCTATTCGGTGAAATCGGCACAATTGGAGATGAATATGGTTGCAGAAGGGTATTA
>JAYVOC010000025.1:0-26408 GCA_043758125.1 Bacteroidota bacterium | reverse complement strand
TGGTAGTCCATATATCTGGAATGGTATGAATAGTATTCATATCACTTTCAAGATCTGTAGCTAGAATTAAATTCTCCTTCGGCGCAAGAATTAGCATATTAGAATTTGCCAACCATGATACTGGAGTAATCTTACATTTTCCTTCTGATGATTCAAGTTCAGTTTGTCCAAAATCATTATAAGTTGGAGCAATTTTATACAACTCACGAAATCTTTTATTGTACATTGCTTTGCGCGATGGTGCACAATATAAATTCCATTCCATTGCATCTTTTTGTTCTTCTAACAATGCATCCCACATCGAATCAAATTGATCAATTGAAGTAGCCTTAACAATTGCTCCTGTAACAACAGGTGTTAATCCTAGTGTTGGAATGATCTTTTTAAAACCATCGCAAATACGAATAGCTTTATTGGCGGTAACATCCGCTGTATCGCCTTTGTAAACAGTTCCGTTTATTAATTCCATTTTAATTTTCTTAACAATAGAATCCCAAACAAAATTTTCAAAAGGCAAAATTGTACTACCTGCAGCTGCATTAAATTTATAAGCTAACCAAGTGCTATAAAACTTAGCATACTCAATCGTCAATTCATATTTCGCAAGTTTTGGATTAACTTCCCTGTCCGTAAATGCAAATGAACCATCACCCGTAAACGTAGGATCATAAGGCTGCACACCTGCACCAGCGCTAAGCTTTGCAAATTTCGTTGGACCTTTACAATTCGGAACAATTGTGATACCGAGCTTATCCCAGCTTGTAAATATTTGAGTAATTAGCCCTGGAGCGAAGTTCGATCCGAACGCAGCCATTGCTGCGACATTAGGATTATTTGCCATTATTTATTGTTAATTTTTTTGCGTGTTAATTTTATTTTACAACTTTATTTTACTGGTAGAATGAAGCAGGAAGCTTAGCTTTTGTAATATCAAATTCGAGACACTCATCTAATTTGCTTTTTTCAATAACTTGTTCTTCTTTATTTTCCCCACCTTCTGCGGCATTATTACCTAATGCTACTGTACGGCCTACTGCATTTTTATTTTTATTCTCTGCAGTTAAGCGAATAACATCCGCATTAGCTGCCTCAAGTTGTGATGTAAGAGTTGTGTTATTATCAGTAAGTGTTTTAACACTCGCTTGTAATGATGCAAATTCAGCATCTAGTTGTGTGAAATTTTCTGCTGTCATTTCAATTTCCGTCGCAGCTTCTTGAACTACTTCTGCTGCTTTATTCTTACCGAAATATTTTGCTATTGCAGATCCTGTTTTACCAATTTGAAATTTCATGTTTGTCTTATTTTTTGATGTATTTTTATTTTGTGCAACCAACTCTTGTGCACGATTAATTGCGTATTGCATGTTGCCAATTTCATCAGCTAACCCTGCTTCAATTGCAGAGCTTCCGATGAACATTGAACCACTAAGAATCGTCTTATCCTTAGAATTTAATTTAGCTCCACGATTAGTTTTAATTGAGTTTTGAAAAACAGTATTTAATTGCGCTAACTTTTCTTGCAGTGGTTTTTTATTACCCTCTAATGCCTGAATAAATTCTTCATTTTTTGTTGTGCTGTCAGGTGCGTATGTTGTAATTTCTGTAACACCTTTCAAAGCAAGCATTTCTTTCATATCGAAAATGGTACTCATCGTTCCAATGCTGCCAACTGAAGCAGTTTCGCCACTTAATACAATTAACGACGCCCCCGAAATAGACCACATGCCTGCGCTAGCAGCCATAGTATCTACAAAAGCAACAACAGGTTTAACAGTTGCTGCTTGCTTTACTTTATTCGAAAACGTCTCGGTACCATCAACGGTTCCTCCTGGCGTGTCGGTAATAATAATAATTGCATCAATATTTGGATTTGCTACAGCTTCATCAAGCCATGCACCAATTGTTGCAGTTCCAACTGGTCCGCAGAACTGATCATTTTTCATAATCACACCCTTGAGTGGGATTAGCGCAATGCTTCCAGCAGGTGCTTCATTAAAACTTTTATTATTTGATGGGCCAGAGCTAATTTTATTAGCCGAAAAAAATGAAACATGAACTTTTTCACGTTCAGCGCTATAATCTTTATTTTCAAAATTACCGTTAAGCAAAGCAGCTATCAAAGGAGATTGCGCTCGCGCAGCATCTACTTCAATAGCCCACAACTGATTTATAATATTTGAAATTAAAGCAAGCATAAAGATTTTCTAGCTTGTCAAAAATCTTTGTAATTCAAATATTATAAAAGGACATAAAAAAGCCTTAGTTTATTAACTAAGGCTTTCTGTAAAAAAATATTTATTACCCTGTCTGATTAATAATTATTATTCCAATTCCTCCATTAGTATCTGGCGCTGGCCACCCATCATCAATTTTTAACTCAGTATAAAATGAAGGTGTCGGCGGATCAATTGATTTCATTGCAAAAGTTAAATCAATATAATTTAAATCAGCGCCTTGCTGACCGGTTGTTGAATTTTTTAACAACCGTGCGCCATGTTTATTTCCATGACGATCTATGTAACCAATCATTCGAGCTTTTCGATTATTGTCAATATAAACAATACAAAATTGCTCATTTCTAAAATCTTTCCACTGAGGAAATCTAGAGTCGAAATCTTTTGGTAATTGCCCTTTTAGCACAATATCATAATATGGTCCTTCTGGTCCTTCTTTCTCTGTATAGCTAGCCTTTGCAGTATCTAGTGTAAATTGCATTCGCCACCATTCTGTTGTATTATTAATAACCACTTGCCAAACAGGAATAAATCCATCTCCCATTAATGGTATTGAAGTGATGTATCGCATTGGTAAAAAAATTGCAAACTTTACTCCACCAATATTATTTTCTTGAATCGATTTATTTAATAAACTTCCCATATATCTAAATATTAATGCAACAACAATAATTAAAACAACTCCAAACAAATTCATAATTCAGCAATATTTTAGTGACAAACAGAGTGACATTATCGCTCAAAATAATTACTTTCTCTCTGTAATATTTAAATCATTCGTTGAGCAATTACGATAATAATATCGTTTCATTGCATCAAAACTCCAATCCTTCTCATCAAGCTCAAATATTTCCTTGTAAGAACGTATTAATTTATCTACGTGTATCTTATTTCCAATGGCGTTAAAACTTACGTATTGCATGAAATCAATTTTTAGTATATCATCAACGTAACGTTCAAAAACTTTTACTTGCGATTCAGTAATAATCCATTTTTTGTCTGGGTCGTTATGCCTACTAATAAAAATTTGAAAGTGTGTATCATGTGAACGAATTGGTTTACCAACTCCCCTAGTTCTAATTAACGTATGTAAGAATAAGCCTATGTGGTGAACATTACTTAAATAGCATTTTCCATCATGATTGTATTTAACAACAAGAAATTTTTTTACTCTATTAGACAGAGGTAATTCTATTGATACATTAGATGTTTTTCGCATAGTTTATAAATATACTAAATCATATATATTACATATATAATTAATAGAATTTTACCAGTAATTTATCAACAAAAAAATTACTTCAACCAACGTGTAATTTTCATGATATTAGAAGCAGCTTTCGTAGCGGGGGATGGATTCGAACCACCGACCCACGGATTATGAGTCCGTCGCGCTAACCTCTGCGCCACCCCGCAATGCACTTATTAATTCATTTCAGAATTTATTATTTTATTTGTAAAGCTGGATTACTTCGTATGTATGGATATTTATCTGCGCCTTCACCGAAGCCTTTTGATTGTCGATAATATGGAATCAATCCATCGCTCCACATAGAAGCATTTGTTTCTTTTACTGGGAAAGCAACTCCAATAAAATCCCACGTTGCACCACTCCCTTTCCAAGTTGTAAATCCTGCTTGTGCATTATTAACAATGTAATCTTGATAATGATAATTTACTTGAGGATATCCATTGTCATTATCAATCAATAATTCTGTTCCGCCGTATTGTCTATAATTTTTTGTGTAATGAATAAATCCATCATTAAGAATAACTTTTACTGCTGCAATTTTAAATTTAACTTCTAAGTGATTAATTTCAATATCTGCCGATTTTACATTTGGCGATCCGCAATAATCATTAAGTATTCCGTAGTCGCTTCCGTTGTGATTCTTAGTTCCACCTTCAATTGCATTATGTGTAATAGGTATTAACGATCCACCTTCTATTAATACAGCGCCTAATGCCCCTGAATCAACACGAAAACAATTATCATGAACGCTCGACATGTTAGGCTGCGAGCCAGATGAAGATCCTCCAGGTATTCCTTTGTATGTTAACGTAACGTACCATCCTGTTCCGTTCCAAAATCTATTATCATGAATGTTTAACCCCATAGCACGAGGACCTACGATCGCATCTTTAAAACCATAAAAATGTGAATCATAAATCTCACCAACGTAACACGATGAAACTCTAATTGCATTTCCCCTTCCTGATTTTCCGTACAAATTTAGATTATGAAAGAATGGCGCAAAATCAATAATGTTTTCTGATTCACTCATGTCAACTGCATCTCTATATAAGAATGTTCCTGATGGAGAATTAATAGTTATAGCTGCATTTTTGCCATCAATAGTTAACATCATCGGTCGTTTAGGTAAGGCGAAAGAATCCGTAGTAGTAAAATTATTTGCAAAATTTATTTCTGATGGATAACCATAATTTTCAGCATCTGCTAGCGCTTTCTTTAGTTCATTATTGGATCCTACAAACCTTGTCGATTGATATTGTAAATTACTACCATTAGCGACTAAAAAAACAGTGTCAATTTGAGATTTCAAAACAACAACAGTGTCTTTAGATATTTTTGCATCTTCTAAATAAATTGTCGATTTCTCCCAAACTTTTCCTACACGCTTATACGTTGCTTTAGTGAGCTTGTCATGCATAAAATCATTTGCATTAAAACTAATCGTGTACGTTGCAGCGTCAGGTAACGAATTGCACTCCCATATTCTCCCTGCGCCAGGTATCTGAGCATTAACAAGCATATTTATTGTTAAAAAAAAGAGTAAATAAAATAATTTTTTCATGATAAGAGATATGTTTTTAGAATAATGTAAAATTGCAAAACCAACTTGCACACAAAAAGGACATAAAAAAATCCCTGAAGTATATTACATCAGGGATTTTTTAAATATTTAGTATCTATTAAATGACTCGATTAGGAAATGCGTAATCAGCTCCATCAAGTAATCGGTAATTTCCCGATCTAGTTCCTATCGGATACAGATAAACAGATTCGAAGTTCTTCCTTACAGGAATATCAAATGCATAAACTTGATCCGACTCTAGCGTTGGAGCCTTTAAAATAAAGATGCTATGTTCAGGTGCTGCTTTCACCGAACACTGTTCAGTTTTGAAAACCTTACACGGTTCACCATAGCTTTGTGATCCTGTAGCAACCAGGAACATTCCTAACAACACGAGCGAGAGCGCTCGAAACAATAATGATTTTTTCATACTACTAATTTTTGGGTTAATAATGTTTAGATTGTAAATCTACCATCACTTAAAAATCAGTAAAAGGACATGAAAAAATTATTCTTTATTTAATTCCACCAAATTAACAGTAATCCAAAATGGCACATCATAATCTATTTCATTGGCAACACATTCAGCTTCCTCATCCCAATCCCAATCGGGATTTTTAATACGACAGGTTCCATCTTCATATATATTTTCTAGGTGAGTTTCTTTGTCATTATACTTAACATTGTCTCCTTCTTTAAATTCCATAATACAAATTTTACTTTGCTAATTTATAACTTTCCTATACAAATACACGCAAACCTTAGCATCAGGTTTTAAACCTTGCTGTTCTTTAAAGTATTCCGCTAATTGTGAACTACTCATATTATGACTAAGCTGCGAAAAAAACTCTGGTACCTCGTTTACCGGATAAATTAATTTTTCAATCCATTCCGCCTCAAAAACCTCGTCGGTGCTTTTCTCCACCATTACTTTAATTGGTAGTTGGTTGTACGAAAATCCATCAGTTGGAGGAATTCCAATATGGATGAAGCTTTCGCAATCGAGCTTTTTATTGTGATTTGGAATTTTTAGAGCCTTCATATTTTAAAATATTTTTTTTTGTTTTTTTTCTACAGGAATACCTGATTTCAGTTTCCACGTTCCCGCTGTTTTCGCCGTTTTCGCTGTTCTACACTTGTTCTCGTAAACTATAAAATATAATATATTGAAAATTAATAATATAAGTAATGTGAGAACAGCGAAAACAGCGAGAACACTTTTTGCCTTTTTTAAAAAGGAGGATCATTATTTATAAATGTTAGCTGTTTTTCGGTAATTGGTACATCATTTTGCTCTAAAGGAGTATTATGATTATTCCGTACCAATCCAATATCCAAATCAAGGTACTTAATAGCATAGCAGCTGGTACGTTTATCTTTGAATGAATGATTAGTTACCAAACCAATAAAATAAGGTTGATCTTTTAAATATGTAAGTAGCGTTTCCTGATCAGGAGCTTTCTTACCAGTTCGTTCGCGGCTCAATTTGGAATACAAAGCGTAGATCAAATCATAACGCATATAAAGGATGTCAATTGGGGCATAAAAATCTTGCCTAATAATTTCTCGCTCTTCTATAATCATCACTTTATCCTTATATTCTATATCAAAAGCATAACCTGATTCAATAATATTCTGGTCAAACATAAATTCCACCATTTTCCAAAAGTTACTTAATGATGAGTTATCCTTTAACATCCGGTTGTGATGTACAACTTGATCCAAACAATAATTATAAAAGAACTCTGCGGTAAATGGAAGTATAACCAACTTCGAAAACACAGTAATAATCGCAGAGCAAATCGTATAATTTTTTAAAATTCTACTCTCAGGAGTAATGCCACGAGCTCTGCTATCTTCAGTAAGTTTTTTATACTGGATAAAAAATTCATTCTTCAAAACCGATTTAACATATTCACGATGCTTCAAAAGCTCAGTAATAATTCCCGAAATTCCTGCTTCCTCCCACTCTTTTAATTTTCTGTGTTCAGCTCTATCTTCTTCTGTCAAATGCTTTACACGTTCACCGTCAAATTGGGTTGGTAATGATCTACTCAATAAAGATCCATCATCACCAACACTCAACCATTGACCAACCAATATACAAGTGCATTGAACTTTCTGAATCTTGGTTTTTTTCGTCTTACCACTTTCTCCATCACCTACCTCACGTCCTTCACCGTCATAGGCTGCTTTAAATGCACCGAACTTGTAAGGCTCAATCATATTTTCATCAAACTCATTAAACAAAGCAGGGCAATTGCGGAAACGCTCTAGGCGTGAAAAAAAACTAAACACTGTCGATTGACCAGGATTCAAATTAAAACCTTGAATCAATTTACCATCTGCATTTTTTCCCGAAAAAAACAACCACGTTAAGCTTTCAGCAAATTCACTTTTACCAGATCCTTTAGTACCATAACAATACAAGTGAGGAATCTTAGTAATGTGCGAAATCAAATCCTTAAAAACAGTAATCAGTGCAAATGCAATTCCTATTGGTCCAGCATTCGGGTACACTCTGCAAAAAGTAGTACTCCATTGCTCAAAAGTAACTGCTGTTGGTACATATTTTAAATACAAATCATTCTCGTACGAATTATTTTCTTGTCGGTATTCTTTCTGCAATGAACTAATTCCGATCGATATATAATTAATATCATTAATCTCCACAACTCCCATGTCGTTATACTTCAACAATCGATCTTCGTGATACACTTGATCACTGAATGCAAAAAATCCTTCTGGTTGCCATCCCAACGTTTTAATTTCAAAAGCCTTTTTAAAACTGTCCGATAACCATGCAATCATTTTTTTAAAATACTTTTTGTTAAAAGTATCTTCAGTATAAAATGAACCTTTCTCCATCATACAACTCTCAAAAGCATCTAACGCTGTCATTGCTCTAGTTGGTAATTCAGTAATGCTTCGCTGCCTGCCATTCCAAATTTCAACCACTCTTCTATTATTGTATTGATCCATTATATGGTACATTGGATCAATCGTAAAATTGGTCGACCGTTCTATTGATCCAGTTTTAAAATACATGCCGATTCTATATCCCTTCTCAGCTTCTTTTAATTGGTCAAAGCCATACGAAAAAATATTTGTTGGATTCACCCAACCTGGCATACCATCTTCCTTAGCTTGTTCGGCATGCGTAACCTTCTCTTGCGATTTTGCTTTGTGCTCAATAATTTTTTTCAGCTCTGTAAATTTCATTTTAAACAAATCCGATGCATACTTAGTGTACGTATCACGTTTGTTTTGATTTCTAATGAGCAGTAAAAAATCCATCATCAAATGCATTACCTCATCACGCGGCAGTAAAGGAGTAATCATGTTTGGAAAAAAATCAAGTCTCCAAATTATTCCATCTGTTATTGTTTCACCTGCAAAAATTTTATCTACTCTCCATTTAACAGGATTTTCATTTGCTTCATCACAATCAAAACATGAAGCTTTATTAAAAAAATAATCATCAGGATCTTGTCCATCAGGAAACGAAATTACATGCGTGTTAAATCCTTCTGGAATAAGCAATTCTAAATCCTTAACAATTGCTGTTTGTCCTGCTTTATCAGGATCTCGGGCTAGAATAATATTTGTCGAATACTTTTTTAGTAATTTAACATGATCAGCAGTTAATGCAGTACCACAACTTGCAACTGCTACAGGCAAACCAATTTCGTGTAATCGAATTACATCTGTATAACCTTCACATAATATCGAAACATTTTGCTTTCGAATATGGTTTGCAGCTCTGCTTAATCCAAATAAAACTTTGCTTTTATTGTAAACTAAATTTTCAGAAGAATTTAAATATTTAGGTCCTGTAATTTCCTTTTTAAAAATACGTCCCCCAAAGCCAATTACACGTCCGTTATTATCTTCAATAGGTATCATAATTCTACCCGAAAAAAAATCGTGATTTCTATTTTCTTTTGAAACCATTAAACCCGCTTTAATTGCATTAATTGATTTTCCGGATTCTAAAAGCAAATCAGTAATGAATCGAAACTTTTCGGGTGCATATCCAATTTTCCAATCCAAAATTGTTTCCTCTGTAAAATGCCGATTTAAAAAATATTCGCGTGCTTCATCATTCGTTTTTAGCGCATCTCTAAACTTATTAGTGGCCCAATCGAGTACCTGAAACAATTCCTCTTTTTCATCCTTCAATTTCTTAATTTCAGCAACATCTACATCTTGGTATTCAATAAATATACCTAGCATAGTTGCAATTTTTTCACAAGCTTCAAAAAATTGCATGCGTTCCTTCTCCATTACAAAAGCAATTCCATCACCGCTTTTACCACAACCAAAACATTTAAAAAAACCTTTGATAGGGCTAACACTAAAACTTGGGCTTTTCTCATCATGAAAAGGGCAGCAAGCAGTAAAGTTTGATCCTGTACGTTTCAAAGTAACGTACTTACTAACCACATCAAAAATATTCGCAGATCTAACTAACTCGATCGTATTTTGGCTAAGCATAAATTTATTAAATGATATAAATTATTAATTAAAACGAAAATTCTACTGAACAAAAAAAATAAATTTTACTTCGCTATAAACTATTTAATAGTGGTATTCACGCAATAGAGATTCGTGAATAAGACGTTAGCGGCAATTTTTCAACTCCACTTCGGCATCACCTATACATTTATATAGCTGAATTAAAAAGTGGTTTGCCACTTGTCTCTGATGTTTAGATTCTTTTGCGTTTGTTAGCTCCTTTATTTTTTCAGCATCCCCATTCCACTTTTTAATTAGTCGTTCCAAAGCAACTACACTCATAAAACTGCCGCTAACAAGCACATTGCCGTCATTGGCGGTTTTCAGTTTAAATGGAGTTATCGTTTTTTTATTCATATTCTACTGTTTGAAATTTTCTGCTTCTAATTCGCCAACGAACGGCAATCTGCTATGGCGTTATGCAAAACGGCTGCTATTGCTGAACATCTCCGCATTTAGTGCATTGCCGTACATAACCCATTCCCAAGTAAATTGCCTTGTAGCTGTGAACGCAGCCACTTCGCATAACAGGCGTATTACAAAAATTTTTAACCTTAGTTTCCTGCTCCCATCTAACCATCCCATGCACTAAAGTTTTTCTGAACGCTAAGTTATTTTCGCTTGGTTCTTGTCCTAATTCTTCTTGGCAAATCTTGTCTGCCAACTGTTCCATTTCTTTATTCATCTTTCTGCTTTTAATTCGGTTAAAAACTTCTGTAATACGCTATGATGTTATAGGAAATTTTATTTTTTCCCACGCACAAAAGTCAAATCGTAACTCCCTTTATCTTTTAACCAAGTCATTGCCGTGTGTCCACCCATAATTGTGGCTTCGTGTTTGATTACGTCAATGAAAGTTTCAGTTCCATTTGACCTTTTTAAAACTTCAACTGTATCACCTACTTTGTAAGTTTCGTTGAATTGATTTACTTGATTTTCTAATTGTTGTTGAGTTAATTGTCTCATTTTTAATTTTGTTTATTGCCAACCCACAAAAAATAAAACTATCCTATAACACGGGTTTGGCGTAATGCCGCAGGATAGTTAGTGCTAAAATTCAAGTTCGTGCAAAGTGGCACTAACGCCAAGCCCGAAACCGTTAGTGGAAAGGCTTTCTTATATAAAGTGCATAGGATCTCTTATATACAAAAGTTTTCTGCGTTTAATTTGTATTATCTCTCCTGTATCTTCATCTATAAAATTTTCTAACCAATGGTGGTGAGTGTCTGTATACCATTCATTTTCTACGTGCTTAAAATCTGACGGATAAGCACTGCCACTAACTGGCAGTTTTGCGCTATTGGATTCTTTCTTTTTAATGCTCATGATTTTATTTTTAGATAATTAATTTCAACATCGCAAACCCTCGTAACGTTAACTGCTATAGGGCAGTCCGTTTCCAAGTAAGCCACTTCATAGGTTCATCCAATAAGTTATATTTCCTTATTGTCCAGTAATCCAAAATCACCCATAGCAGCCCTTTGTATTCAATATTGTAAACAAAATTTTTGTTGGAGTATCTAATTTCGCAATCCCATAGAAATATCAAGTAGGCTGCTATTATTGGTAAAATCATTTTTCGTTTCATTTAAGTTTACATTAACTAAAAACATACATCAGTTAACATTGTGTTGCCGTGATTAAAACGTACGGCAACATTTTCAACGTTATGGGCAATTTAAAACTACACCACTCACAGCGTTAAATTCTAAGCCGTGCAATGGACAGGTTATTTTGCCATCAATAGCTTTCACTTGCGACAAATCATAACCTCTGTGTGGACATTTGCCTTTGTGAATACACTTGTGCTTTAACTTGCTTTTGCTTATTAAATTGACAGGTGTTATACCTGCAAAACTTTCATTGATAACAGGCATTATAAAATATTTCAAATCCCCGTGTAATTTTTCTTGTGGCCTTAAATACTCACAGAAATAATATTTGCTATGCTTGTTTCTTACGTTTGGAAAATCCCCGTTGTCATCGTGTTTTAAAAATCTATAATCAACGTGGTAATGAGTTTCAGTTTGACCGTTTTCTTTATCATTGTGTAGGTGATTGATTACAGGCGTAATAAAATATTTTAATTCTGAATTTGGTATTGGTTCGCCATTAACAATTCGCCAATCAATCAAATTAGTAGCAGTTCTAACAATACAAGGCACTAAAAAAGTTTCCCCTATTCTTATTGGACGACTTACATCATCCACACGAATAACCTGCCCATAACATGATTTTTTTTGTAAGTGTGGCTTGACGCTGTTAGCTTCAACTTCAGTAATACTATATTGCTTTTGTTCCATCTTGACGTTAATAATTTAGCTTTTGTTGTTATCTTAAACTTTAGTTTTTCAATTTGGCATTTGTTCTGGATGACGGAATTCTATTGCCACACCTACACAAAGCCATATCGTTAACTGCAACTCTAAGACACCGTCATTTCAACACCCGCAAGTGCATAATAAAGGTTTTGTAATTGGTGCACAAATTCGTAATCTAAGTGTAGTAAATCAACTTTTTCAACACCAGTATAATAATCGACAACTCCAACTTTATTATTTTTTCCGTCAATATAAACTGCTAAAGATTTTAATTTTACACCAGCAATTTTGTAAATTGATTTTACGTAAATGTTCCTATGTTCTATTTTGGTAAATCCGAATTTAACTAACCATTTATCGTTTATTTTTATTCCTAAATAATATGGCGTGACGGTAAAGTCTCCATCGTCTTTTTCAATTGAAGCGGATGAAAAAAATCTTCGACTAACCTCAATTATTTTGTTAGGTTGGATTCCGTTTGAAAACTCAAGTAGATTTCCAATTCTTAATTCTGATGCTTTCATATTTTTATTTAAAATTTAATATATTAATTCCGTAAGAATGGCAGCCGATAACAGCATGTATCTAGCGACATTTTTTTTATGTGCAATATTTCTATCTTGATTAAAATCACTTTGTTTTGTAATTGTAAATAAAAGACAA
This sequence comes from Bacteroidota bacterium, assembly GCA_043758125.1. Lineage (GTDB taxonomy): Bacteria > Bacteroidota > Bacteroidia > AKYH767-A > OLB10 > JANXSD01. Next base: position 13,856 of record JAYVOC010000025.1, on the reverse strand, counting down.
TATCTAAACCAAGTAATCCACCAATTGCGAGAAAAAAACCAACCTTGCACGTTTTTTGAAAACTTAAAACATGGGATTAGTTGTTTATTAGTAAAACGTCCGTACAAACTTTTGAATAATTTTAATTCTATTTTCATTTTTTTATTTTAAAGATTAATAGCCTTTTTTAATAAAGGCCGAATCGTTACTTTCTTACATTTTTGTCCATGACTTTTAAATTATTTTGTAACCAAATTTTTTAGACAAATAATTTTCGTGATGATTGTGGATAATTTCCAGTAGGACAAAATCAATTTCGTATTGTTCAAATTTATATTTGTTTTCGGCCTCAATTTTTGCCACAGATTCCAAAATCGCAATTAAAAGTTTGCTTTGCATTTGGGTGCTTCTTTGTCTGACAAGATTAGCTTTGGGTAACTTCATTTTACCTAAATCTTTTTCGTTCATTGTGTTTTATTTTGCAGTTATAATTCCCCGTGATCGGCAATCTGCGATAGAATTATAGTCAATAAAAACCTAGAATTATGCCATATAACCGTATGTATTTTTGTCCTGCGCAAAATTTGATTTTGTTTTGCGAATGAAACTTACAGTGCTTGCTCCGTTATACATTTCAATCTCTTTACCTTCTTCTATAGGTATAATAATTTTTACTTCTACTTCTGGAATCGCACCGAATAGAATTTTAATGCGGTCAACCAAATCAAATATTACTTGCGTTTTCGTTACTAATTGTTGTTCTTTTTTCATTGTTTTTAAGTTTATGCTACTTTAATTCTATAATTATATTCAGTAATATTTGCTCCTATAAGTGCAGCTGCAACTGTTACTTCAACTGAATTACCAATAAATCTTTTTTGATCACTTTGGTTACCAGCAAGAAAATATGAATCATTAAATCCTTGAATTTTCAAAAGTTCTTTAATGCGAAGCATTCTCATTTTAATATCCACAATTCCATAAGCAGCCATGAATTGCTTTATCTTAATTGTCATCACGGAATCAGTTTCGAAGATTTCAATTGCTAACTTTCCTTCTAGTGTTGTAATTAGAATTGGTGGACGTTTGTCCATCTTAGCTATTAAAGTGAAGCAAGGTTTTTCAATTGATATACCTGCACTTGTATATTGTGGATTAACAATAAAATGTTTTATCTCCTCTAGTAATTCAGATTGTACCAGCGAATGTTTGTCTGTAATTAAAACAGTTCCTGCCGGTTGTTCTATTGATTGGTGATTGTATGGACCAGAATACTGCTTATCTAACCAGCAAGGTTTTATTTTAGTAAATCTATCCTTAGTTGTTAAAGTTCCTACAGGTGTTTCTACGCTTTGAATATTATCACCATTACTGTAATACTTAGTCAAAAATTCAGTTCTAATTATTCCCAATCTTCCTTGACATGCAATAGTTGGGCTCGGATCTTCAATTGAAGGTGGCGTATGATTTCCTTTAGAATCAGTTGAATTATATTTAAGTAAAAATTCCGTTTGAATTAATGATTGGCTATCTTTTGTTCGAATCGTGCTCGCAGGTGAATTAACAGAAATAACTTTTCCATTTGGATCACCCGAATAATATTTAGCAATAAAATTTGTATCGCCATTAGCAACATATTTTATAAGGCCGGCATAAATCCTTTCAAGCGATTTTTCTACTAAAAAAGTTTTACGCGTGAATATACTTTCACCTTCATCGGTAAAATCTAAAACATCCTTAACAGCTTTCCATTTATACAAGTTGCCAAACATTCCATTATTACCGGGTTTCTTCGCATGTGTAGCCATTGGCCAAACAATAGGTATTCCTGGTCTTGCAAATTGTGCAAAATACCTAATGCGTGAAGTGTATGCTCCGTAGTCAGCAGCGTTTAAAATATTATAATCAATACTGTATCCGAATTCTTGAATGTGGTTACACCACTTAACGTAATCACTTCCGTTCTTTTTGCTAACTGGTTTGCCATTTTCATCAAGTGGTCCCCACGACATAAATTCAACTACATTCTCAATCCAAATTTTATCAGGACTTAACGCAATTATGTAGCGATCTAAATGCTCTGCCAAAGTTCTGCTATCACCATCACGAGGCTGGCCACCTTTTGCTTTACTAAAATTTGTGCATTCTAGCGAAGCCCATAAATCAATTTGGCAGGCAGGATCTTCTTTTCTTAATTCATTAACTAAATGAATTAATGGATCCATGTTTAGCGTTCGAATATCTTCAGTAAAATGTAATACATCAGGATGGTTCGTTTTGTGAGATTGAATTGCAAGTGGATCGTGATTAACGCAAGCAATAACTTTTGCACCTGCTTTAACAATTCCAGATGTTACACCACCTGCACCACAGAATAGATCAATAAAATAGTAGTTCATAAAGTATTTTTAAAAAAGTGATTGTTGAATTGAAACTTGTTGCTTTTGATGAGGTGGCATGTTCTTAGCAACTTCAACAATTTTTGGAAGTTGTACACTTTCATTCTTACCAGTAATTATCAGGTAAGGAAACTTAGTAATGGGATCCACATTAATGTGAAACGAAGCAAAGTGTTCTAATGATAGAGTATTCATCCATGCAACCTCTCCCTTAAGTGAATTGTAAGCGAGATTAACGGTTGCCATTTTCACACATGTTAAATCGATGTCTGAACCAACAAACAACATATTTCTGTTAATCTTTGCTGCTGCAAGCAATGCTTCAACCCACATTTGCATAAAAAATAAAATGAATGCAACTAGAATAGAGAATTTCATTTAGGCGGTTATTTAAGTATTGTAATTAAGCAGCTACAACTTTATCAAGCACCTTCGTAAAATGAATTCTCAAATCTTCTAGGTGCTTTTCAGTTGCTAATAACTTACCAGCTAAAAGATTTTCGTTTTCAGTTTTCACACCTTTATTACTGGCGTAATCACAAACCGCTTTAACAAAATCTTTTGCGAAATAACCACTCATTTCAAGCAGTGGTACTAATGGCTCTACAGTGACATTAATAGGATCACGAGTTTGCTCTATAAGCAAACCATCCTTCTGACCTATCAAACAAATTCTACCATTTTTTTCTGTTTTGAGGTACATTCTAACACCACCAGAACGAAAGTCAGTTTCATAAATAAATTCCATTGCTTTATTTTTTTAAGTTAATTAGTGATAATAAAAACCAAGGACGTTCCTCGGCTTAGCCAATTTACAGTTGTAATGATAAGGGAGAGAAGCAGTCAGGATTCGAACCTGAATATCCTATTAAAATTCAGCTTCTATTTTTTTGTATTTATGAATTATCAATTGACAATGTGAAAAAATGTTATGAATTTTTTTAGTACTAGTTTCAAAACTTGGGTTAGTTTTTACAGGTAAAATATTTAAAAAATGATGTCTATTTATTAAAACATATTCGCAAATCTTTACTTCATTAACTAGTCTTATTTTTTCGCAGATATCTCTACACGTATGCAACGATTTTAAAAACCACAACTTTTTGTACTTATCACTATTCTTACTAATCATTTCCTTGTGAGTAACAAAATTCGTTACCTCAATAATTAATTCATCTTTTGTCATAGTGATGCAGTTGTTTTAGGTAAATATTTTGTAAAATGATCTACTGTAATATTAAATTCATGAGCAAAACCAATCAACTTTAGATTAATTTTTTCTAATTCCCAATCTTTTAGTGTTACTACTCTATCACAGTTTAAAAGTTCAATTGTTAAAATGCGTTGTGCTTCATAGCGAAGGGATATTGGTTCATCTACATGTTCAAACAAATCTTGAGGAATAGAAGCAACAAATCCATTCAGTCGAAGTAATTGAGCCATCGCTTCGAACTCAATTCTATTAGTACTACCTTGGTAAATTCCAAGAATTAAAACTTTTTCTTTTTTCATGATGAGAAATTTAAATTTGTTATTTCACCTTGTGATATAAAAATATTATTGAGGCATGCATAAAAAATATTGGCTTCAATTTCTATCAATTCGTTATGCGCATTTTTTTCAAAAACATCACGAACAATTGCTCGTTGAACAGACATAAATTCAGCACCAGCAATTCCTTTAGAGTAACGAATAATTACAACATGGTTTGGCTTTTTAAAACAAAGCATTCGAGATTCATCTTGATTCGAATAATATCGAGGGTAACTAATGGGCTTTATCATGCTTCTTGATTCTCATTAAAGTTTTTAAAATTTTCTTTTAAAGATGCTGGAATAGTAAAATCAAGTTCCATTTCCGCTAATTCATTAATTTGTTTTTGCGCAAGCGGTGGAACATTAGCCTTTCCCAACATCCAATTTTCAAACTTGAAGCAACGGCCGTTTGGTTCCTTAATAAGTAAACATTTTTCAATAATGGATTCTCTTACATCTTTAATTCGGAAATTTTGTTGATTTCTGTACCATGAAAAAAAGCTCAAAGGCTCAACTTCATTGATTTTTTTTTGGTTGCTCATCGTATTTTTACTTTCGTTACGTATATTTACTTTACAAACGTACCATATATGGGACACCAGACTGTCCCGTTTTTGGGACAGTTATCAACATACAATTGTGAATTACGATTTACTAGAATCTTACCTCAATACAGAGGATATTTCGTGGAGAAAGCTCTCTGCAGACACGGGCGTTTCTAAGAGCACTTTGCAGCGATCGGTCAAAAACAAGCATCTAACAATTGATGTTTTTGAGGCAATTTGCAAATCCCAAAACTGGCCAATGGTTCAATTTCTTGATGAATCTGCCAAAAAAACGGGCTCATCTCCAGCAAAAGTTTTGCTTAACAAAATGAAACGGAAACTTGCAGAACTTGACAAGCTAACTTTAGAAACAAATAATAAGTTAGCCGAAGTTCGAAAAGAAATCGAAAAATTAAGTCTCTAACTACACCTAAACGCCACCCACGTCGGGAAGCCACCTTTTAATCACTTGTATTACAAGCATATTCCCAAAAGTTCGTAGAACCAGCGGGATCACAAAAGCCACTCAAATGAGTGGCTTTTTTTATGCAGTCTACAGAGCAAATATTTTAAAGTTAACAAAACAATATATCAAAAAATATTTGAATTTTTCACGTACAGTAGCCATAAACTTTTTTTACAACGCCTCAAAACTGAAAATGTTATTAGTGGTATTACACAAAATACTAATTTAGTTTATTATCCATAAGATGTTAATTACGATTTACCCAGATATAGAAATAATTTTAATTCATAGTTATTTTGAAATAGACGGGAAATTACCCTCATGGAATAAATGTTTTTAATAAAAGAAACGATAAAATTTCATGGGCGAATTTCATTTATCCCAACCAAAACAAACATTGAACGGCAAACCAAAATAAAATCCGAATATCCACCACCGAAGTTCTATCCGGTTAAAGGGATACGATTATTCGCAGGCGGGTTTGTATTTTATAACCATTGGTTGTCAGAATAGGGCGTTTTGGTTTGGCGAAATCACAAATGGGAAAATGGTTTTAAACAATGCAGGAAAAATTGCAAATGATGAATGGTTGAATACCCCAAAAATACGCACCAATGTTGAATTGGGCGAATTTATTATAATGCCCAATCACATGCATGGTATCATACAGATATTGGAGAGGGGCGAATTGCATTCGTACGAAAAAGATAGCAACAATAAAGGTGATGGTGAATTGCATTCGCACAAAATTGTAAATGTTCACAAGGGCGAATGCAATTCGCCCCCACAGGGACCATCAAATACAATAGGTACAATTATTCGGGGATATAAATCATCGGTAACAAAACAGTTGAATTTAATGAATATTGGGTGTGCCGTTTGGCAACGAAATTATCACGAACACATTATTCGAAACGAACAATCATATCAAAATATTTCAAATTATATTATTCATAATCGTACAAAATGGATGGAAAAATTTGAACCGTAAAAAACCATAATTTCCAGGATGTCGTTTTATTAAAAAATCCAAGAATATATCGCTTATTCCATGATTTTGATAATATCAAATTACTATCAAAATGGGAAATACAAATCTGCACATTTATTTTTCAACCAATAAATCCAGACTCATCATCCTTGCGTATGTCATTTTAGAATGAAAATGGCGAATCAATCTTTAAAGAACCTAAGTTTCGAAAGTCTAATTCAAAAAGAAACGCTCTATTGGAATAAAATTTTTTTTTACCTCTTCATCTGTCATATTTTAATTTTATATTTACTCTATAAAACCTGTTTTAGTTATGCGTAAAACTCTACTTTCCCTCCTATTTGTTGTTTATTCAATTGTTGGAAATGCTCAACAAACGTTTCATGATTTTACTGTAATTTCAATTATTGGCGATACGATACCACTTTCTCAGTTTTATGGTAAAAAAGTTCTTGTAGTAAACACAGCCTCCTTTTGCGGGTACACCTATCAATTTGGATTGTTACAGGCTCTTGACTCAACTTACAGTGCAAATAATTTTGTAGTTGTTGGATTTCCATGTAATGATTTCGGCGGACAAGATCCGTATGCTGATAGTACAATTGCTACATTTTGTTCCAGTCAATATGGTGTCACCTTTCCAATGATGCAGAAAATATCTATTACTGCAATTGATACTGCTGATGTGTATAAATGGCTTCAACGACAAGATTTGAACGGAGTTGCTGATGCTCCGGTATCTTGGAATTTTAATAAATTTTGTATTGATGAAACTGGTCAATGGGTTAGACATTTTGCATCCACAACCGCACCTTTTGATACTGCTATTACGAATTGGATTCTTAGCCCTTCAGTTACAGGTATTCAGCATGCTACTTCACATGCTTCCCTCGAGGTTAAAATGAATAATGCTCAACAATTAATTCAGGTTTCGAGCACTCTAAATAATTCTAGCAATGTAAAAATTGAGCTAATAAATATTCAAGGGCAAGTTATTTCAAAAATATATAACGGTATAGCGAATGGTTTGTTTACGTTCAATTATTCGACTACCTCCTTAAACCAAGGAATTTATTTTGTTCGTGCGCAAATCGGTAGCATTAGTAAAACTGAAAAAATTGTAGTGCTTAAATAATTTTAGAAATTATAATCGACATCTAACATCCTATTGTGTTTAATTAATTATTATTTTGATACTAACTTCTCTTTAATTGAGAAACTTAAAATTTTTATAATTATTGATTTTTGTAGGATCAAATCTACACAATATCTTTTGATTATAGAATAGTAAGATATCGTAATAATCAGAAAAGCTATTCTTCATGAATGCAACAGAAAAATTAAGGTCAATTTTTTAAAAATAATACCTATTAAGATTTATAATTTAAAAAATGGTTAATTTGCATTATAATGTATGCAATAATTGACATAGAGACAACTGGTGGAAATGCCACAACAGGAAAGATAACAGAGATTGCGATTATCATTCATGATGGAAAAAATGTTGTGAAACAATTTTCCACACTTGTTAACCCAAAGTGCAGCATACCCTATTTTATTACTCAGCACACTGGCATTACCGATGACATGGTGAAGGATGCACCAGAATTTCATGAGATAGCTAAAGAAATTATTGAACTAACAGAAGATTGTGTTTTTGTTGCACATAATGTTGGCTTTGATTACGGATTTATAAAATCTGCATTTAAAGATTTAGGATATTCTTATCAACGAAAAACATTATGTACAGTACGCTTGAGCAGAAGTACTTTTGTAGGACTACCATCATATAGTTTAGGAAATCTTTGTAAGAGTTTAGGGATTCAACTTAAAAACCGTCATCGCGCTCTTGGTGATGCGGAGGCAACTGCACTATTATTTTCAATGATACTTGAAAATGCAACGCATCCAATAACGCCCCAGTGGATTTCAACTGAATCAAAGAAAACTGCATTTCCTCCTTTACTGAGCGAAGAAAATTTTAAAAAGATTCCACCATTTGTAACAGGCATCTATTATTTTCACAATCAAAATGGTGATGTCATTTATGTTGGAAAAAGCAAAGATATTAAAAAGAGAATTCTTCAACATTTTGCAAATCAAAATAGTAAAAAGGCAGTCCGTATGCAACATGAAATTGCGGATATCAGTTTTGAAAATACTGGGAGCGAATTAGTAGCGTTATTATTGGAATCAGATGAAATAAAAAAATTGCGTCCACTTTATAATACTTCTCAAAAAAGAACACGTTCGATTCCCTATTATGGTATCTATCAATACTTAGACATTGGTGGCTATATCAATTTAAAGATAGAACGATTAAAAGAAGGCGTTGAACAAATTACTACTGCCGACAACTTATTTGCAGCAAAAAATATTATTTACAAGGTGGTCGAAAAAAATAATTTATGTTTAAGTAAATGTGATTTACACAATGTTTTTGGACCCTGCTTTAATTATCAAATTCATAAATGCAATGGTGCTTGTGTGCACAAAGAAGATTCAGAAATTTATAACAAACGCGTATTTGCCGCAATTGATGAAATTAGTTTTAATAACGAAAGTTTTTTTATTATTGATAATGGAAGAACGTTAAATGAAAAGTCAATAGTTTTTATTGAGAAAGGGCAATACAAAGGCTTTGGTTATATTGATTCAACTGATGAGCAAACTAACATAAATGATTTTAAAGATTATATCAAAAGATACAATCACAATAAAGACATTCAAAATATTTTAATACAATTTATGAAGAAAGGAATTAAGAAAAAATTATTAGAACATTCCACTATAGAATAAGCTAATTCTTTTTATTCAGAAAAATATATTAAGGCACTAAAATACTCTTTAATGATCCTAACTGAATTAATTATACCATCATTTTCAATGGAGGCAGAATAAACACCAGCAATAAGTTGTTACAACACCATGGTTTCAAAAGAATGCAAATCATTTTTCTGAAAAACTAATTGACCATTTAAAGAAATAATTTTTAGTAATAGTAATTGTTTTTTCATGTGGATTTCAGCTTTTGGTTATTCGAAGTTAACAATTATTTTAGCCTTTCAAATCTTCCTCTATCAATCAAGGAAAAATAAGTATTTCTATTTCCATACTGGCCATCTTCCAGGAGTATAAGGAGCATGATTTACTTCTAACTCATTTTCCAATTCATCAATTAATAAATCAATCGATTTCAAATCTGCAAGTGCACTAGTAAATTGTTTGGCTGCAACCAAATAAGAATCTGTATAAATTGCAGGAATTATTGCAGTTGAATTCACAATACTACTTTGAATTAAAGAAACTCTATCATTAATAGATGGACCAGTTTCCATTTCTCTCTTAGATTTAGTTTTATCACCCGATAATTGAATATTTACTGCCAACATTTTCTTTGCAATATCATTTGCTTTTAAAAGCATTTTATCTGAAGGTCCTTGAATATCTTGAAGTGCTAGATTAATATTTTTTAATCGTTGATCCATGGTGTTAGCAATGTCAGTGGCGGCACTTACAGCTTTTCTTAGTTCAGCAACTTTTTGATAAAATTTATCATTCTCAGAAATGTCACGAGGAAGATTACTATTTTCAAGTTGCTTACAAGTAAAAGAAATAGGTTCAGTTAACTTTGAAAGTATTCCATCTTCATATTTAGAAATCGAAACATTATAAATTCCTGGCGCAGTTCTATTCCCTAATTCTTCCTCAGAAAACAATTGATCTTCTTCGGGAACAGGGCGATTATTTACTGGAGCAGGAGTTGGATATCTAAAATCCCAAACAATACGTTGTAATCCACTTTTCGCTGGTGATTTTAAATAACGAATAATTTTTCCCAAAGAGTCTTTAATTGTAAATAACAAATATGGATCTGTTTGATTATCCTCCAAACGAAGACTATCAATACTTGGATAGAAAACACTTTCTTTCTTATCAATTTTTAATTTTTCCGCGTCTTTACGTTTGTCTTTTAATTTTTTAACGGAGTCTTTCAAATAATAAGTGAACACTGCTCCTACTTCAGGATTTTGTGATTCAAAATAACCACTACCTTGATGTCCTTTATCTCTTAACCCTAAAGGCATACTCTCAACAAACATTAAACTTTCTTTAATAGGAAATAATATAGCAGGTTTATTTAAATCTTCTTTCTTTAGATTTCTCAATAGTGAGTAGTCATCCAAAATATATAATCCGCGACCAAATGTTGCAAGTACTAAATCATTTTCTCGTTGTTGAATTTTAATATCACGAACAGCAACAGTAGGTAATCCAGATTTCAATTGAATCCATTTTAGTCCACCATCGTTACTAAAATAAATTCCGAATTCTGTACCAACAAATAATAAATTGGGATCCACATGATCTTCGGCTATTGAATATACAGATCCTCTTTCAGGCAAATTAGATTGAATTGCTTTCCATGATTTACCAGCATCAATAGTTTTAAAAATATAGGGTTTAAAATCACCGTAACGATGATGATTAAAACAAACATAAGCAGTATTCTTATCATGCAAGGAAGAAATTATTTGATGCACATAACTTTGATTGGGAGCTCCAAGAATATTATCAAATTTCGTCCAGTTTTTTCCACCATCAGTAGTAAGTTGAATTAATCCATCATCTGTACCAACCCAAATCATGTTCGCATCAAATTTTGATTCGGCAATACTTGTTAATTGTCCGTAAATATCCGTACTACCATTTTTTGCAATTGCATCAACCGACCAAACCCTTCCCATTATTTCTAATTTATTTCTATCAATTTGTCTTGTTAAATCAGGACTAATAACTGTCCATGAGTTACCACGATCATCGGTTTTAAATAATTTATTAGCACCAAAATAAAGTCTTGTATTACTATGCTGACTGATTAATAATGGGGCATCCCAATTCCAACGATATGTTTCTTCGCCTTCACGTTCAACAGGTTTTATTGGTAAATACTCACCACTTTTTTTATCGAATCGATTTAAACCACCGTATTGACTTTCTGCATAAATAATATCTGAATTACTTTGATCCACTTGTGTAACAAAACCGTCGCCTGTTGAAGTAACAAACCAATCTGCATTCACAATTCCATTCATTGAAGTAGTGCGACTAGGTCCACCAAGACTACAATTATCTTGAGTACCTCCATGAACATTATAAAATGGATAAGCATTATCAGTAGCTACTTTATAAAATTGTGTTACTGGCAAATTATCTTTAAAGTCCCATGTTTTTGCAAAATCCCAAGTTTCATATACGCCACCATCAGTTCCAATTAAAAGATGATTTCCATCTTTAGGATCAATCCAAATGCAATGATTATCGATATGTTTATTTATCTCACCTATATTGGTAATTGTTTTTCCACCATCGATACTCATTTTATAATATGAATCAGTGATATAAATTTTATTTACGTTGATAGGATCACAAACGATTTCTTGATAATAATTTCCTGCTGAAAAAAACGGATTTCTTTTTTCCCAACTTGCACCTTTATCAAGCGATTGATAAACGCCACCTTTATCATCCTTAGATTCAATAACTGCATACAACACATCTGGATTTACAGGACTAATTGCAATTCCCATTCTTCCAATTTCACCTGTTGGTAATCAGCCTTCTAATTTTTTCCAAGTAACGCCACCATCAACTGATTTAAAAATTGCTGATTCAGGACCGCCACCGATGTATGTAAAAACTTTTCGCATACGTTGATGAAATGCTGCATATAAAACTTTAGAGTTACGAGGATCCATCACTAAATCATTACATCCTGTATATGCACTTACTGCCTTCACACATGTCCATGATAAACCACCATCCGTTGTTTTGTAAACACCACGTTCACCTCCTTCTTTCCAAACAGGACCATAAGCTGCAACGAAAACTGTATTTGGATCATTTGGATCCACAATTACTTTCGCAATATGTTCTGATGATTTCAATCCCATATTTTTCCAAGATTTACCAGCATCATCACTTTTATAAACGCCATCACCATAAGATACCGCACGTTGATTATTATTTTCGCCTGACCCTACCCAAACAACACTTGGATTACTTGGATCTAACGTAATACAACCAATAGAATAAGATCCTTGCCCATCAAAAATTGGAGAAAAAGTTACTCCATGATTCGTTGTTTTCCAAACTCCACCTGCTGCACTCGCAACATAATATTCACTATTATTAGAAGGATTCACTGCGAAATCAGAAATCCGTCCTGATGTTACTGCTGGCCCTATGGATCTAAATTTAAGTCCAGCAAAAGTTTCTGATTTAAATAAACTCGTGCTATCAACATCCACTTTTTTCTGTGAAAAAAGTTGCGTAGATGTTAATAAAAGAACAAAGAATTGAATATATTTTTTCATAAATAAATTTATTAAATGAAGGTATGAATTGTACTTATAGTAATTCCTACGAACCTATGGGAAATATTTCGAATCTCAAAATTTCACAAGTAAGAATGTGCATCATTTCAATGCAAATGTCAATTAAAGTAAACAAAAATTCATTCAATAAACCTCCATCATAATTTTTTTTATGACTGATTTGGTTTAATTTTTAATCTAGAAAATATCAATTATTTATGATGTAAGGAAAAGAATTATTTTAATAAATAAGAGTAAAAATTTAGTTTGTAATTAACTCTATAAAACGTCTGTATCGTTTTCATAAACTAAAGTAAAATGTATTATAGTTCATTAATTTTATTTCTCCAATAAATTCCTCACTTTTGTAGTAGAAACATTTAAAAGCTGTAGGGTGTATTAATATTAATATGCAACCACAAACAGATTGTCGGGGGATAATCTAGCCTTACAGAAACACTATCTATGAAAAGAAAAATCATCTTGCCATTATTGGCATTAATTTGCATTTGCCTGAAAACAAATAAGTTATCTGCACAAGCGACAACAACAAACTGTTTTGACATTCAAAGTATCCTAGTTGATGCTTGCGGAACTCCGGAAGGGCTAAATGAAATGGTGCGGTTTCTTGTTGGTCCTAGCCCACTAAATGTAGGGAATTTAAATGTAGTTACTTGGTCTACTGCAAGCATTCCATATACTGGTATTTGTAAAAATGCTGCTTCAGCAAATGCAGTTGCTTCATTAAATGCGACAATTTTAGGTTGCGGTTACATCATAGAACCAGTTGGAGGCGTTTTACCAGCAAACAGTACAGTGATTTTAGCTACGAGCCCTAATATTAGTGCATCTGCAAATTCATTCGCAAATTTGAATGATACTATTTACATGATATTTCCTTGTAGTACTTCGAACACAGGTCACTTTGGGAATTACAATTCAACCCCTGGAACAAATCATAATTTCTTTATGTCATTTGGTGGTGCATGTAATGATTTAGTTACTTATGATTCGCATTTACTTATTGATCAAAGTGGTGGTTCATCTGCTCAAGATGGCGCGACTGTAAATTTTGATTTTGCAGGTAATGCCACCTACACAAATACGGGATGTCAAGCGCCATTTATTCCATTACAAGCTACGTTATCTGCAAGCAACACTTCAGTATGTCCTGGAACATTGATAAATATTTCAGCAGTTATTACTTCTGGAAATTACTCATCATTTTTTTGGAAAAATGGTCAAGGAGTTTATGGAAGTACAACTTCTTTAAATACAACTTATCAAACAAATGCAACCTATACTGGAAATGATGCTTTAATATTTGGCATCGTAACAAATTGTAACGATACAGTTTTTGACACTTTAAATATTTCAATTAATTCGAGTATTCCTGTTGTAATTGCTACAAGTGGACCTACTACATTTTGTTCTGGTGACTCAGTGATTCTTACTGCGAATGGAAGCGGAACTTTTTTATGGTCGAATGGTGCAACTACTTCATCAATCACAGCGCTTACATCGAATACGTATTCGGTTACTGCTACTTCAACATGTGGAATTT
>JAYVOC010000024.1:0-8650 GCA_043758125.1 Bacteroidota bacterium | reverse complement strand
GGATGGGTTCCAGAGTATGTTCTTACAAATAAAGAACTGGAAAAACTTGTTGATACTAACGATGAATGGATTCAAAGTCGTACTGGTATTAAGGAGCGCAGAATTCTAAAAGAACCAGGACAAGGCACTTCTGATATTGCTGTAAATGCGATTAACGGCTTGTTAAAGAAACGTGGAATTACTGCTGATGAAATCGAATTAATTATTTGTGCAACCACAACTCCTGATATGCAATTTCCAGCAACGGCAAATATCATATCGGATAAGGTAGGAGCAAAAAATGCGTGGGGTTTTGATGTTAGTGCAGCGTGTTCAGGATTTTTATACGCCTTAAATACTGCTTCAAAATTTATTGAAACAGGAGCTCATAAAAAAGTTATTGTTGTTGGTGCTGATAAGATGTCGTCAATCATCGATTACACGGATCGTGCTACTTGTGTTATTTTTGGTGATGGTGGTGGTGCCGTTTTGTTAGAACCTAATGAAGAAGGAAACGGAATTATGGATGCTATTTTAAGAAGTGATGGCTCTGGAAGAGTTTATCTTCATCAAAAGGCAGGAGGAAGTGTTCGTCCAGCATCTCATGAAACGGTAGATAACAAAGAACATTATGTTTTTCAAGATGGACAGCCTGTATTTAAATTTGCTGTTACAAATATGGCGGATGTTAGTGCCGAAATCATGGCAAAAAATAATTTAGTTGCTGATGATATCTCTTGGTTAGTGCCACATCAAGCAAATAAGCGTATTATTGATGCCACAGCACGCCGTATGGGATTGGCTGATGAAAAAGTAATTATCAATATTGATCGTTACGGTAATACAACAAATGGAACAATTCCACTCTGTTTATGGGAGTGGGAAAGTAAGTTTAATAAAGGAGATAATATAATTATTGCTGCTTTCGGAGGCGGTTTTACCTGGGGAGCAATCTGGGTAAAATGGGCTTATGATGGTTCAAAATAAAATTAAACGTATGATTTATTATATTTACTCACCAAAATACGCCTGCTAAATGAATAAGAAAGAGATTGAAGAACTCATCAAATTTGTATCGAAGTCGGGTGTTAGCGAAGTGAGCCTCGAAACGGAAGAGATTAAGATAACCATTAAAAATGCAAATGCACGTCCTGCTGATCAGTACATCACGATGGCGCAACCTGCTTCAATGGCTCCTGCTCCAGCTTACCAAGCACCTGTTGAGGTAACACCAACGCCTGTCGCTCCTGCAAATAACGAAGCCAATTTTATAACAATTAAAAGCCCAATGATAGGTACGTTCTATCGCTCATCAACACCCGAAAAACCATTGTTTGTGAATGTAGGTGATGAGATCAAGGCTGGTAAAGTACTTTGCATCATTGAAGCGATGAAATTATTTAATGAAATTGAATCAGAAGTATCGGGGAAAATCGTGAAAGTACTGGTAGATAATTCGTCACCTGTAGAATACGATCAGCCATTATTTCTTGTAGATCCTTCCTGACCTAACCATTTGAAAAATAAGATTTGAAAAATGCTTTCTTCTAATTCATTTTCAAATTCGCAAATTTTCAAATCTTCAAATTGATTTTATGTTTAAAAAGATTCTTATAGCCAATCGCGGAGAGATCGCCTTGCGCATTATCAGAACATGCAAGGAAATGAACATCCGAACAGTGGCAGTATATTCAACAGCCGATAAGGAAAGTTTGCATGTTCGATTTGCAGATGAAGCCGTATGTATTGGGCCACCAGCAAGTAGAGATTCCTATTTGAATATTCCACGAATTATTGCTGCAGCAGAAATAACAAATGCTGATGCTATCCATCCAGGATATGGTTTCCTCTCTGAGAATTCACGTTTTTCAGCAATTTGTCGTGAACATGGAATCAAATTTATTGGTGCAACTCCCGAACAAATTGATGCGATGGGAGATAAAGCTAGCGCGAAGGAAACAATGAAGAAAGCAGGTGTTCCAACTATTCCTGGATCTGAAGGATTGTTGAACGGTGTGGAAGATGCTAAGAAAACAGCAAAAAAAATAGGGTATCCAATTATCATGAAAGCTACTGCTGGCGGTGGTGGAAAAGGGATGCGTGTAGTATGGAAAGAAGAGGATATTGAAAAGGCTTTAGAAACAGCACAAACAGAAGCTGCTGCATCATTCGGAAACGATGGTATGTACATGGAGAAGTTTATTGAAGAGCCTCGCCATATCGAAATTCAGGTAGCAGGTGATCAGTACGGGAAAGCGTGTCATTTAAGTGAACGTGATTGTTCAATTCAACGTCGTCATCAAAAATTAGCTGAAGAAACACCTTCTCCCTTTATGACTGAAAAGTTACGAGAAGAAATGGGTGATGCTGCAATTAAAGCAACTTTAGCTACAAATTACGAAGGTGTTGGCACCATTGAATTTTTAGTTGATAAGCATAGTAAGTTTTTCTTTATGGAGATGAATACACGTATACAGGTAGAGCATCCCGTAACGGAAGAAGTTATCAATTACGATTTAATTAAAGAACAAATAAAAATTGCTGCAGGTGTACCTATTTCTGGAAAGAATCATTTTCCAACAATGCATGCGATAGAGTGTCGAATAAATGCTGAAGATCCTTACAATGATTTTAGACCATCTCCAGGTAAGATAACTGTCTTACATCAACCAGGTGGTCATGGTGTACGTGTTGATTCACATATTTATGCAGGATATACAATTCCGCCATATTATGATTCGATGATTGCAAAACTGATTACAGTAGCACAAACACGTGAAGAGGCAATTCAAACGATGGAACGCGCTTTAAGTGAATTCGTAATTGAAGGCGTTAAAACAACAATTCCATTTCATCAACAATTAATGCAAGACGAAGATTTCCGCAAAGGAAATTATACCACTAAATTTTTAGAAACATTTAAGTTGAAATAAATTTATTTGTGTAAAAATTGAAAGGCTGTTTCGAATAGAAGCAGCCTTTTTTTGTTTATGGCAATTATTCGTACATGCAACTGTGAATTAAGAAATCAATATGGAAGTGGACAAGGAAAAAGAGCAACATTCAAAGGACTAACTTCAAGACATTCAAAGTTATCAGTTGGTGCTACTTCAACTCTTGCAATCTTTCGATTAGAAACTCACAAAGCGCGAACATGACTCGATACGATAACGAACTTCTAATAAACAGTTGTGCGAACTTCGGGCTGACGAATTACGGAGATTTACACACATATTAGTTCTACGAACTTCAATCGGATTGTTAGTCCGTTTGATACATTACCAGAAATTAAGGATTTAACCACATTACCAGATCAAGACAAAAAGGATTATATTTGAAAACGAAACCAGCTTCGCAAAGCCAACAACAGTATTGTGGAAACACGCAATGGTTATGCGCAAATAAGATGTTATACGCAACCCGTGGGCAGCATCGGAACTTCAAACAGTGTGCAAGAAATGAGCAGTGTTATAATTTTCGGACAAGCCGTGTTTGCTATCCTTCGCAAAAGCAAAAGAGAAGCAACACTACTCACAAGCCAACGCAAGTTGCTTCACATTTGCTTTTGCCCTCCCGCACCAACAATAAATAAACATTCAATCCTAATCAAACACCAGAAACAAAAAAAAACCGACAATCGCATCAATCAAAACAAGTTTTGTATTATTGCGGTTAAGTCGAACTACTTTTTTACTTACTCTTAAACTAAATGAATTATGTCAACATTTAAAGTCGCTTATGATTTATTATCGAAGCATGAATTAATGCCGGATAAACCTTCCGTACAATCATGGCTTTCTACTCGAAAGTATTCTATTGGTTTGACAACAACTGACGAGAAACACCCTGGTGTTTTTCGTACAGATGATTACCCTTTTGACTGGAAAATGTATTGGACAGCATTAGCATTAGAAGTAATTGGTGGAGTTCCAATTATTTTTGGTGCATTCATTTTTGGTTTGACACCTTTTATTATTGCTATTATCGGAGTAACAATTGGTTTTTTACTTGATGTGGAACTTGCAAAATACCTGAATAGAAATCAAGGATATTTTAAATATATCGAAGGAAGATTGTTGATAATTAGAAAAAGCAAAGAGCTATTATCAGATGTAACAGTGGATGAGGTTGATAAACTTAAAAGATTTAGAGATGATAAAAGACACAATAGAAAAAATACAATGGTTAAAATTGTTCTTTACTTAATTGCTGCTTTTAAAACATTTTTTTTCATCTGGTTTATTATCATAAGCCCATTAATTTATGTGGCAATTGCATTTGGGTATGCTTTTATAGCTTGGGCTCACATAAGATTTACGGGATATAAAAAAGCAGAGGATAAGTTTAGAAAAAATTTAGTCAATGACTACAATAGAAGATTAACAGAAAGTGGTGATGATGATGGAGATTACAAACGAAGGGTAAAACATCATGATAAATTCAATGAAGATGCCTACACTCCTCACACATTCGTTGATGCTTCTATGAAAGTCGAAGATAAATCCATTGATAAAAACATTATTTTGAATAGACAAAAAGATAACAGTGGAGCAATCAACGAATCTATTGACTTAAGATACCGCAGCATAATTCTGGACGAAGAAATTGAAAAAATGAGAGACAAGCAAAAAGAAAATATTGCAAAAGATTTGGTTACAATCGAATGTTTAAAAACACAGTTTGAAAAATTACCAAAAATTCATATTGATACATTAAATAATAAAGCTTCATGGTCAAAAGAAAACTAATTCCCTCAATTACTTTATTCATAATTTTATTTTCAAGTTGCGATTATTTTCGGACTAAAGAAACTCATTACATTAAAATTGATTTATATGCAAATAAACCATTATGTAATGGAGAATTGCCAAGCGAGTTAAAATCTATGCTCGCACCGTTTGAAATTAGTGAGAGTAAAAAGTTAGGGTTTATTCCGAAAATTACTGTTCACCGATTAGACTTGAACTCAAAAGATTCAATGTTGATTGAACCTCAATTTTCTCGTTCAAGTATCCAAAAGTTACCTTATGCTCAAGAAGCACAGGAAGTCAATCAAATGCTTGAAACGATTGGTTGTAATAATTATTTGTCAAAGCCATCCGAAAGACAAGAAAGCATGAAAGATTTCGTGTACAATAAAAGCAATGTTCTTTTGAGATATGAAAGTACGAAAGATTCTATTTTAGAAAAAATAAAGCAAACGATTTTTGAAAATGGCAGTGTGATAGAAAAACAATTTATTGTGCTTTACAAAATTACTGATGAAATTTCTGAAAGAGATACCATATCAATTGGTGACGGGAATTATTCTACTTTACCTGACTATGAATGGCTGCGGCAAGAACTTCTAAAAATTATTGACACCAAGAAAAGCACGGAGGAAAGACAAGAACTTGCAGTGAAAATTTGGAAAGAGCATTTTTATCAGGAGTGCTATGTGGATAATTACATGGATGTAAACGATAAGAACCCTGAATACTGGTCTCCTAAAAATGGAGTGAAATATTTAACCGAACACTTAGTTGGTTTTCCATCCATTATTGATATTAAAATTCTAAGTGTAGAACGAGATAAGGAAACTCAAAAGATTTCAGGATTGAAGGTTTGTGAAATATACAATGGCAGTAAATTCAATAATTAGTTAACAAAGTGAAAAAATACACCAGCGTCATTCTTTTATTATTCGTTTCCTGCTTCGCATTTGGACAGAAAAAATTTACTGCCGAAGATTTACAGAGATTGCAAATGAATGCAGAGAAAAATGTTATTGCCTTTGAAAAATTGGTTGCAGACATTGCGATGGGCAGAGATACAGCTAAACAGATTTTTATCAGTACTGCTTATGCAATGTTTGAACCAAAAGCAACGATTGAAGTTTCAAGTAAGTCAGAGAAAGGTGTAATCGTAAACAAGCATCCGATTTTAAAGTATTTAAACAGTCTTGCAAAACTTACTAAGAAGTATAAAATAATAACGTTAACCTTTAAAGCGGGATTTGTTGGAACAGAAATGTTAAAAGAAAAGAGGGACGACAAGGGAAATATTTTTTATGAAGGCAGCATTACTATTAAGCAATGTTTTTGTGCTTCAAATTCTATTTCTCTTAATGGTGGAGATGTTGAAACCAGGAAGTTCACAAGAGACTGTTCAGCTTATGGCGACTGCACAACAAAAAAGGTAAAGATTGTTGCAAAACAAATTCTTACAATCGAAGGTGAAAGATGGATTGTAATGTTAGGAGACATTAGCGTTGTTGAAACCAATTCTGTTAAATAATTCCATGAACATTCATGAAGCGCAAAAAAAACATTCTGTTTGTTTTTCTTTTTATTTGCGTTAACAACATCAATGCAACCCCATTTGATAAGGAGAAAGTCAAGCAGCTTGCTCAAAAATATTTTACCTTAATGGAGGTTTACAGCGACCTTCCACCTGACAAATCAGCGAACGATTATCGTTCCCAGCTATTAGATATTTTTGATGTTAATGTCCGAACAGGAATTGATTTTGCATCGGATTTATTTACTGCTGACGACCAAGCGAATCTTAGGTTTTATGATTACTTAACGACAATTGAAGATAAATACGAAAATAAAATTCAAGTTGATTTTAAGAATGATTATTATTTTACATGCACCGCAAAAATTGACAATAAAGAATTTGCTTATGTTTCAGTTGACAAAACATTAGAGTATATTGGAGAGAAGCAATTAAGCATTGATTCTAAAACAAGAAAAGTAAATCTGTTAATTGGCATTGACATTTCACAACCGGCATACAAAATAAATATGATTGTTTTTCGCCCATACAAAGAGAAAGACAATTCTTGTATTCTTGACCAAAAACAAGATGAACAAATTGCTTTGTTCGGAGAATATTCAAAATTTGGAGATTCCTATTATTCTAAGAGAGATTATGTTTCTGCCAAAAACCTATATGAAAAAGCACTTATTTATAAAGCGAATGACAGCAGAGTATTAAGCCAAATTAATCTCTGCAATAATATTTTAAATTTTGAATCTTATAAATCATCAGCCGAAAAGAACTTGACAGAGAAAAAATTTAATAAGGCAAGAGAAATATTTGTAAAAATTTCCAGTGAATATTCTGAACATAAAAGTTATACACTGAATAAAATAAAAGAATGTGACGAAGGAATACGAATTGAGAATTATAACTTCTATAAAAATTTAGGGAATGAAAATTATAAAAAAAGATTTTATTCAAAAGCAGTTGAGAATTTTAATAGTGCTTTGAAATACGATAAATCCGAAATCTCATTAATCAATGACATGATTCATAAAAGCAGCATAGCCGACCACAAGTATGCTCAAACTCAAATTAACCATGCTGTTTACATAGCCGAGAAAAAAAATAATCTTGTAGAAGCATTTAAGATTTTATCTTATTACGAAGCATCAAATTTATTAAGCGGACAGAATTATTATTTCATGGCGATGATGCTTGACGGAAACGAAAAAAATATTCGCCAAAAGATTCACTACTCAAAACGGCAAGCATACCATTTGGCAAAGGAGTATTGTTTAAAGGGAAAAAATCTTGGAAATGGTAACGCTGAATTTATGTGGGAAAGAATTTTAAATGGTAAAAGCAAAACCGATTATTAAAAACCCAACTATGAAACTTAAACTTCCTTTATTACTATTTCTCATCTTGACATTTCAGCAGAGTAGAAGTCAAGATGTTTCATTCTCTCCAAAATTTATTAGTTTCCGAAACATGAGTGTATCACCAACTCTCAACCTTCAACTAAATTTCCCAAGTGCTTTCATAGGGGAAAAACCAGACGGTTATAAAACAATTGGCGGTGGCGGTGGAAGCATTGGTTTAGGAATGGACATTTATTCTCCAAATTCTATTACAGGAATTTATATGGAATGTAATTACAGTATCCTTTCCTTTGGAATACAAAACAATCAGGCGCTTATTGACAGTTTTGATGTTACATACTTTGCAGTGCCAGTTTATTTAAAGTTCCGCATAGGTGCAAAAGATTCTCGAAAACATTTTTGGCTTGCATTAGGTGGTTCTGTTAATTTCCCTATGTCATGCGAAAGAAAATTATTTAATGATAAAACTTTGCTTTATACTGTAAAGGACAACGGGCAAATGGTTTCTATGTATTCAACTCTTAGTTCCATTCTTGCTTACGAGGCATTTAATAAAAAAGATAAAACAGGGTTAAGAGCAGTAATATTTTTATCAGGGGATTACAAAATGCAAAATATTCTAAACAGTAATTACAGTGGCTTTGACGAAGGAAACCCCAACACAAATAATTATAAAAGTGTTGGCAAGTACAACGAAATTGATTTTAGAAATGTCACGATTAATGTTGGTATAAAATTACTGTACAGAATAAACAGAAAACCTAAAAGTTAGTAATCAAAATGCCAACACATTTGCAAGCACATTTTATTTTTTTTCAACGCTCATTGCTAACCCTAAAAAAAATAAAAAGAGCTTGCAACCCAACACACGCGACAGTGCGAGTATGGCAGTGTGCTAAACTCAAACTGTATCGCATTGAACGAGCAGTCGGGTATGCGTATAACATAAAGATTAAACGAAATTTTTAAAAAGGGGGCTTTGAGTGGTAAACGAACATTTCTACTTCTATCAAACAGTGGTGCGTAAACAAACAGTTGTG
>JAYVOC010000023.1:0-5351 GCA_043758125.1 Bacteroidota bacterium | reverse complement strand
TAGAAAAAGATTACAACTCCAAGTTTATTTCTTTCTTCTCATTAGTATCACTAGCATTACCTTTCCCATTTTCACTAAAACGATTTGTGAATTTTTTCAAGCGCTCTTTTGTTCTTTCAGAAACCAAATACATTACAGGAACAAGTATCAATGTAAGGAAGGTTGCAAAGCTTAATCCGAAGATCATCGTCCATGATAACGGTCCCCAAAATGCAACGTTATCACCACCAAAATACAGATGTGGATTTCCAGTTGAAAGCAATGATTCGAAATCTATATTCAGACCAACAGCAAGAGGAATTAATCCTAACATCGTTGCGCAAGCAGTAAGGAGTACTGGTGTCATACGCGTACGTCCCGCTTCTACAATTGCTTCATAAGTTGCAATACCTTGCTCACGCAATAAATCAGTGAACTCCACTAAAAGAATTCCATTTCGTACAACGATTCCTGCTAAGGCAACAATACCAATTCCCATCATAATCGTAGAAACAGTCATTCCAGTAATTGCATATCCTAAGAATACGCCAATCATACTAAAAATAATTTCTGTTAAGATGATTAATGGTTTGCTTAACGAATTAAATTGCGATACAAGAATTAAGAAAATTAATCCTAACGAAATAAGCATTGCAGTTCCAAGGAACGAGGTTGTTTCATCTTGTTCTTCCTGTTGTCCAGTTAAAAGAATTTCAACACCACTTGGTTTAGTATACGACTCTGCATTTTTCTTAACGTTAGCAACCACTTCCGCTGGATTAAATCCACTCAAAACGTTTGAACTAATTATCACTACGCGTTTTTGATTGATGCGTTTAATCCCACCGTATGTGTTCGAGTAACTTATATCACAAAATGCAGATAGCGGCACTTGACGAATCACTCCATTCTTATTCATATCACGGAAAGTGATAACAAGATTTCGTAACGCATCAATATTTGTACGTTGATTATAATTATAGCGCAATTGAATTGGATACTCATCATTGTCATCTCGAAATTTTGAAGCTTCTACTCCAAATACAGCATTACGAATTTCCATTCCAATTTGTCCTGTACTTATCCCTTCACGATTTGCACGTTCACGATTTATGTTAAATACAATTTCGGGTTTCCTGGTTTCGAAATCACTCTTCAATTTTTCTACTCCTGGAATTTGCAATGAATCAAGATGGCGTAATAATAATTCTGATGTTTTTACGATGTCGTCGAAATTATCACCACGAACTTCTATGTTGATTGCTTTACCAACTGGAGGCCCTCCGTTTTCTTGATCAACACTTATTTCGGTACCAGGAATTCCTTTAACTGCTTCACGAATTTTACCAAGATATTGCGCACTTGATTTTCCATTTCGATCACCAAACTTTACAAACGCAACAGTGATTTTTGCTTTGTTTGGTTGAACGCTTGGATCAAACTCATTCGCATCATTTGTTCCTACAGCTACGTTGGTGATAACTGATTTAATCATATCATTTTTATCACCTAAAACGGAATGAATTCTCCCTTCAACAACTTTAGAAATTGAATCCGTATATATTTGATCTGTACCAATTGGTAGCTTAATATATGCATAAATAAAATTAGGATCAGCACTAGGAAAAAAAGTAACATTCGGACTTCTTGCTATTAATCCAACAATAGAAATAATAAATAATGCAACAGTACTTAGCATCATGGTCCAAGGATGTGCAAGCGACCATTTAAGCTTTCGTGCATACCAATTTCTGAAACGTTGCCATGTATTTGTTTGGAAATTATAAATTACTTTTTGCAAAATAAAATGATTCAGCATATTGAATAATATCAATAAAAAAGCAAAGTTCCCCATGGCATGCGAACCCTTAAGATGGAATATTAATCCAACTGCTGCTAAAATGATACTTGATATTTTTAATCCTCTTGTCCATATTGGTTTTACACTATGATCTTCATTATGAGGTTTCATAAATGTAACTGCAAATACAGGGCTGATAATATAAGCTACCAGCAAAGATGCCATGAGTGTTACTATTAAAGTAATCGGAAGATAGAACATGAATTCCCCAATCACTCCTTTCCAAAAAGCAAGTGGAATAAAAGGTGCGAGTGTAGTAAGTGTACCGCTTAATACAGGAAGAAATACTTCACCTGCCGCATTCTTTGCTGCTTTCTTAATCGGGACTTTCCCATTGTTAAAAATCCTATGCGTATTTTCGATTACCACAATTGCATCATCAACAACAATTCCCAACGCAAGGAGGAATGCAAACAACACAATCATGTTCATGGTAAAACCAATGGCAGGCATAAACAAAAACGCAATGAACATTGA
This sequence comes from Bacteroidota bacterium, assembly GCA_043758125.1. Taxonomy (GTDB): domain Bacteria; phylum Bacteroidota; class Bacteroidia; order AKYH767-A; family OLB10; genus JANXSD01. The sequence continues at coordinate 3,034 of JAYVOC010000023.1, read as the reverse complement.
TAACGGAACTGACAATGCCACAAAGAATGCATTCGTTGATCCCATGAAAAACATTAAGATAATCAACACTAAAATAAATCCAATAATAATTGTATTGATCAAATCATGTAATGTAGTTTTCGTTTGATCACTTTGATCTCCTGTTAATGTTATTTTTAAACTTTGAGGCAAATCAGTTTTTTGCATCTTATCAATTGTCGACTTTATCTTATCTGTCGCATCAATAAGGTTATAACCAGTTCGCTTAACAATATTTAATGTAATAACATTTTTTCCTTCTAAACGTGCAAAACTTTCTTTCTCTTTAAACGCATCTTTTACCTCTGCAATATCTTTTAAATAAACAGGCGATCCAGATGTAGAATTAACAACCATATTACTAATTTGTTCTACTTTTTTAAACTCTCCTTTCACACTCAAAACACGACGCACTCCATTATTGCTAACGGTTCCTCCTGAAATGGTCATGTTTTCATACTTAACAGCATTTTCAATATCACCCATCGTAACTTTTGCTGCCTGCATCTTGTACATGTCAACATTAATTTGAATCTCTCTTTCAAGAGCGCCAACAATTTCAACACGCGAAATTTCTTTCATGCTTTCGATCTTATCTTTAATGTCGTCAGCATATTTCTTGAGTTTATTTAACTCAATATCTCCAGAAATATTTACAAATAAAATTGGAATCTCACTAAAATTAATATCTTGAACATCCGGATCTTTATCTAAATCCGTTGGTAAATCTGTTCGTGCTTTATCAACAGCATCTTTTACACGTTGTTTTGCTTCTGCAACTTTAACATCCGTATTGAATTCAACCGTTACACTTGTAAAATCTTGTACAGAATTACTAGTAACTTTCTTTACTCCTGAAATGCCTTTAATTTGTTTTTCAATGGGTTTTGCAATCAGGTTTTCCATGTCGGCAGGTGATGTTCCTGGGTATACTACACTTACAAAAATTTGTGGCAATGTGATATCTGGAAAATTTTCTTTTGGCAAACTATTATAGGACATTATCCCTGCTAGGGTAATGATAACAGTTAAAATATAGATTGTCGTTTTATTGTCAATCGCCCAACTACTAGGTTTAAATTCTTTAAAAATATCCTTCATTACTGAGATTTTTATTTGTTATAATGTTGGTATTGTTTTCTAACTAAAATTTGATCGGTTGACCATCAACAAGATTTTGATAACCCGTTGTAACAACAGGCTCACCAACTTTCAGACCCTCTTTGATTTCAATTATGCCATTGTAATTTTTTCCAATCACAACAGTACGCTTTCGAGCAACAGCTTTATCTTTTGATCCCTCAGCAATAAAAACATAACTCCCATCTTCGGTAGTTTGTACTACGCTTATTGGTAATACTAATGAGTTTTCAGCGCGGTAATCTGCAATGCGAAGAATAGCAATCATGTTAGGATGTAAATCAACTTCATTTGGATTAACTTCCACTTCAACATTGAAAGTACGATTTAATGGGTCGATAACTTTTCCTGCATAAGTTAGTTTGCTTGAAATTGATTTATTTAAATCTGGAAAATTTATTTCAACGATATCACCTTTTTTTACCTTGCTGATATATGCCTCTGCAACTTCACCTTTCACTTTTAATTTGGAAAAATTAACAACACGTACACCTTGTGATCCAGGTGAAACTGCTTGACCTATTTTTAAATCCATCGCATCTACAGTTCCACTTATTGGTGATTTAATTTTTGTCATATCTAATTGCTGACGAGTTGTTGCAATTTTGCGATCAATTGCTTCAAGATTATTTTTGGCAGTTAAATATTGTATCTCCGTACCTATCTTTTGATCCCACAAAGCTTTTTGTTTCGTGTAAAGTGTATTTAAAAAATCACGCGAATTCTGCAATTCATCTAAACCACGCTGATAAGTAAGATTATCTAATTCAGCAAGAACAGTTCCCTTACTTACCTTATCACCAGCTTTTACATTGATGCGAGTAACGGTTCCCATAGTCTCAGGACTAACACTAACATTTTCATCACCATCAACTTTTGCTTGCACATCAATTTGGTGACTAAAATTTTGGCTTGCAACATTTGTAATTGCCACATCAATAATCTGGCGACTACTGCTGTCCGCTGAATTGCCAAGCTCAGCTTCCATTTTTAATACCTTATCATGAATTTCTGTTTCTTGTTTTTTAAGTTTTTCTAACTGTGTTTTTTTATCACTTGAATCATTAGAGGAACAAGCGGAAAAAACTAGTAACGTAAAAGCTATATAGCATAACTGTTTCATAGAATTTTTTATTTAATAGTAATTTTTCGGTTAGGGATATCGTTAGTAAGTAATGTTTCCTGTTGATTTATCAAGATCAATTTTTGCGAGAATGGTTTCGAATAAAATATTGAAGTAATTAGCATTCGATTCCTTTAAAGAACTTTCAGAATCAATCACCTCCAAACTAGAACCAATTCCATTGTCGTATTTAATTTTTGTTTGTCTGGAAATTTCTTTTGCCAACTCCACATTTTTACGAGTAGTTTCTAAGGAAGCAATGTAATTGTCGAAATTGCTTTTTGCACTGATGTATCCTAATTGAATACTTTGTTTTAATTGTGTTGTAGAATTATCAACTTCTAATAAAGCAATTTTTGATTGTTGAACTTTCGAATTTTTCTGTAAGCCATCCCAAATAGGAACATTCAATGATAAGCCAATTAGAGAAGTTTGATACCACTGCTTATTAGTATCGAAAATAGTAAAATGATCTCTTGATGCATTCGCACTTATGCTACCGATTGCTTTTAATGATGGTAAATAATTTGATTTATATCTTCTCAAATCTAACTCTTGAAGATGATGTTGCATTTGTATCAAAGCAAATTCAGGACGTTTATTATAATCAACAGAATCTGGTAGCGCAGTAATTGCTAAAGGATAATCTTCTAGTTTATCTGTTAACTCAATTTTGGAAGTAGGAAGTAATCCCATTTGGAATTCTAACAAAGCAAAATTTAAAATCTTTAATCTTTTTATTTTGTCACGCTC
>JAYVOC010000022.1:0-2074 GCA_043758125.1 Bacteroidota bacterium | reverse complement strand
ACTGCTGATCAACTTGAAGAGATGAGAAAACTCACAGGGAATTATGAAAATTTATTTAGTAAGGCATCCAAGAAATTTAAAGTTTTCGGATTAAACGATCAGCCACTTACTGAAGAAGATTATCGGAAATATATTTTAGTAGAATACACTTTTCTCAAACGACCAGTAATAATTGTTGATGGCAAAATTTTTATTGGCAATTCCACAAAAGCTGTTGAAGGTGCGAAAGCTGCATTTGCATGAGTCAAAATTTTAAGGCTCATATTGCTGTATTAGCAGCCAATATTTTATACGGCGCCAATTACTCTATTGCAAAAATAGTGATGCCAAAATTTATTCAACCAATGGGATTTATTGTAATTCGTGTTTGGGTAGCAGCATTGCTTTTTATTATTACCACACAATTATTTATTCGAGAAAAAATTGCTTCTTCTGATCGGCTGCGTTTGTTTTTTTGTGCTGTTTTCGGAGTAACAATTAATCAACTATTATTTTTTAAAGGATTAGCACTTACCAGTCCTATTGATTCAGGACTAATGATGGTAACAAACCCAATCTTCGTTTTAATTTTATCAGCACTCTTTTTGTCGGAAGTTATTAATGCTAAAAGAGTATTCGGAATTATTTTTGGATTAAGTGGTGCTGTACTTTTAATTTTATTCGGACATCAATATTCAAATACAGGAAGTAGTTCATTGTTAGGTGATCTTTTTATCCTAATCAATTCTTTGTCGTTTGCAATTTATATCGTTTTAGTAAAACCATTGATGAAGAAGTATCATCCATTAACAATTATGCAAGTGGTATTTTGTATAGGAGCAATTCTTGTTTTACCTTTCGGATGGAAACAATTTTCAGAGATTGGATGGAATACTTTCTCTCAATCTACTTGGATGGCAACGATATTTGTTGTGGTAGGAACTACATTTCTAGCCTATCTTTTTAATACGCTTGCGCTTCGTGAATTGAGTGCAGGAACAGTTTCCGTTTATATTTATTTGCAACCATTATTAGCTGCTGGATTTGCAATGCTATTAGGAAAAGATTCTCCCAATTCCATTCATCTAATTGCCGCCGTGCTGATATTTTTTGGTGTTTATCTGACGATTAGCAAAAATAAAATTGCAATAACATAAGGATAAATCGTTCTCTCCTTTGTGATGAAATAATTGTTCTATTTCAAGAGATGCTTTAAAAAACCAAATCTCCTTGCAAGCTTTAATAATCGCGATGCTTGAACATGTTCCATCAGTAAACGCGAAGCAAGAAGCTCATCATATACACTTACATACATTGGAAAATCGCGCTCTAAAATTGCTCTGCGTTCTTTTTGAATTAAAACAGCATTTTCTCTTGAAGAGCTAATGCCATCGAAATAAAAATTAGAAATGGTTGTTGGAATATGTTTGTAGGAAACATTGTGTTTGCAAATCACATTTATAAAAAATGCCCAGTCGGAACATATTTTAAATGTTTCATCAAAATAACCAAACTGCTCCAATAAATTTTTTCGAATGAAAGAAGCTGGATGAGGCAATGAATCAACTAAAAAATGACTGTATGATAATTTGTCGGGGTAATGCTTTGTGTATTTTGCTTGTTGATCTTTTATTATCAGATCTGTATAAATTATTTCCTCTGTGTGTAAATGTTCGTGAATGCTAAATAAACTATTTTCATTAGATAATTCATCACCACTATTTAAAAACAATAAGTACTCACCTTTTGCATGACGAATTCCTTTGTTCATTGCATTGTAAATTCCTTTATCAGGTTCACTTACCCAAAAATTTATTTTACTCGTATTCTGTTGAAGAATAGCAACGCTTCCATCAGTTGAACCTCCATCAATAATCACAAATTCATAAGCTAAAAATCGTTGATTCACTACGCTCTCTAAGGTGCGTTGCAAGCCTTCTGCATTGTTGAAGTTGATTGTGATGATAGAAATTTTTGGTGCCATAATTTTCAATTATATTAATTGTTTGTATAAATTAATATATGAATTTGCTTGTTTTGCCATATCAAAATGTGCTTCAGCAAATTTCCTTATTTCTTTTCTGTCAAAATTTGT
>JAYVOC010000021.1:0-14345 GCA_043758125.1 Bacteroidota bacterium | reverse complement strand
TGCATTAAATTTATCGACCACAGTAACAAATGTTTTATGCAACGGTGCATCAACTGGCGCAATTGATTTAACAGTTACTGGAGGCACAACAAATTATTCGTATGCTTGGAGTAATGGTGCAATCACACAAGATTTATCTGGAAGAAATGCTGCTACTTATACCGTTACAGTTACAGATGCAAATTCATGTACTCCAACAACATCAGCAACCATCACACAACCTACTTCATTAAATTTATCGACCACAGTAACAAATGTTTTATGTAACGGTGCATCAACAGGCGCAATTGATTTAACAGTTAGTGGAGGCACAACAAATTATTCGTATGCTTGGAGTAATGGAGCAATCACACAAGATTTATCTGGAAGAACTGCTGCCACATACACGGTAACAGTTACAGATGCAAATTCATGTACTGCAACAACATCAGCAACCATCACACAACCTACTGCTTTAAATTTATCGACCACAGTAACAAATATTTTATGCAACGGTGCATCAACAGGTGCAATTGATTTAACAGTTACTGGAGGTACAACAAATTATTCCTATGCTTGGAGTAATGGAGCAATCACACAAGATTTATCAGGAAGAACTGCTGCCACATATACGGTCACAGTTACAGATGCGAATTCATGTACTGCAACAACATCAGCAACCATCACACAACCTACTTCATTAAATTTATCGACCACAGTAACAAATGCGGGATGTGCTGGAGCACAAACGGGAGCGGTAAACTTAACAGTTTCAGGAGGTAGTCCATCGTATACTTACTTATGGAGTAATGGTGCACTAACTCAAGATTTGAATGGCGTTGCTGCAAATACATATACAGTCACAGTTACGGATGCAAATTCGTGTACAGCTAAAATATCTGCAACTGTTTCACAACCATCAACAATTAATATTAATATTATTCCAGTAAATGGAACTTGTAATGCAGCAAACGGATCTGCCTCTGCTATAGTTTCAGGAGGCACATTACCTTATTCATATTTATGGAATACTGGATCTGTATCGCCCGTAATAAGTGGTCTTGCAGCTGCGACATATACCGTTACCGTTTCCGATTTATTTGGATGCACAGCAATTTCGTCAGCCACAGTTGGTAATAGTGGTTCTCCAATTATTACTGTTACAACAATTACGAATGTGTCATGCCATAACGGCAATAATGGAGCAATTGATATAACTATTTCTGGTGGTCAACCCTTATATACTTATTCGTGGAGTAACGGAGCTATCACGCAAGATTTAACTGGGCTCGCTTCAGGTATATTTACCGTAACAGTGACGGACAACAACCTATGTTCTTCTACCAAATCAATTACCGTTACTCAACCTCTGGCAATAACATTTACGAATTCAAACACCAACGTATCCTGTTTTGGTGGTACAAATGGAGCTGTTGATATTACCGTTTTTGGAGGAACAATTCCATATAGTTATTTATGGAGTTCGGGAGCCATTACTCAGGATATTTCTGGGAAGATTGCAGGTGCATATAGTGTTACTGTTAGTGATGCAAATAGTTGTACTGCTAATGCTTCGTATACAATTACACAACCTACAATTTTAGCTTTAACATTAAGCACAACCCAAGCAACTTGTGGAAGTGTAAATGGTTCCGTAACAGCAACACCATCAGGAGGAACAAGTCCATATACATATTTATGGAATACAAGTGCTACAACTTCAACTGTAAATGGATTATCTCCTGCCAATTATACTGTCACTGTAACAGATTTTAATGGTTGTACTATTTCAAAATCTATTCAAGTTACATCAGCAAATGCACCTGTTATTTCGAGTGCTCTTGTTACAAATGTTTCTTGTAACGGAGGATCAAATGGTGCGATAGATATTTCTGTAACTGGAGGAGTTGGAACGTTAACTTATTTGTGGAGCAATAGTAGTGTATCACAAGATTTAATAGGTCTTTCTATAGGTACATTTACTGTTTCAGTTACAGACGCTAATCTTTGTACTACTTCTGCAAATTATACAATAACGCAACCTGTAGTCATTAATGCAACAGCAATAATCACTAATTTAGCATGTAATGGAGTTCCAACAGGAGTAATAAATATTACACCATCAGGTGGTACGGGGGCGTATACTTACTTATGGAGCAATGCTGCAACAACACAAGATATCTCATCTGTTTCAGCAGGCACTTTTTCCGTAACTATTACTGATGTTTTAAATTGTTCAGTTGTAAAAACATATAATGTTACACAACCGTTAGCGCTTAGCATAGCTTCTGTTGTTACAAATGTAAGTTGCCATTCAGCAAATAATGGAAGTATAAATATTACTGTTAGTGGAGGTGTTAGTTCTTATTCGTATCAATGGTCAAATGGAATTCTTATTGAAGATTTATCTGCACTTGCTTCAGGAACTTATACTGTAACTGTTACCGATCAAAATGGATGCAAAGCAACAGCCTCGTATCCTATTACTCAACCTGCAACTTTAGCAGTAAGTTTTACTAGTATAAATAGTAGTTGTGGTTCAAACAATGGATCTATTAACGCAAATGCATCTGGTGGAACAACACCATATACTTACTTATGGAATAATAATGCAACCACGCAACAAATAACATCTCAATTAGCAGGAACATATACTGTAACAATCACCGATTTTAATTCATGTACTGTAATTGGTACAAAAACAATTTCTAACCAAGCTGCACCAGTTATAAGTGCAATTACCACAACTCCAGTATTATGTTTTAACGGTAGTACAGGTTCAATTACGATAACAACTTCAGGAGGAGCTTTTCCGTTAACTTATTTGTGGAGCAATAATGCTACAACAAAAAATATTAATGGTGTTGTTGCGAATACTTATACTGTTATAGTAACAGATGCCAACAATTGCACTACAACTGCTACTGATTCTGTTCTTCAACCTTCGGCTCTTAGTATCGTTTTTTCAGCAACACAACCAACTTGTGGAAATGCAAATGGAAATATTAATGCCGCTGCAAATGGAGGAAATCCTGGATATACTTATCTATGGTCAACAGGAACATCAGGGCCATCAATTTCGAATCGATCAGCTGGAAATTATACAGTAACAGCAACGGATGTAAATGGGTGTACAAAATCATCCGTATTTAGTTTGATAAATATTCCTGGCCCAAGTATTAGTTTAGCAAGTACACAAAATGTATCTTGTTTTTTAGGAAGTAATGGTGCAATTAATATAACGGTAAATTCAGGTACTGCGCCATTTAGTTTTTTATGGTCTAACACTGATACAATTGAAGATATTTCAAATTTAATTTCGGGAACTTATTCTGTTGTAGTTACTGATGCTAATAGTTGTACTGCGACTAGAACAGTAAATATTTCACAACCTTCTATAATTTCAGGGTCATTTACTACTACGCAAACATTTTGTGGATTAGCATTAGGAAGTACTCAAGTGAATGTTTCAGGAGGAACTCCTCCTTATACTTATTTATGGAGCAATTCAGCAACAACATCAGCAATAAATAATCTTTTTGCTGGACAATACAGAGTGACAATTACAGATTTGCGTGGTTGTACTAAAATTAAAACAGTAAATGTTACACAAGCTAACGGACCCGTAATTTCAATCATCAGCCAAACGGATGTTAGTTGTAATGGCGGAAATAATGGTGCAATAGATATTGATGTTTCTGGTGGAATACAACCGTATACTTATTCCTGGTCTACAACTGCTGTTACGCAAGATATCAGCAATTTAATCTCTGGTAATTACACTGTTTCTGTTACAGATAATAATGGCTGCTCTGATTCACTCTCTGTCTTTGTTGATCAACCTTTAAAAATTGCCATTTCATCTACTATCACAAAAGCGAAATGTGGACAAGCAAATGGTGCTATTAATATTGTTGCTTCTGGTGGAACATCTCCTTATTCCTACTTGTGGTCGAATGGCGGATTAAGTTCATCCATATCAAATATCCTAGCTGGTAATTATACATTAACAATTACTGATTTTAATAACTGTGATTCTATTTTTTCATTTACTGTTGGTACAATTGCAGGTCCTGTTCTCACTTTAGATTCTATTAAAACACCTAAATGTAATGCAAGTGTAAACGGTGCCATTTATATTTCGAAAGCAGGCGGACAATCACCTTACCAATACCTTTGGAATGATGGAGTAATAACGCTGAATAGAATAAATATTGCCGGTGGTGTATATACAATTACTATCACTGATTTTTTCGGATGCAGTAGCTCTTTAACTGTTAACTTGCCTGCACCAACTGTTGTGTCGGCTGCGTTTACTGTAACAAATGCAACGTGTAATTTGTCAAATGCAACGGTAGTTGTTGCAGGTGGGGGAGGTACATCACCATACACTTATAAATGGAATGGAGGAAGTATTTCAGCATCGTTAGTAAATATTAGTGCAGGAAGTTATACTGTTACTGTAACTGATTCTTTAGGATGTAAAAAAACTGATTCAGTTCAAGTTGTTTCAAGCGGATTTCCAACAATTCAATTATCAAGTTCAACGGCACCATTGTGTTTTGGGACTTCGGATGGAGTTATTAATGTAAATGTTTCAGGAGGAACCACTCCTTACAATAGTTTAATATGGTCGAATGGTGATACTGGTTTAACGGCAGATAGTTTAATTGCGAATACTTACACAATTACTGTAACTGATTTTGTTGGATGTACTACAACTGCAAATTATGCGATCACTAATCCAGCACTTTTATTTGCATCCTTAACAAGTGTTCCTTCCAATTGTGGTCAGCCTAATGGAAGCATATCACTTTCTACAGGTGGTGGTACTTCACCATTCACTTATCTCTGGTCGAATGCTGCAACAACGAGTTCAATTTCATCTCTTATTCCTGGAATATATGTAGTAACAACAACCGATTTTCATAATTGCAAATCAATCGACTCAATTACTGTTGGAAACATTAGTGCACCATCATTAGTGATTTCAAATCAACAAAATGTGCTTTGCAAAAATGGAAATAATGGTTCTATTGATATCAGTACAAGTGGTGGTGCGGGTCCTTATACTTACTTATGGTCGAATGGTTTTTTAACAAAAGATATTTCTGGATTAACAGCTGGTAGTTATACTTTAACAGTAACTGATTTGGCAGGATGCACTACTTCAATTTCTACAACTATTACAGAACCATCAGCAATAACAACGCTATCAAATGTTTCTAATTCAACATGTGGAAATGCAAATGGGAGTATTCAATTAACTCCTTCCGGAGGAACTCCTGGATATTTTTATGCATGGTCGAATTCAGGTACTACTGCTACAATTAATGGCTTAACTGCAACAACATACTCAGTAACTATTTCAGATAATAATGGATGTACATTTCAACAAAATTTCGTTGTAAATAATGTTGATGGTCCTACTGTTCAGCTTCAATCTAAAGCAGATGTAAATTGTCCAAATGGAAGTGATGGATCTCTAATTGTAGTTGTTCAACAAGGTGTAGCGCCATATTCTTACTTATGGAGTAATGGTGTTTTAACAGCTGATAATTCAAATATCCCCGAAGGAATTTATACAGTTACTGTTACTGATTTTAATGGTTGTACAGTTATCTATTCTGATACTGTTTTTGCACCTGCACCTTTTATTATTAGTGCAACAATTAGTAATGCAACTTGTGGATTGAATAATGGAATTATTGTTGTTCAAGTATCTGGCGGTAATCCAAGTTATTCTTATTTGTGGTCAACATCTGATGCATCATCTACTATTTCATCACTCGCCGCAGGAAATTATTCTTTAACATTAACGGATTCTCGTTTCTGTACGAAGGATACTGTTTTCAATTTAATAAATACCGGACTTCCAATAATTAGTTTAATAAATATTGATAGTGTATCGTGTAATGCATTAGCTGATGGAGCAATTAATTTAGATGTTATAGGAGGAGTTCAGCCATATACATTTACATGGATAAATACAACACAAGTTACGGAAGATGTAATTAATTTAAGTACAGGAAACTATTCTGTTATTGTTACAGATAACCAAGGGTGTACTTCTACTAATTCATATTTTGTAGGAGAACCAGCTGCAATCAATGTTGTATTTCCTCTTATACAAAATGCAACATGTGGTGTTAATAATGGTTCCGTTGTTGTATCGGTAAGTGGAGGTATTCCGTCTTATTCATTGTTATGGTCAACAGGTTCAATAAATGATACACTGTTTAATATTCCAGCAGGAAGCTATAGTTTAACCGTTACCGATTTTAAAGGATGTACTAAATCAAGTATTGCAAACGTGAGCAATTTAAGTGGTCCTACTATTACTGTTATTGATTCAGGAAATGTTTCTTGTCCCGGTGGTAATAATGGCTTTGTTACTATCTCTATTAGTGGCGGAACTTTGCCATTGGATTATACTTGGACTAATCTTCCTGACAAAACACCAGCTATTATAAACTTGATAGCAAATATTTACACTGTAACTGTACGAGATGCGAGTGGTTGTATCGCTGTTCGTTCAATAGAAGTAAAACAACCATCACCTATTGTTGTAAATTCGGTTATCCCACAAAAAAATCCCCCCTTTAATCTTAAATGTAATCAATCTTCTGATGGTGAAATATACCTTAGCTTGAATGGAGGTACTGCACCATACAATTATATTTGGAGCAATGGTGCCATCACTCAAAATATTTTAGGGCTTTCTTCTAATACTTATACTGTAGTAATTACCGATCAAAATAATTGTACGAGCACTTCATCTTACATACTTAGCGAACCACCACAATTAATTTCAAATGCAGGTTTGGATTTTACTGTATGCGGTGAAACATCAACAATGCTTGCTGCAAATACACCAACGTATGGAATTGGATATTGGACTGCAATTACTAATTCAGGAATTACTATTTTTTCGGATTCAACATCTGCTATTTCTAATATAACAAATTTGAATGCTGGGGATAACATTTTTAAATGGACAGTAACTGATGGAAAATGTTTAGTATCATCTAATGTTACTGTTGCAATCACTTCTAAAATTGAAGCAATACCAGGTATTGATAGAACTATTTGCGGAAGTGAAACAAATTTAAATGCTACTCGACCACAATTCGGCTCAGGATCATGGTCAACGTTTTCACCAGGCGTTAGTATCGAGTTTGCATCGCGGGCATTTACTGCAATATCAAATTTAAATTTCGGAAATAATATCTTTCAATGGACTGTTCTAAATGGTACCTGCCGGGATTCCGCTAAAATAAATATTTACCGAAGAGACTCTCTCGATTGCCTATCCAATGTATTACTTCCAAATGCATTCTCTCCAAATGAAGACGGATTTAACGATGAATTTCTTGTTAAAGGTTTAGAAGATTATCCCGATAATGAATTCGTAGTTTATAACCGATGGGGAAGTAAAGTTTACGAAAAGAATAGTTATAGAAGTAATTGGAAAGGGACAAATAATAATGGTGAAAACTTACCTGATGGAACCTATTTCATTATTTTAAAGGTTCGTCAACTAAATAAAATTTTTAAAACGTATGTAGATCTGCGACGATGAGAAAAAAAATATTATTTTCCTTAATGGTGATGTGTTGCTTTGCTATCAGCGCTTGGTCTCAACAAAGTCCTTTGTTAAGTCATTATATGTTTAATGGTTTGTTAATTAATCCTGCCTATGCAGGAAGTAAAGAATATGTAAGCAGTACTTTAATGTATCGTAAACAATGGTCAGGTTTTGAAGGCGCTCCAGTAACGTATTCAGGAACTATTCATGGTTTAATTAAAAAGAAAAATCTAGGATTGGGAGCATTAATCCAACAAGATAAAATTGGCGTTACGAAGGAAACGGATATCTATGCTATGTTAGCTTACCATCTTCCATTAGGCATTGGTAAGTTGTCAGTTGGAATTCAAGCGGGAATAAGTAATTTTAATTCTGAAGTTGTAAAATTAACATACTGGGATCCTAATGACAAAGTTTTTGACTACAATACCTTTAATAGCGTTTTACCAAATGCTGGTTTTGGAGTTTATTATTATCAAACAAGATTCTATGCTGGTTTGTCAGCGCCATTCTTAATAAGTTATGATAAATCACAAGGTGGATCTGTTGATCCAAGCACACCGGTTCATCATCAAGTAAGAAGGTATTTTGCTACTGCAGGTGCAGTTTTCGAAAATGAAAATGATTTAAAATTTAAACCTTCTTTCTTGATACGATATGAAGGGAATGCTCCTATTCAATACGACTTAAATTTAAATGTTTTGATAAATGATATTTTCTGGATCGGTGCATCTTATCGTTCCCAAGAAGCTATTGTTGGAATGTTCGAATATCAAATCAGTAAGAAGCTACGAATTGGTTATTCTTACGATTATACCCTCGGCGGTTTAAGTAATTACACTTCTGGTTCACATGAAATAATGTTGGGCTACGATTTTGGGTTCTCTGTTTTGAAAATGAAATCTCCTCGCTATTTTTAATTATGAGAAAGCAATTTATTCTCTTATTTCCAAGCCTATTGATGGTTCTTTTATCAGGATGTGTTCAAGTGCGTCTGCGTACAGCAAATGAAAATTATGATCAATTTGCGTATGCTACTGCTGCTAAAGATTATGAATATGTACTGCGAAATAAAATCGACAATCAAGCAATGATCAATATTGCTGATTGCTATCATCAAATGGGCAATGCAGTAAAAACGGAATTTTGGTATCGAAAAATTATTAAGTTTCAAGATGCCAAACCAGAGTGGAACTTGTTCCTAGCTGAAGCTTTGATGCGCAATGGAAAATATAGTGAAGCACAAATCGAATTGGGAAAGTATTTGGAATTAAACAAAAGTGATTTTCGTGCACAACGCATGTTGCATGCTTGTTCAAATCTACAACAATTTGAAATGGATACAACCTTGTATACAATTAATGCATTAAGATTAAATACGCCTAAGCAAAATTATTTTAGTCCAGCATTCTATCGCTCAGGAATAGTTTTTTTATCAGATAAATATTACAAAGGTTCTAACCGCACGAAATCCGATTGGACAGGCGAACGATACCTTGATATGTTTTACGCAAAGAAAACTGATTATGGAAATTGGCTTGACCCAGAACCAATAAGAGGTGATGTAAATGGAAAATTTAATGAAGGTCCATTAGTGTTTTCGCACGATAACAATACAATGTATTTTACTAGAAATAATTACATGAGTAATGTTATTGAAAAAAATAAGCGAAATATCAATGTTCTGAAAATTTATAAATCAGAATTGGTGGAAGGCTTTTGGAAAATAAAAGGCGAAATGCTGTTCAATAGTGGCGAGTATTCTGTTGGTCATCCAGCATTAAGTTACGATGGAACAATTATGTATTTTACTTCTGATATGCCATGGGGATATGGTGGTACCGATATTTATATGGTTCAATATCTTGGCGGAAATAATTGGAGCCAACCAACAAATTTAGGAGCGCCTATAAATACAGAAGGCAATGAAATGTTTCCCTTCTTGCAAAATGATTCAACATTATTTTTTGCTTCTGATGGTCTCGAAGGATTAGGTGGTCTTGATATATTCGAATCAAATAAAGTGAATGACGTATGGTCTCAACCAATTAATTTAGGACGACCAATTAATTCATCTATGGATGACTTTAGTTATATCATTGATTCAGCTTCTGCATCTGGTTATTTCTCCTCTAATCGTGAAAGTGTTGAAGATAAAATTTTTAGCTTCGAAAAAAATCTACCTAAACTTCAAATACAAATTTCTGTTGTCGATCAAGTTGGAAATACGCCTATTGATAAAGTTTATATTACTGTTCAACAACTAGGTAAAAATGATACCGTTGTTGTAACGAATGCTAGTGGCAAAGTTCGGTTTAAAGCAGATGGAGATAAAGATTATTCCTTAAAATGTGATAATCAAAATTATTATTTGATAAATACTTCTACAACAACAAAAGGAAAACGTTTTTCTGAAACAGTAAATGTGGATGTTGCAATGAAGAAAATAAAAGTTAATAGCCCAGCAATATGGGAAGGTGTTGCATTCAATAAAAAAGATTGGCAATTAAAATTGTCATCTTCTAAAGCATTATCTTCATTAGTTACATTACTTTCTGAAAATCCACGCCTCCAAATAGAAATTGGTTCGTATACTGATTCTAGAGGAAAAGATCCCGAAAATCTTAGCTTAACACAACGTCGTGCGGAATTGGTAATGCAATATTTAATTGCTCAAGGAATAAAAGCCGATCGATTAACAGCGAAGGGTTATGGCGAAACTAAATTGCTCAATCATTGTATCAATGGACTTTTATGTATCGAAGAAGAACATGAAATAAATAATCGTATTGAAATTACGGTAACTAGTATTTCAAAAGATACCGCTCTTAAATGAAAGCGCCTTCCGTTCCTTTGGCTGAACGGATGCGGCCGCAAAGCATCGATGAAATTGTTGGCCAACAACATTTAACTGGACCAAATGGGATTCTTCGTCATCTTTTAAAATCTGGTAATATTCCATCTTTAATTTTTTGGGGACCACCAGGAATAGGAAAAACAACTCTTGCATTCATACTTGCAAATCATGCAGGGTTACCCATGTTTTCGTTAAGTGCAATCAGTGCAGGTGTGAAAGAAATTCGTGAAGTGATTGCGAAAGCAAAAGAAATCGGTAAAGCAGTTTTATTTATTGATGAGATCCATCGATTTAATAAATCACAACAAGATTCTTTGCTTGCAGCTGTTGAACAAGGCATCATAATTTTAATTGGTGCAACAACCGAAAATCCATCCTTTGAAGTGATACGACCATTGTTGTCGCGTTCACAAATTTATATTCTTGAGTCTTTAACGGAATCCGATATGCTTCAATTGTTGAAAAGAGCAATTGAGGAGGATGATTATCTTTCAAAGCAAAATGTAGTGCTAGCGGAAACTGGAGCATTGTATACGCTCTCTGGCGGTGATGCGCGAAAGCTTTTAAATCTTTTAGAGCTAGTAGTTCAAAGTATTACAGATAGGCCTGCAATAATTACTGATAAATCTGTTACGCGCGTTGCACAACAAAGAATAGCTGCGTATGATAAAGGTGGCGAACAACATTATGATATAATTTCTGCCTTCATTAAATCAATTCGTGGTAGTGATCCTAATGCAGCGTTATATTGGTTAGCAAGAATGGTTGAAGGTGGTGAAGAAGCTAAATTTATCGCTAGAAGAATGTTGATTCTTGCATCTGAGGACATTGGTAATGCAAATCCAAATGCATTATTAATTGCTGCTGCATGTTTTCAAGCTGTGGAAATGATAGGTTATCCTGAATGTACTTTGAACCTTGCACAAACCGCAGTATACCTCGCCTCATCCGTAAAAAGTAATGCAAGTTATATTGGATTAAAATCCGCAACAAAAGCAGTTCGTGAAAAAGGCGATCAACCGGTTCCATTGCAATTGCGAAATGCGCCTACTGGGTTGATGAAAGATTTGGATTATGGAAAGGGCTATCGCTACGCACATGAATTCGAAAATAATTTTATTGATATAGAATTTTTACCCGAGACTTTATCTGGAACTAAGTTTTATGAGCCAGGAAAAAATGTTAGAGAAAATGAAATTAGGCAATTTCTAAAAATTAGATGGAAAGATAAATATGGTTATTGATTTAATTGCTCTTTGCATTAGTAATTTTATCTGATAAAAATTAACTAGAAAAATGAAAGTTCTTCAAAATATTTCCTTAAGGGAATTTAATACATTCGGTTTAAATATTTACTCATCGTATTTTACATCTATTAATGATGTAAAAGATATTCAGGCGATTTTTCAAGACAAAGAATTTGCTGATAAAAAATTCATGATTTTAGGAGGTGGAAGTAATGTTTTATTCATTCATGATTTTGATGGATTGATTTTGCGAAATGAATTAAGAGGTATTCATATTGTTAACGAAGATGAAAATTGTGTTTGGGTGAGAGTTGCATCAGGAGAAGTTTGGCATGAATTGGTTTTATGGAGTATTGATAGAAATCTTGGAGGAATAGAAAACTTAAGTCTTATCCCTGGTAGTGTTGGTGCTGGACCAATGCAAAATATTGGTGCTTATGGAGTAGAACTGAAAGATGTTTTTTATGAATTAGATGCAATGAATTTAAAAACGTTTGAGATGAAAACGTTTAGTAAAGTGGATTGTAAATTTGGATATCGTGAAAGTGTTTTTAAACATGAATTAAAGGATCAATATTTTATTTCTTCTGTTACATTTCAACTAAATAAAAATCCAATATTAAATATTTCTTACGGAGCAATTTCGCAAGAGCTCATTAAAATGAATGTCGAAAACCCTTCGGTGAAAAATGTTAGCGATGCTGTAATTCACATCAGAAAAAGTAAACTTCCTGATCCTAAAATTCTCGGCAATTCAGGAAGTTTTTTTAAAAATCCTGAAATTAACATAGAACAATTTAATTCGTTAAAAGAAAATTTCCCTACGATTGTAGGTTATCCACTTGCAAATAATAAAATGAAAGTCGCCGCTGGTTGGTTAATAGAACAATGTGGATGGAAAGGGAAACGTATGGGTGAAACTGGTTCGCATAAAGACCAATCATTAGTACTTGTTAATTATGGATCTGCTACTGGAAGTGAAATTTATGCATTGGCACTACAAATTAAACAATCCGTTTTTGAAAAGTTCAGAGTTGTTATCGAACCTGAAGTAAATATAATTGGTAAAATAAACTAGACATAAAAAATCGGGTAGCTTTTTAATAGCTACCCGATTTTTTTCTAATCTTTTAAATTTAGTCGTTTCATTACTGCATTGTAATCTTTCCAATTTAAATCAGGATTTGCGAGCCTAACTGAACCAGCAACAGCTACCACTTTAAAATCATAATTAGCATTGGAGGTATTTGGTGTGGAGAGATCCGAAAGTTGAATATCTATTTCAATATTGCCTATCGAAACATAATTAAAAAATAATACATTATTCGTTCCTGTTGGCGCAGTGATTGGAAGGGGAGTATAAAATCCATTTTGGTTGAGATACACGAGAACCATTCCATAATCTACATACGAGCTTGTTAATTCCGGGATAGAAAAGGTCACATATTTTGAATGATTGGTATTGCCAGGTGTACCAAAGGTCTGCCAGTCACTGCTAATAGTTGTAAAGAACCAATTTTTGACATTTGCATTTCCTTTTGGCCCAGCGGGTCCTTGTGCTCCAGGATCTCCGTCTCGACCACATGACGAAATTGTAAGTGATCCCGCAACAAGAAACATTAATAGGATATTTTTCATATTTATTTTGATTATGTCTCAAAGAAAGGCAATTATTGAACCAATAAAAATTCTATGAAATGGCTTGTTCAAATTCTAAAAGAAATTCCTTTTTGTGAATGGATTTTTCAATTTATAATGATAATGTTTGAGACCATAAACGAGATAGAATAAAACATGGTATATTTGTGTTTTACATTAGATATACGATAAATTAACCCTTATAGCTCATAAGCTTAAAGTAATTGCTGATACGGCAATCCAAACATAGTAGATTTATCGTAGATGTATTGGTTAGGCAAATAGGAGAGGGATTGAATAAAAATCAAGACTAGTATCGTACCTCAATTCGAATATTAATATTGTACTTAAGTCCTTAGAATTCAATAGGAAGATTATGTTAATTGCCTTATAATAGAATTAAAAATATGGAAAACCTCAACGGATTTATTGAATCCGGAATTTTAGAAATGTATGTTTTAGGTAACACAACTGCAGAAGAGAATTTGGAGATTCTGAAATTGGCGCTGCAACATGTAGAAATTCAAAATGAAATTGAATTAATTAGTATTGCTCTTGAAAAATATGCTGATGCAACAGCTATCAAACCACCCATAACAGTTAAGCCTTTTCTATTAGCAACGATTGATTATACGGTCCGTTTGCAAAGTGGTGAGCAACCTGGTTTTCCTCCAATCATAAGTGAAAAATCGAATATTGAAGAATATAAGGAGTGGCTTGACAGAAAGGATTTAGAACCTGAAAATTCCTCTTATGATATTTTTGCTCGTATCATTGGTTTTACTCCAAAGGCAACTACCGCAATTATTTGGTTGAAAGGAGAAGTGCCACCAGAAACACACATAGATGAACATGAAAAATTTATGGTTGTTGAAGGCTCATGCGAAATTATTATTGATGAAAAAGAAATTTACAAATTAGAGGTTGGTGACATTTTTAACATTCCACTTTTTAAATCCCATCGCGTTTGCGTTACTTCTACAATTCCATGTAAATTAATATTACAAAGAGTTGCTGCCTAAAAGTAATACTTGCC
>JAYVOC010000020.1:0-3107 GCA_043758125.1 Bacteroidota bacterium | reverse complement strand
ATCCAATGTCTTTGTTGCTTAGAGGAACAATTGGTCGCGCAAGAAATATTTGTCGGTACTTACTTTTTTGTTCCATCGCGGAAGCTAAAGCAAGTAATGTTTTACCAGTTCCCGCAACTCCCATGATAGTTGTTAGCAAAATATTGGGATTCAAAACAGCATGCATTGCAAAAGCTTGTTCTGCATTTCGCGGACGAATACCAGCAGCGGCTTCTTTATTTACGCGTTCAATACGTTCATTTTGCGGATTGAAATATCCTAGCGCAGAAGCAGATCCACTATCCGATTTACCTCTTAAAATAAAGTAATGATTGTTTTGTGGCCTTTCTTTAACAACATCTTTCCATGCACACCATCCATCTTGGTAAATCTTATCGATAACTTTCTTGCTTAAATTTTCAACAAGTGATTTACCTGTATAAAGCTCACTGATATCTTTAACTTTTCCTGTTTGGTAATCTTCAGCAGCTAGATTTAATGATTTAGCCTTTAACCTCAGATTTATATCCTTGCTTATTAATACAACTTTACGATGAGGATATTCACTTTGAATTGATAATGCAGCATTGAGAATTCGATGATCTGCTTTCTTTTCACCAAAAACAATATCAGCATCGATCTTACTCGATTTCTCATTCATCAAAACGCGGAATTTGCCTTTAGTAGGTCCATTCAATGGAATCCAATCTTGTAGTGAAAAGTTTCCCGAAAGTTTATCAATGCTTCTAATGAATTCCCTAGCCTCAAAATTTATAACGTCGTTTCCTTTTTTAAAACGATCAATTTCTTCGAGAACAGTAATTGGTATTGCAACATCATGCTCCTTAAAATTAAAATAGGCATTATGATCAAATAAAATAGCAGAAGTATCAAGAACAAAAATTTTGCGGTCTTTTTCTTTTGTAGTAGTTATTGCTCGAGCCATGTGCGCTTGTTTTTTCTAAGATAACGGAATGTTAATGGATCTTTGTTAGAAAGTATAAAATAGAATTCTACATACAAGTGTTAATAAGAACGTTGGTTAATAGGTTGATTCATAATTCTATCAAGTATTGTGATCACTTTTAATATTTATTTCTAATGTTTAAGAACTATTATTTCAAACGCACTTTCCAGTTTTTCGTTGCAATACAAAATTAAATTCACAAGGAATGTCATCTAACATTTCCAATAATAATTAAATGTGTCAGTATGTAAACTTTGAAAATTATTGAGCCAAATGAATGCTTTAGATTTTTCGAATAGTATTTAACTTTTAAAATACTATCCTGATAGCTATCGTGATTTCAAATTATCATTGGCAAATTGAGAAGGAATTACTATTTTCGCAGGGTAATAGCTAAAACCTGTGATCAGCTTTCTAATCCCAACATTCCTCTTTGCCCTTTCACTCGTTGCAATTCCTATTCTTATCCATCTCTTTAATTTTCGGAAGTTCAAGAAGGCATATTTTACCAATGTTCGTTTTCTGCAAGAGTTAAAGGAAGAAACTACTCGCTTAAGTCGTTTAAAACATTTACTTGTGCTCGCTTGTAGAATTCTCGCTGTAATATTTTTAGTGCTTGCATTTGCCCAGCCAATTATTCCTGTTGGTAAAGCGGCTAATCGTTCTGCCAATCGTTCGGTAAGTATTTATGTAGATAATTCTTTTAGTATGGAAGGAATTACGCGTGAAGGGACTTTATTAGATGTTGCGCGTCGGAAAGCACGGGAGATTGCATCCGCATATTCAGCATCTACAAAATTTCAATTGCTAACAAATGATTTTGAAGCAGTACATCAACGGATGTTTAGTCGTGATGAATTTTTAGAAGAACTAGATCATGTTAAGGTTTCTCCTGTATCTCGAATGTTATCATCAGTAGTTTCTCGACAAGAAGAAGCATTAAATCAATCTAAAGAGGACAGTAAACAATCATTTCTAATAAGTGATTTTCAAAGTAGCACTTCAGATATTGAAAATATTAAATCTGATTCATCACTAGGTTTAAATATTGTTTCATTACCTGTACAAACTGTTTCAAATATTTTTATAGATTCTTGTTGGCTAGAAAGTCCTGTTGTGCAATTAAACAGACCAGTAAATTTATTTGTGAAAATAAGTAACAGTGGTGATAAAGCTGCCGAAAATGTACCTATTCGTTTAATCGTTAATGGCAGTCAACGTGCAGTTGCAAGCACTCCTATTCCTGCGGGACAATCAGTAGTTACTTCATTAAATTTTACTGTTAATACTCCTGGTTGGCAAAGTACTGAAGTGCAAATTACGGATCAGCCAATAACATTTGATGATACATATTATTTAGCATTTGAAGTTAAAGAGAAATTAAAAGTTTTAAGTATTGATGGGCATGAAACAGGTCCTTACTTAAATGCATTATTTGGTAAAGATGATTTCTTTGTCTTTAATAAATCGGCTTCTAGTCAGGTGGATTATTCGCAATTGCCTCAACAAGATTTAGTGATTCTAAATGAGATCCCATCACTATCTTCTGGACTAAGTCAGGAGTTAGATAAATATTTAATTGGAGGTGGATCGATTGTTATTTTTCCTGATAGCCTTTCCGATTTAGCAAGTTATAATTCTTTCTTAAAAGGTGATGCATTATCATCAGCCGTTACTGCAATTGATAAGGTAGAACGTGTGGATACTAAACATCCATTATTTGTTGATGTATTTGACAATAACAAACGATCTACAGATGCTATTGATTATCCAGTTACATTAAAACATTTTCCATTATCGAAAGGGAGTGCAAGCAGATTAGTGTTAATGCAATTGCAAGGTGGTGATCCTTTATTAACAGAGTACACTTTAGGGAAAGGAACTATTTATCTTTTTTCAGTACCCTTGAATCCTGGCTTCAGCAATTTGGCTCGGCATGCGATGATTGTTCCTGTACTTTATAAGATGGCATTATTAAGTATGCGTCAGCCTGCATTTTCGTATACATTTGGTCGAGAGTTACCAATTGAATTAGCTCGAGTAAGTATTGGTTCTGATGAGACATTTCATTTAGTAAATAAAAATTTAAAAGTAGATTTAATTCCTGCTCATCGAAATGTTGCTGGTGGAATTCAAATAAATACTTCTGGACAATTGAATC
>JAYVOC010000019.1:0-18228 GCA_043758125.1 Bacteroidota bacterium | reverse complement strand
AGACCTGGAAATTTTCCTACAATTCGTATAGCACAGTTAGCATCCTTACTTTATCATCACGAACAACTTTTTGATTCAGTAATTCATGTAAATGGATTTGCAGAACTTATTGAAATGCTTGATGTAACAGCATCGCCCTATTGGAGTAGGCATTATAGCTTTGAAGCTTCCAGCGAATTTTCAGAAAAGAACTTGGGACGTTCTTCGATAGAAAGTCTAATCATTAACAGCATTGCCCCTTTCACTTTTTTTTACGGTCAATACCATCAGCAAGATCACTTGATTCAGAAATCGTTGGTTTGGCTCGAGAAATGTAAATCGGAAAATAATTTAATTTTGCGTGGATGGGAGCAAATTGGACTTAAAGTTAAAGATGCTGCTGGGTCACAAGCATTACTTCATCAAAAAAAAATGTATTGTGATTTTAAAAAATGTGTAAATTGCGGCATCGGAAATTATCTATTGCAACATCCATGAATCAATTAATTGAAATTATTAAAGCTTGGTTTGAACGTCAAGCCTTCGGTGTTTGTGAATGGTGGGGCGATCGACTTAAAATTCGATCCTCAAATATTCGGTTATTTTTCATCTATACCTCGTTTCTAACTGTTGGCTCTCCCATCATCATTTATATGGTTATGGCCTTTTGGAAGAAGATGCGTACCATGATTTCCGATCAGAGAAGAGGAAGCGTTTGGGATCTGTAATATCAATTCTTAATTAAACTTGTAAAACTATTCTCATTCTTTTCTACTGAAGGCTGATTTTTCGATTGCTTTGAATATTTTAGCAGTGTGCAAAGTAAACACAACCAATTTCTAAAAAAACTTTATATAGCGATAACATTAATTATTGCTACACTTGTATTTGGAATTCTTGGGTTTATTTTCATTGAGGGTTACACATTTAATGAAGCCTTCTATACTACAGTTATCATCCTTTCTACTGTCGGGCTTGGTGTTGTTCATCAATTAAGTGATGTAGGAAGATGGTTTGTATCGATTTTGATTATCGTTAGCATAGGTATATTTGCTTATGCGGTTTCGGTTGTCACGAGTTATTTGATGGAAGGCGAATTACAACGTTATTTAAAATCACGAAAATTGAAAAAGCAGATCGACAAACTAAGTAATCACGTGATCGTATGTGGATATGGCCGAAATGGAAAGCAGGCTTGTGAACAATTGCGATCTCATCATCAGCCGTTTGTAACTATTGAAAGCAATGAGCGTATCTTATCAGAGATGAGAGAAGATGGAACATTATTTATTGATGGAGATGCTACAAGAGATGAAATTTTAATTGAAGCGGGAATTCAAAATGCACGTGCCTTAATCACTACTTTGCCAAATGATGCAGCCAATGTATTTGTAGTTTTAACAGCTCGTGAACTTAATCCTAAATTAAAAATAATTAGTAGAGCATCTGAAGATACATCGGAGGGTAAATTAAAACGTGCAGGAGCAAATAATGTAATCATGCCGGATAAGATTGGTGGTACACACATGGCTTCACTTGTTACACGTCCTGATGTTCTTGAATTTTTAGATTATATCACCGGCAGAATAAATATACGATTAGAGGAAATTTTATACAACAACTTAAGCGATCGTTTAAAAGGAAAAACGATTCGTGATTTGGAAATACGCAATAAAACTGGTGCCAATATTATTGGATTTAAAACTGGTGATGGAGAATATACTATCAACCCGGATCCAGATACTGTAATGCAACCAGATGCTAAATTATTTGTACTTGGAACACAAGAACAAGTAAGTAAATTATTGGAAGTACTCTCTTCCTAAAATTAACATCCATCTGCTTTTCTTTAAAACAGATAAAAATCTAACTATGAAAATTCTTGTAACAGGTTCGAATGGTTTACTTGGTCAAAAACTTGTATATGCATTACGTAACAGAAAAGATGTTGAACTAATTGCTACGGCAAGAGGAGAAAATCGTGTCAAAGAACAAAGTGGTTATGTTTTTGAAACATTGGATCTCACAGACGAATCACATGTTCGTGAGGTGATCAATAATTACCGACCTGATTGCATTATCCATACAGCAGCAATGACGAATGTAGATGCTTGTGAATTAGATCCACCTACTTGCCAATTAAATAATGTTGTTGTTATTGGATATTTATTGGAAGCATGCAAACCAATCGGTACTCATTTCATTCATCTTTCTACTGATTTTGTTTTCGATGGAGAAGATGGCCCTTACAAAGAGACCGATAAACCTAATCCACAAAGTGTATATGCACAATCAAAATTAGATTCCGAAAAACTTGTTGAAGAAAGTGGTTTGCCATGGACTGTTTTGCGGACCATTATTATTTATGGTGTTACTGATGATGCACAGCGATCAAACGTAGTTTTGTGGACTAAAAACTCTTTAGAGCAACGTAAAAAAATTACTGTAATTACTGATCAATTTAGAGGACCTACTTTAGCTGAAGATTTAGCAGAAGCATGTATTCAAGCTGCGTTAAGAAAAGCGCAAGGAATTTTTCACATCTCGGGAAAAGAAGTAATGCCAATAATTAATATTTCTTACGAAGTTGCCGACTACTTTAAGTTAGATAAATCGTTTATTCAACCGATTACTACAGCCGAGTTAAATCAACCAGCTAAGCGACCATTAAAAACTGGATTTATTATTGATAAAGCAATGCGTGAACTTGGTTACAAACCGCATACTTTACGAGAAGGAATTCAAATTGTGGAAGAACAATTGAAAAAGAAAATGGGATAAATTTTTCCGTCTTCTTGCGTTAGATACAATATACCAAAAAAAAAAGCCCTGAAGTCTTCGTACTTCAGGGCTTTTGAAATTTATAAACTCTTATGCTGTTTTCTTTTTATCGAAATCAACAACGATTGGCGTTGCAATACATAGTGAAGAATACGTTCCTACAACGATTCCAATTAACAATGCGAAAGTAAATCCACGAATCACATCACCACCGAAAATAAAGATTGCAAGGAGTACGAAGAATGTAGTTAACGATGTATTCATTGTGCGACTTAACGTTGCATTTAATGCATCATTGATAACTTGTTTCTTATCCATGTTAGGATGAATACCTAAGTATTCACGAATACGATCAAATACCACAACGGTATCTGTCATAGAATAACCCATTACTGTTAATACCGCAGCAATAAAATCTTGATTGATTTCGAGTGTGAAAGGAAGGACACCATTAAAGATCGAGAAGATCGAAAGAATTATTAATACGTCATGAATCAAAGCTGCTGTTGCACCTAATCCGAATTGCCATTTCTTAAATCGAATTAAGATATACAAGAACATTAATGCACATCCGAAAAGGATAGAATAAACAGCAGATGTTTTAATATCATCCGCTACTGTTGGTCCAACTTTTTGTGAATTAATAACCTTAGTTGCTTTAAATGCTTCTTCCGACATTCCTGGATAATTCGCCTTTAAGCCTTCATACAACTTAGCAAGCACCTTACTTTCTGCATCAGGACCATTTTCTTCGATCAAGTAATCAGTAGTAATTTTAAATCGGTTATCAGTACCAAATGTTTTTACATCATGTGCAGAATTGCCAAACGTTTTTCCTAATTCACTATGAATTTCTTCAGTAGTTGAGGCTTTGTCGAATTGAACAACATACGTACGACCTCCAACAAAATCAACACCGAAATTAAAACCGCGAGTAGCCATTGAAACAATACCAGCAGCGATAATAATTCCAGAAATCGTGTAATACATTTTTCGTTTATCAACGAAAGCAATATGAATATTCTTAAATGCATTTTTTGAAAACTCATTCCAGAAACGGATTTCTTTGTTTGAATCGAGCATCCATTCGAAAATTAACCGAGTAATAAAGATTGCGCTAAACAATGAGCAAAGGATACCTATGATCAATGTGGTTGCAAATCCTTGAACTGGTCCGCTACCGAAAGCGTAAAGAATAATCCCTAACAAGAGCGTAGTTACGTTGGAGTCAATGATAGACGATAGAGCATGTTTGTAACCATCACTTACAGCAAGGCGCAATCCTTTTCCTAAACGTAATTCTTCACGAACACGTTCGAAGATCAGGATATTTGCATCCACCGAAAGTGCGATAATCAACACAATACCTGCTATACCTGGCATTGTTAAAACAGCGCCCAAAGATGCAAGTACACCCATGATGAAAAACATATTACACATTAATGCAACTACAGCAACTAAGCCTGCATTGTTGTAATAAATTCCCATAAAAACGAATACAAGTAATAAGGCAACAACAAAAGAGATAAGTCCGGAATTGATTGCTTCTTTTCCTAAAGATGGTCCTACAACTGCTTCCTCCACAATATGAGCGGGAGCGGGAAGTTTACCTGCTTTTAAGATATTCGCTAAATCTTTTGCTTCATTAATTTCAAAGTTTCCTGTAATAGAAGAATTACCGTTTGGTATTTCTCCTTGAACATTCGGGAAAGAATAAACTTGATCATCAAGAACAATCGCAATGGAATGATTTACGTTTTCACCTGTTAGTCGTTTCCATGCTTTTGCACCTTCGGGATTCATACGCATACTAATTTCTGGCTTGCCACCAAACTGACCGAAGTCTTGGCGAGCATCAGAAATTGCAGAACCATCTAAAGGAGCCGTACCATCACGACCAGAAACTTTGATTGCTATCAACTCTAATGATTGTGATTCTGCAGAACGTGGTTTAACAGTCCAAAGAAGACGAAGATTTTTCGGCAACATAGCTTTCACATCGTCACGAGCTAAAATTGTATTTACAGCTGCTGTATCTTTAATTAAAGTATAACCAACTATACATGATTTATCAACGATAGCTTTGTCTTCTTGGGTACGCACTTGACCATCTGCTGGGAAGAGAACAGCGAAGAGAGGATTTTCTTTTGCGAACTGTTCAAATGTTTTTTGAGCAGTATCTTTTTTAGCTGAAGAATCTTTTCCTAATTTATCAATTAGTGATGATTTCTTACTTGTATCTGTTGAAGCAGATGCTGTTGTTGATGTATCTTTCTTAGCTGTTGTGCTGTCCTTGATAGCAGCAGTAGTCAACAATGTTTTTGCTAAAGAATCTTTTTGAGAATCTGCAGAAAGCACTTTATTAACTTGAACAAGTGCAGGAGCTACTTCACCGAAAGTATATGTTTCCCAGAACTCCAATTTAGCAGTTCCTTGAAGAAGTTTACGTACACGCTCTGGTTCCTTAACACCAGGTAATTCAACAAGGATACGTCCAGATCCTAGCTGTTGGATATTTGGTTGAGCTACTCCGAACTTATCAATACGAGTACGAAGAATATTAAATGTGCGACTGATAGCAGCATCAGCTTCTGTCTTTAGCACTTTTAAAACCTCATCATTACTTGAGTTAAAATTAATACGGTCTTGATTTTCGATGTTTGCAAAAATTGCTGCCATCTTCGCATTTGGATCAGTTTCTTTGAAAGCCTTACCAAAAAGGCCAACGAAATCATCTTGGCTATTGCGTTGCATTTCTAGTGCACGATTGATCGCTTTTTGGAATGTAGGATCTGAAGCATTTTGTCCTGCCATAGAACGAACGAGATCCACAACAGATACTTCGAGGGTTACGTTCATACCACCTTTCAAGTCAAGACCGAGATTTATTTCTCGTTCCTTACACTCTTGGTAAGTATAATTTTTTACACCGATGTTATAAACACCTTTTGATGCTATTGAGTCAAGATAAGATTTCTCTTTCTTTTCGTTGCCATTGGCAAATTCCTTAGCGTTGCTTTCTACGTTTTTTGTTACCAGCGTGAATGACAATTGATACAAGCACACAAGGGCTAAAACGATCGCAAACAGCTTAACTGCGCCTTTACTTTGCATTGATTTTTAGGGTTATTTTACAGAGGGGGCAAATATAGGCCAATGAACGATACGAAACAATGGCAAATTCAGCCCTTGAAACGCAAGAGATTTCGGTAACGTTACCTTAAAATAGAATTAACCGATGTATTTTCGCCATAATGTCCAAAAAGATTCTCATTTCAGTTACAAGTGATCTCGTAACCGACCAGCGGGTAAACCGTAGCGCTTGCACCTTAAAAGACATGGGTTATGATGTACTTGTGATAGGTAGGAAATTGAAAAATGGCGAAGAAATGCCCGCGAGAAGGTTTCGTTCGTTAAGAATAAAGTTACGTTTTGAGACAGGTTTTTTGTTCTACGCAAGTTATAATTTTCGTTTATTTCGGATTTTATTATCCAAACCAGCTGATATCCTTTTGAGTAATGACTTGGACACCTTATTGCCTAATTATCTAATTTCCAGATGGAAAAACATTCCATTAATTTATGATAGCCATGAATATTTTACTGGTGTTCCAGAATTAGCCGAACGGCCATTTGTAAAAGGAGTTTGGAAAAGAATTGAACGATGGATAATCCCAAAGTTGAAGAATGCCTATACCGTAAATGATAGCATCGCTCGTTTATACAAAGAAGAATATGGAACCCATTTTTCTGTTGTTAGGAATGTCCCGATGAAATCTTTTGATATTTCATTGGATAAAACACACCTTCGAAAGTTTTTAGATCTTCCTTTAGACCAACACATCATCATCCTACAAGGAGCGGGTATTAATATCCAACGAGGAGCGGAAGAAGCTGTTGAGGCAATGAAATACCTAAAAGATACGTTATTACTTATTGTTGGAAATGGTGATGTGATCCCACAACTTAAATTATATGTATTGAAAGAAGGAATGGGAGAAAAGATAAAATTTATTCCTCGCCAACAATCGAAGGATTTGATAAAATACACCAAAGCTGCTGATCTTGGTCTTTCCCTAGATAAGGATAACAATATCAATTACAGATTCAGTTTACCCAATAAATTATTTGATTACATACAAGCTAACATTCCAATTCTTGCTAGTGATTTGCCTGAAGTAAAAAAGATCATTGAAAATTATTCCATTGGAATGATTAGTCCTAACCATGATCCCGAATCAATAAGTAAACTTATGTTTTTGATGTTAAATGATGTTGTTAAAAGAAAAGAATGGGAAATAAATTTAAAGATTGCGGCAGAAGAATTAATTTGGGAAAAGGAGAAAATACATTTTCAAAAAATCATTGATCGTCTTGCCTAATAAAAAGATACATATTGTAAGTTTCGACATTCCTTATCCTGCAAATTATGGCGGTGTGATTGATGTGTTTTACAAATTGAAATCGCTACATGAACTAGGATGGAAAATCCATTTGCATTGTTTCATGTATGGTAGAAAAAAAGCTCCAACGCTAGCTGAATATTGTGAACGTGTTACCTATTATCCGCGCGACATTTCAAAATCAAAATTATTTCTTAAGCTACCCTATATTGTAAGTTCTAGAAACAACAAGCACCTTTTGGATGTATTATTAGAAAATAAAGATCCTATTTTATTTGAAGGCTTACATACAACATTTCCACTTCATGATAAACGATTGAAGGGTAGAAAAATCATTGTTCGTACACATAATATTGAGCATGAATATTACCGTCATTTAGGTTTAGCAGAAAGTAATTTATTTAAACGATATTATTTTAACAGTGAAGCAACGAAACTTGAAAGCTATGAACCAATTTTAAATTTGACAAGTTCAATTGCTGCGATATCTCAAACTGAAACAACTTATTTTCATAATAAATTTGGCATGAAAGCATTTTATCTTCCCGCATTTCATCCTTATGAAAATGTAAATAATAAAGATAAGTTAGGTGGATATGTTTTATATCATGCAAACCTTTCTGTTGCTGAAAATCATAAGGCTGCGATGTATCTTGTGCGCGAAATATTTAATGATCTTAAAATCAATTTTATTATTGCTGGGAATCATCCAAACACAGAGCTTAAAGCTGCAATAAAAGCGAGAAAAAATATACAGCTAATAGAAAATCCTTCCACAGAAAAAATGGAAAATTTAATTAGTGATGCGCAAATAAATATACTTCCAGCATTTCAAGCAACGGGCATTAAATTAAAATTACTCGCAGCACTTTTTATTGGCCGTCATGTTATTGTTAATTCAATGATGTTAGAAGGTACGGGATTAGAAAGTTTATGTGTGATAGCAAATGATGCACAAACATTTAAAGAAAACACCATTCGACTTTTTAAGATCCCACTTTCAATAGAAGATAAAACTAAAAGAAAAATTCTTTTAGAGGATGAATTTTCAAATATTAAAAACGCAAAGAATTTAGCGAAGCATTTAACATCAAATTAAATTTCTGTGAATGCAGTTGTACTTAAAGCATCTGCAACTTTTCCATTTTCAACTTTTACAATTCTTGATGGGAAGCGATCAATGATTGAATAGTTATGTGTTACCATTACAACTGCACATTCATTTTTACTTACATCAAAAAGTAATTTCATAATTTCATTACTTGTTTCTGGATCGAGGTTTCCTGTTGGTTCATCCGCAAGAATCAAATCTGGATCATTGAGTAGTGCTCGTGCGATTACTAATCTTTGTTGTTCACCACCAGAAAGTTCATGCGGCATTTTAAATCCTTTAGTTCCTAAACCAACCTTCGTTAGTACTTCACTTACGCGTTCTTCCATTTTACTTTTCTCGCCCCAACCAGTAGCTTTTAAATAAAACAATAAATTATCCTTTGCTGATCTATCCGTTAACAATTGAAAATCTTGAAAAATAATTCCTAACTTTCTTCGAAGTTTGGGGATTTCTCCTTTTTTCATGGTTTTCAAATTGAAGCTAGCAACATTTGCTTCTCCTTGTTTCAATGGAAGATCTCCATACAATAAACGCATGATACTACTTTTGCCGCTTCCTGTTTTACCTATGAGATAAATAAATTCTCCCCTCATAACTTGAAGGTTAACATCGTTAAGCACCATGTTTTTATGGTGGAAAATACTTACATGTTCGAGATTTATTATTTTATCACTCATGATTTAACATTTTTGGTTACTGCAAAATTCAATTTTATACGCTTACTCTTTGTTATCTTTTGTTCAAATTTCTAATTTCTGTACTTTACCAAATGGAATTCCTGCAATAAATTCAAGAATCTTACTTTCATGTTGTGTTAATCCAGCTTTCGTCAATGCTTTTTCAGGGCGATCAAGACGAAAATATGCAACTAAAGTAAACTTTTCATCCCTTAATTGAACGTAATCAGGGATCTTAGCTTTGCCTTTAATCTTTAAAGTATATAGAATCATTTCCAATAACAATAAATGCAAAATTACTATAAAAGTTAGGGAAGATTCTCGATATAGTTAAGGTTTATAAACAAAGCAGCCCTGAAGTATACACTTCAGGGCTGCTTTGTTATTTATATAATGTAATTATCTTTTCTTTCCACCCAGCCCAACTGGACTTCCTACACGTGCCATTGCACAACGGAATCCTAACCAATCGGTACTTTGATTTTCATCAAGGAAACGGCGAGCACCTGGTGTCATGTAATAAGCGCGATCTTTCCAAGAACCACCTTTTACTACACGAGCCTTATCATCAATTAAAGTAGATGTTCCAGAATTGTATAGTGTATAATCTGGCTCATCACCATCTTGATAGTTGATGTTATCGGCTTTTTGGTAATTACGACGTGTTGATGCTTCAGCTTCTGTCACATCACGTAATTGAACACGACCTAAGCTATCTTTTTCAGCAATTGCACCTTCATCATCGGTAACTTGAGTTTTATAAACGTTACCACGGAATGATCTAAAATCTGTTACATCTTCATGAGATAAGGGACGATACACATCCATTACCCATTCTGCTACGTTACCAGCCATGTTATACAAACCGTAATCGTTAGGTACATAAGAGTAAACGGGAGCAGTGATATCAGCATTATCATTCAATCGACCTGCAACTCCCATATTATCACCTCGTCCACGTTTGAAGTTTGCAAGCATTTCTCCTTGCCATTTATCTTCAGGGTTACGAACACTGTGTCCATTCCAAGGGTATAATTTACGTTCGTTTACGTTTTCATAAACTGTATTTCCAATTAAACCCATGGCTCCAAATTCCCATTCTGCTTCTGTTGGTAGACGATAGCGCGGTAATAAAATACCATCTTCCATACGCACTTTACGTGTATCGTTATTAGGATTAAGATCCCTCAATGGGCTTTTTACTAAACCTTCGTACTGACCTGCTAGGTACGCATCAGTGTTAAAGTTATCCTCGTTCACCTGAGCAGGATTCACACGAAGAATACCTTCGCGAATAAGAATTTGTTCGTTTACACGATCTGTACGCCAAGCGCAAAAATCACTTGCTTGTAACCAATTTACACCTACTACTGGATAATCTTTGAACGCTGGGTGACGTAAATAATGCTCAATATAAGGTTCGTTAAATGCTAAACGATCACGCCATACTAGGGTATCTGGAAGTGCTTTACGATAAACCTCTGGGTAATCCGTTCCAAAAACGCGATTTAACCAATAAAGGTATTCTAGCCAATGAACATTAGCAACCTCTGTTTCATCGAGGTAATAAGAGGAAACTGTAGCACGACGAGGCATGTTGTCCCAATCATGAACTACTTCTTCTTCGGTGCGGCCCATTGTAAATGTACCACCTTCGATAAGTACCAACCCAGGACCAGTTTCCTGCTCGCTATAATTGACAACTTCGAAGCCACCGTTTTTCTCATTATTATAATCCCAACCTGTTGACGAGGACTTATCCTTCGGTGAACAAGCGGTAAAAATCATCATTCCTAAACTAAGAACGGGAAGCAAATGATTTTTAACTTTCATGTGTGTAAGCTTTTTTAGGGAGGACAAATATGCACAAATAACTAAAAACTAGGACAAGATATTGCACGGAATCTTTTCTTTTTTGGATGACATTCAAATTGGAGACCTAAACTTAACTCATGTGAGCCGCCTGTTGAATTACTTAATTTCGATACTGTTACGTCATAACTATAGCCAAATTTGAAGATCCCTTTTTGGATTCCAATTAAGGCAATAAATGAGTCGCTTGAGATGAAATTACCTTTGCCAAAGTTACCACGGTACCATAAACCACCCACAATTGGTGAGTGAAGCACGTACATACCGAAGTTAATTTGATTAAAGGAAGCTTGTTGCTGATATAATAAATTGGGAGATATGAAAGTTCCATCGTCCTTATCAATACGACCACGATAACCACCACCAGATCCTTCTCCAATAGGAATCAATGCACCAATATGAGCTGTGATTTTCATTGGTAATTTACTGGTACCTTTTACGATAAACGCTTCATCGGGCTGGGTCATGTGATTTACAGCAAGACCACCATACACTTTGCTTGTATATGCTAGTACTCCTGCTGAGAAATCGGTATAATGCCTTGATTCTTTTGGTCTTGTTTCTTGTGTTTCATAAACAAAACCATAACGGGGATCAATCATATCACCGAACGTTAGTTTATCGAAATCCAATTTTTTCTGAACATACGTTCCTTGTAATCCAAAGCGCATTGAAAATTTACGGTTGATATTAAGCTGATAAGCATACATCGCGCTTATATTTGTGGTGGCAATTGTGCCTTCACCGGCTTTATCATTTAAAACCAACAAGCCTAATCCTCCGTTTATACCATCAAAATGCTGATCATAAGATGCACTTGTTGTAATGTAAGTTTCTTTGAGAGCAGGCCACTGATTACGGTAGTTAATGCCTACACGAGGACATCTTGCAGATCCAGCGAAGGCTGGATTCAAGTATAAAGGATTTGCATAGAATTGTGTGAATTGAGGATCCTGAGCCTCCGACACCAAACTAAATCCAATAAATACACACAGGAGCAGTCGCTTAAGCATAACGGATACTTTTATATAATCGAGTTATACGGAGAGTCATAAATTTGTTACACTTATTTGATCCTAATTGAGACAATTCTTGCAATATTTACAAACCAAAAACGTTCATTCGCTGTTTGGTTGAAACATCAAAGATGTAAAATCCATTAAACTTATGAGCACAAATTTAATTTTTTTGTTTCTTAAAATAGCATAAAAAAGCATAAATCTTACGAAGGAATGACTTCATCTTTAAATTTTACCTCACAAATACCTCTGTTCTCCTCTAAAATGAAGTTAGTCATTTATTTGTCAATATTTCTTTTGGTGGGCACCCTTCAAGCCCAAAGCGATCGAATAATACTTAATTGGGATCCGATTTCAAATTCTTCTATTGAAGGAATTCACCTTTCTTTTAACGGAGCACAGTACAAAAATGATACAGGATTTCTTCCATGGTATGTAAAACAAATAAATGGTCAGGTTGGAACGAATGCGACTATTTTGGAACCTCAATATCAAGAATTAACAGCTGAGGAGTTGAAATCCAAACTTGTTACTTTGGATGGTTCACCTGTTATCACCACCGAAAAGGTTATAGAAAGGAAATCTAGTTCCACATTAATATCAATCCTTCCCTTTCGTTTAAACCCAAGCACCAATAAGATTGAGAAATTAATCAGTTTCCGATTAAATCTCTCCAAATCACCGAGTAGCAATTCTGCTCAACGATCTACTGTACGTGTATATGCACCAAATTCTATTCTTTCCACTGGAACATGGTATAAAATCGGCCTAACCGATGATGGAATTTATAAAGTATCGTATGATTTTTTACGCGAATTAGGAATCTCATCGAATGATATTAATGGCACTACACTAAGACTATTTGGTAATGGCGGTGGAATGGTTCCAACCTTAAATAGCATTCCTCGTATTGATGACCTACAAGAAAATGCGATAAAAATTATTGATGTTGATAACAACGGGAGTTTTAACGAAGGTGATTATTTTCTTTTCTACGGTCAAGGTCCGGATAGATGGACGTATTCTCTATCAGAAAAAAGGTATAATCATATTAAAAATCTTTTTACTGATACTACTTATTACTTCATCACATTTGATGGCGGAACAGGTGCTGCTAAAAGAGTAGGATCAACATCCACACTTTCTGGTCCATCAAATCGAACAGTAACTAGTTTTACTGATAGAGCATTTCACGAAGAAGATAAAAGTAACTTTATTAAATCTGGGAGAAACTGGTATGGTGAAGTTTTTGATGTTTCTTTAAGCCAGAATTTTTCATTTCAATTTCCAGATTTAATTCCAGGGAATGCTTCGTTAAAATCAAGTGTTATTGCTCGAACAACTTATGATTTTGGCACAGTCTACAGTAAGTTTCTTGTCAATTATAATAATGCAACAATAGTAACCCAAAATATTCCAAATGTATCCACCAACTATACCGATGCTTTTGGCAATTCCAATATTCAATTCAAAACATTTTATGCAAGTTCACCAGCAATAAATTTAAATTATGTTTTCCAACCCTACAATTCTAATTCATCTGGCTGGCTAGATTATATTTCGATAAATGTTAATCGTAGTTTATCCGTTTCTGGTGGACTATTAATGTTCAGAGACCTCGACACTTTGAATACATCGAGTTTAAGTCGGTATATTATCAGCAATGCGAAAACCGGATTAACACTATGGAATGTTAATTCACCAACAACTGTTTTGCAACAAGATTTTTTATTGAATGGAAATAGTTTGGAATTTATTCAAAACCTTGGTGCAGGTGCTTCATCGGAATACATTTTATTTGATGAAAATAATTTTAAGATCGCTGATAAATTCGGCAAAATCGAAAATCAAAATTTACATGCGTTAGGATTAACTCCAACTGATATGATAATTGTATCGGCAAGTGAATTTATGGATCAAGCAAATAGGTTAGCTGATTTCCATCGTACACACGATCATCTTACAGTGGAGGTTGCATCGTTGCCACAAGTGTTTAATGAATTTTCGAGTGGTGCTCGTGACGTTTCTTCCATCCGTGATTTTGCGAAAATGTTTTATGATCGTGCATTGCCGTCTTCTTTACCTCGCTATTTATTATTGATAGGCGATGGTTCGTACGATTTGAAAAACAGGATTAATGGAAACACTAATTTCATTCCTACATTTCAATCTGAAAATTCACTTGCTGTAATTTCCTCGTATACGTCGGATGATTTTTTCGGTATGATGGATGACAATGAAGGAACCTTGCAAAATGCGGAACTCATCGACTTAGGAGTAGGAAGATTACCAGTAAAAAATACCGATGAAGCAACCGCAGTAGTTGATAAAATTATTTCGTATTCTACTCCCGGAACCGCCACAAATCCTACTAGTTGTGAAGGAACTAGTACAGGACGTTTAGGCGATTGGCGCAATGTCTTATGCTTCATTGCTGATGATCAAGATTACAATTTACATTTCAATCAAAGTGAAGACATTTTAAATACTGTAAAAGCTGCACATCCAGTTTACAACATCGATCAAATTGTACTTGATTCGTATCAACAAGTTAGTACACCTGGTGGTTCACGATATCCAGAGGTGAATGATGCCATTAACAAACGTGTTGAAAAAGGAGCATTGCTAATGAACTATACTGGTCATGGTGGAGAGATAGGCTGGGCTGCAGAAGCAATCTTAGATATCCCCATGATAAATGCATGGCAAAACACAAATAAACTACCATTATTTATTACAGCAACATGTGAATTTAGTCGGTTTGATGATCCATTAAGAACATCAGCAGGCGAATTAATTTTGCTTAACAGCCATGGTGGTGGATGTGCATTACTAACTACAGTAAGGTTAGCTTTTGCAAACGAAAACAAAGCGATTAATTTGCGAATGATGGATTATATGTTTACTCCACTTAATGGTGAGATGCCAAGGATTGGAGATATACAACGTTTATCCAAAAGAGATCAACCATATAATAGAATAGTGACGTTATTGGGAGACCCTGCTATGCGTTTAGCCTATCCTAAATATAACGTACAAACAGTTGCCATCGAAAAAACTGGAACCTCCATTGCGGCGGATACACTTTCTGCTTTAAGTAAAATTACCATTAGGGGTAAAGTTACAGATGGCACAGGAAATACGCTTACTGGATTTAATGGCGTCGTATTTACCACCATTTTCGATAAGTCGACAGAAGTTAAAACATTAGTAAATGACAATACAGGAAAAGATCAAAGTGTATTAGATAGTTTTCCTCTCAGAAAAAATGTTTTGTATCGAGGAAAGGCAAGTGTTAAAAATGGAATCTTTACGAATAATTTTATTGTTCCTCGTGATATCTCTTACAAATACGGAAGTGGACGATTAAGTTTCTATGCAAATACTGATGTAGATGATGCCAATGGTTATGATGAAAGTTTCACAATTGGGGGTGCTGCCGATAGTAGTTTGAATGATGCTGTTGGTCCCGACGTTCGACTTTACATGAACGATGAAAAATTTGTTTTTGGCGGACTAACAAATGCTAATCCTAGTATTTATGCAATTTTATTTGACTCTAGTGGAATTAATACCGTTGGTAATGGTATTGGTCATGATATAACTGCACAACTAGATAATGAGCCTCAGAAG
Organism: Bacteroidota bacterium; assembly: GCA_043758125.1. Classification (GTDB taxonomy): domain Bacteria; phylum Bacteroidota; class Bacteroidia; order AKYH767-A; family OLB10; genus JANXSD01. The sequence goes on along the minus strand of JAYVOC010000019.1, from coordinate 2,750 downwards.
CTATATGTGCTGAATGATTTTTACGAATCAAATTTAGACAGTTATCAGAAAGGTCAGGTGATTTATAAATTATCAAAACTTAGTGAAGGTCCTCATACCATAAAGTTTAAAGCGTGGGACATTAACAACAATTCTACAGAACGAACCACTGAATTTATCGTGAGTGCATCTGCACAATTAGCCTTAGATCATGTTTTAAATTACCCGAATCCATTTACAACACATACAAGTTTTTTCTTTGAGCACAATGCAGCTTGTTCGGGAATGACTGTTCAAGTTCAAGTATTTACTGTTAGTGGAAAATTAGTGAAAACACTTGACACCTATATTATTAGCCAGGGATTTAGAAACACCTCACTTGAGTGGGATGGCAAAGATGATTTTGGTGATCAGTTAGCTCGAGGAGTATATATTTACAAGCTCAAAGTAAGAACAGCGGAAGGCGAGACGGCTCAAAAGATGGAGCGTTTAGTAATCCTACGTTAACACCTTAATACGTAACCTTTAAACATCATTTATCGTTATATTTGCGACCTTCCTTTCAGAATTTAGAACTAATTTTTGAAAGGTAATAATTACAAAAAATGAACAGAATCACGCAACAATTCCTTGTACTACTGGCTTTTACCATTCTTGGAAGCCGTGCTGCTAATGCACAAAATGCCGATAATTCAAATTTATTGGGACAGATAAACACTATTACAACAGCAGTTCCATTTCTGTTAATTTCCCCCGATGCACGTGCTGGTGGCATGGGTGATCAAGGTGTTGCTTCTGCGCCTGACGCTAATTCTCTTCATTGGAATGCAGCAAAGTATGCGTTTATCGATAAGAAATCAGGGGTTTCATTGTCCTATACTCCTTGGCTAAAGGCGTTAGTGAATGATATGTTCATTGGATACTTATCAGGATATACCAAAATTAAAAAAGATCAAGTAATTGCTGGAGCTTTCCGATATTTTTCGTTGGGTAATATCACCTTTACGGATAATCAAGGATCTACAATTCGTGATTTTAAGCCGAGTGAATTTTCCTTCGACTTCGCATATTCAAGAAAGTTGAGTGATAATTTATCTGGTGGTATTGCATTAAGATGGATACATTCGAATCTTACTGGTGGCACTTCGGTAGAAGGTGCTGACTCAAAAGCAGGAAATTCTGTTGCGGCAGATATCAGTATTTATTATCAGAAAGACATTAAAGTAGGTGGTAAAGATGCCGTTTTCTCTAGTGGAGTTAATATAAGTAATTTAGGTTCTAAAATTTCTTATACGAACACAGGTACGAAAAATTTTATACCAGCAAATTTACGTCTAGGGCCAGGATTAAAATTGAAATTGAATGAATACAATGAGTTAGCTTTCAACTTGGATTTTAACAAATTATTAGTGCCTACTCCACCAATTTATTCTGATAGTTTAGATAAAAATAATGGTCAAATTATTTCTTATGGTAAAGATCCTAATGTAAGTGTTCCAGCAGGAATATTTCAATCATTTAGTGATGCTCCAGGTGGAGGAAAAGAAGAGTTGAAAGAAGTTAACATTGGCTTTGGAATGGAATATTGGTATGATAAACAATTTGCTTTCCGCGGCGGATATTTTTATGAGAATAAACTAAAAGGTAACCGTAAATATTTCACATTAGGTGCTGGCTTACGTTACAATGTATTTGGTTTAGATCTTGCCTACTTGATTCCTACTGATCAAAGAAATCCTTTGGAAAACACGTTGCATTTTACACTTACATTCGACTTTGATGCTCTTGCAACAAAAAAGAGTAAAGACGATAGCGCAGAATAATTTTCGCGATTTAATTTATTATGAAAATCAGGGTGGGCTTTGGATTTGATGTTCATCCTTTAAAAGAAGGATATACACTTACATTAGGTGGTATAGTAATTCCTCATGAAAAAGGTGCTGTTGGTCATTCAGATGCTGATGTTTTAATTCATGCAATGTGTGATGCTTTATTAGGTGCTGCAGGATTAAAAGATATTGGATTTTATTTTCCTGATACATCTAACGAATTCAAAGGTATCGATAGTAAAATTTTACTTGCTCGTGTTGTTGATTTGATTTCTCAAAAAGGTTTTTCTATTGGAAATATAGATGCGTCACTTGTTTTAGAACGCCCGAAAATAAATCCATTCATCGATCAGATGAAAGTTGCTTTAGCACCTATCCTGCGCATCACAGAAGATGATATTTCTATCAAAGCAACAACCAACGAAAAACTTGGTTATGTTGGTAGAGAAGATGGCGTTTGTGCGTATGCTGTTGTATTGATTCACAATTAAGAATTTAGATTCGTTAGCAATTGGAATACGATTTTTAAAATCACTTTTTCATATTCTTTTCTCAGAAATTTCATTATTCAAAAATTAATTGATGCATTCGATAAAGTATTTTATTGTGTAGATTTAATTATTGGATATGAAATTAAAAATTTTACTTTCGATAGAAAATTTGCCCGTTTAGATTTTAAAATTTGCTATTTGAAATTTCCTATTTTTAAAATACTTTTTAAATACTATTTCCACCAATAAAAAGTAGAAGGAAATGGAAAAATCCATTGCAATTTTAACATCACAGGATCATTTAACAAAGGTTGGATAATGTACTACGTTATGTTAATGTAGCTTAGGATTGTGAAAAGCGTTCGTTTTAAATATAGTATTACCGCCCAGATACAAAACAAAACTTATTCAAAAGAAGCGCAACATTTGTGAGCTTCGAAGAAGTTAGTTG
>JAYVOC010000018.1:0-4215 GCA_043758125.1 Bacteroidota bacterium | reverse complement strand
CCTAATAGCGAAGCAGTATGTACATCATGACCACACGCGTGCATGACACCAATATTTTTTGATTTATACGGAACATCATTCGCCTCTGTGATTGGCAATGCATCCATATCTGCACGTAATGCAATTATTTTTTTACTAGGATTTTTTCCTTCAATTAATGCTACTAATCCTGTATCAGCAACTTTATCTTTAAAGGCAATACCCATATCTGTTAAACGCAACGAAACATAGTGAGAAGTTTCATGCTCTTGAAAAGATAATTCAGGATGCATGTGCAAATGACGACGAATTGCAATGATATCACGGTGATGACTTTCAGCCAGATGTTGAATACGTTCAGGTGTCATGATCTTTTATTTTAAGTTTAAAAATCTAATCCTAATGAGAAATAGAAAATACGTGGTTGTACTTCTCCGTTGTCGATTCCCCATGCCCAATCAGCTCGTAAAAAATATCCTAACAAACGACTACGCAGTCCAAAACCGTAACCACCAACAATTGGATTAACATCTTTTGTGATCACCACTTTAATGTCACCACCAGGATTCTCTGGATATTCTTTTTTAAAGAAAGTATTTTGACTGCTGTAAGGAGATGGTCCAGTCCATGCAGTACCTACATCAGCAAATCCAACCATCTGAAAGTTACGAATAAAATCTGATTTTATAGGTTTATTAATGATGTATTGAAATAATGGAACTCTTAACTCAGAATTTATTAATGCAAAACTATTTCCATTTCTAATATTTTGAACGAATCCACGCATGTTACTCGCCAATGCTTGGAATGCATAATTTTGAGATTGATCTACTTGAATATCGTAGTTGAAATTGTTAACCGGCGTGAATGCATTATCAGTAGATCCTAAATAATAAACGATTTTTTGTTCGCCAAAAGAAGTACTTGCAGCAAAGCGATTTGCCCAAATTATTTGACGATGAATTTTTTGATAGTAACGAATATCACCACCAATCACAGACATAAAAGTATTTTTTTGATCTAGCTGCTTGAACGATTCAGCAAATAATTTTAAACGAACACCATTGTATAAATTTAAACCAGTACTAATGGTGTTATCATAAACATATTCCATGTGCAAATTCGCCCAGTTTTGATAGCGATTAGGTACAGCAAGATTAATAACATCCGTACTAAGATTTACCGTTCTATCGTTTCGATACGATACAGAACCTCTAACACTACTAACATCACTAAAGGGCCAACGCAAAACATACTTTGCTTCATGAGTATGAATTCTAAACAAAGTGTTTGTAGTAAGCTCCTCACGACTTTGTCTAGTAAACGACAATTGTTTATCCAATCGATGCTTCAGATTTTGAAAACTTACGTAGTACTCATTGCTTGTTAAATTTCCTGATAAACGGAAGCCCCCAACAATCTTATAATCATCAAACAAATCATTCAATCCAATTTTTATTAATGCACTTAATCCTGGTTCAAAATAAACGGCACCACCTGTATATGTTTGATATGTTTCATTGAGTGAATTATTATCAAGTTGTGTTACAAGATAGTTTGGAGAAAAAGCGATATCATAATTTCTAAGTTTTGGAAGTAAATAATTGGTATCCACTTTCACAACTTTTATTTGTATTGTCGAATCTAATTCGTTGCTTGGTATTGTTGAATTAGGATTGTTTTTTATTGGGATTATTCCAGAAGAAGGTTCAGATTCAGGAGTAGGATCTGTCTTTGGCTTCTCTGCTGCTTTTTTCTTTTTACTAGGAAACTCTGATTGAAATTGATAGTTGCTAATATCAACTTTAGTAGAATCTTTAATTTTTGTTGGCTCTGATTTTACTTCTTCAAATTGTTTTGATGGAGGAGGTAATGTGATCGTAGCATCAGAATGTTTTTGTGGAATTGTTGCAGGCTTTAACAATTTATCTAATTTAAATGCTAAACTAGTTTTGCGTAGTGGCGATTTAAAAGTAGTATCAAGTGGAGGAGTTGGAAGCAAATAAATTTTTGTTCTATTCTCCGACTTTGTTAATTCTGCATAACGCGTTGTCCTGTAATTTATATCATGACTAATAATATTTCGTTTGTAATTGCTTTGCGGAATTTCACTCGCCACATATCGATAATGTACAATTGTATCGATGTAAGAAATCGTGCTATCAATAGTTGCATAATAACGATTGATAATTCCATTCTGATCGCTCAAATAAGTAAAGTGAGTAGAGTCAACCATCATTGGTTGTGTTTCATTTGATGATGGCGTATCCGTTAATCTTAACAGTTGTTGAGATCTTCCAGCATAATCCAATAAAAACAAATCAGTTGTTTTAGGAATTTGAAGAGGAGCTGCTTGTTTTAAGTTGGTAACTTTTAAAGAGTCATCAAAGCGTGTAGAAGAAAAAACAATGTATTTATCATTCAATGCAAATCGTGGCGATTTGTCATCCCAACGATCCTTCGTTAGCTGTTGCGATGTTTTTGTTCGCGGATTAAAAATAAAAATATCAGATTGACCTTTTTGCACTGCCGACATTACCATTTCATTTCCAGTAGAAGAATAAGAAAAATCAAGTACTTTATCAAAATAGAAAAACTTGGTAGTTTCTCGTTTTAATCGTTTACCTATCGTATAATAATCCATCCAAATCTTTCCTTTCTTTTCTTTGATTGCAGTTAGGTATCTTCCACTAGGATGCCAAGCAATAGAAGGAAATGAAAGATCTGTTATTTGTGTTTGCGATTTGTAACCACCTTTAGCAATTCGTTTACGTTTATTTTTTCGTACATCATATAACCATACTTTATATTTCCCTAAGTCATTCGTTACATACGCAACAGAATTTCCATCGGGCGAAACCTTTACTTGACTAATAATTCGATTTTGTTTTTTTGTAGAAATAATTGGTTTGCCAGGATAATCATTTCTTGTTTTATCATCATCAAGATAAATGCGTTGATAATAGTCAAGCCAATTACGCATTAAATCGGGAGTTGTAGTGCCTAATACAAATTCAAAACTTGTTTCAATATTTCTATTGATTCGCGTCATGTAAAGTAAATTCGATACCGCAGAAGAACCATACGTTTCTACTATAAAATTCCAGAGTGAATGACCTGCAAATACAGCTTCCTTACCCGCCAAGTGATTGAACTTTTTGAACTTTCCAGAGATAATTCCTTCTCGCATTCTATTGTCATCTTGAACCGACCAACCTTGCGCGATGTAAGAATTTAATCCGTCAACATACCAATTAGGAAGATTTAATAAAACGGCTGCCTGGATACGGTTTTTTATACTGCCTCCATACATTAATTGTGTAAACATTACTTCTGCAACACCAGCACGAACTTGTTCTCTGAAATGAACATAATCACCATTAAAATAAATCAATACTTTGTTATCAATAATTTTTGTGAGACCACCAGTATTGGTGCTTTGCTCATCACCTTCTAGTCCGAGATTTGATTGTTTAAAATCAGAAAGTTTATTATAAATCAAAAATTGAAAACGACCACTTATTTTATAGTCATACAATTTTTCTATCTCTTCAATTTCTTGATCCGCTGTTCGGCCAGCATAAATTGCAAGTTCTTGCCCGCCGAGATAATAATAAGTATCGAAATTTTTAAAGCGGTAAAATGTCCATAGGAAATCATTGTATTGAACACGATTTTTGCCGAAAGTCATTTGTGTACCTCTTGAAAATTGTGCTTGTGCAGATGATGTAGAAATCAACACCCAACAAGTAAATAATAGAAGAAGTCGAAAGCAACGTTGTGATGTACTCATAATTCAATGCGAAATTAATGATTTTCATCTCTATCTATACCATGATTTTCACAACATTAATCGATTCGGCCATTTTGATTGATTACTTTTGACGCCGTTCTGACTATTGTGAAGATCATAAAAGCAAATTCCAACTCCTATAAGTTAGTAATTAAGCCTCTAGATAAACATTCTTGTGAGGACAAAATAATAAAATAAACTATGTCAAACGATAATATTGTAGCTAAGAAATCTGACATCAGAATTTCGGTATCCTTAAATGCGGACAAACACCCAATAGGAATTAACTGGCAAGCTGATGACTCCGGAATTGAAGGGATGCGTGACGCAAAGGCGTTCATGATTGCCCTCTGGGATAAGCCCGAAAAAAGCACCATGCGCATCGATTTATGGACAGAAGAAATGACAGTCGAAGAAATGCAGTTATTCTTTTACGAGACATT
>JAYVOC010000017.1:0-34796 GCA_043758125.1 Bacteroidota bacterium | reverse complement strand
CCGACTCTCTGGATCAGAAGTAGATATTTGTACTTCTCCAGTTTCATCCAAATACTTTTGCATCGCAACATAATTTTCTTTGCGAGTAGTATGCTTTATTATTTCTTGCTCAATAATTGTTTTGTTGTCATGATCAGCTGTTGCTAATGCTTGGTTATATTCATCGAGCTTAGCATCAATGTAAGCAATATGTTTTTCAATTTTTTTAGGAGTGAAATTATTTTTCTTGCTGTTTTGCGCACGCAGTTTGGTACTATCACCAGCTACCAAAGTTCCTCCAATTAAATCAAAGTTCTTTGCTATGGAAACCGTATATCGAAAAACCTTACGAATGGCTTTTTCATTATCTCGTCGAAAGTTGGAGATCGTGTTGTGATCAGGCACGAGTTGCTTCATCAACCACATCACCTCGATGTTACGTTTACATTCTTTTTCTAACACCCGACTTGAACGAATGCTATTCAAATAACCATACACATAAAGTTTTAATAAATCTTTTGGATGATAAGCAGGTCGTCCTTCAAATGTTTTCTTAATTAAAAACTTAAAATCTGAAACATCAATGCTCTCCACAAAAAGATCGATTATGCGTACTTCGTTATTCTGGTCAACAATCTCTTCCAACGACTCTGGAAAAAGAATACTTTGTTTTCTGTTATTCCCCTGTATAAATTGCATTCTTAAAGATACAAAATAACTCTGCTCTTTTAAAAATAATTACTAAAAGTAATTAACAAAATGTATCGAGTTATTAGACAGTTTGGCGATTTGCGGCTTGGCGCAGTGCGAACTTCGGAACTGATTATTTATTATTGCGAAACGTGAACGTGAACGTGAACTTAACACAAAATTCGCAATTGCGAGAAACGGCTTTTGGCAAATAGTGCCTTTATTTTTTTAGTAAATCTTCTACTTCTTTCTGTAAAATTGGCAAATTTCTTATTACAATTCCCCAAATTACATCATCTGATACAGAATCATATCCGTGAATTATTCGATTCCTAACATCAACTATTTTTCTTGAGTTTGAAATTTCAATTTCGCTTTCTACTTTCAATATTCTGCTTATTGCTTCTCCAATGATTTCTATATTTCTTTCAACCGCTCGTTTGGTTCTTAAATCATTTTGAAAAACCTCAAAGATTTTAGGAGTTTCAACATAGTAACTTTCTATTTCATTAATTGAACTCAATATGTCGAATAACCATGTTTTTATGTCATTATCCATATATCAACTTTTTGTTTTGATTTAAGGTTTTTATGAAATACGGATTCTTAATTGCTTTCTGTTCTAATAAATCAATGTTTCTCTTCAATATATTTTCCAATGAAAATTTCAAGTCATAATAATTATCCCCATAGTCAAGAACATCTAATTGTTGAAAGTCTACAATTAAATCTACATCACTTTCATTGTTAAATTTATCTGTTAAAACTGAACCAAAAGCATATAAAGATTTAACTTTATGTGTTTTGCACAATTCAGTTATATCTTTTCTATAATTCTCTATGAAGTTCATTTTTCCCATTTGGCTAATTTACAAAAAAGGTATCAAACAAAAGTAGGTTTCTCGTTTTTACGAATTTTTGGGGGCATTTCTGCTAACGCCACACAGCGAATTAACCCTACAATCTGTTTAATAATTTTTTCATAAGTAATTGCATAAAAGTAGAATATTTCAATCATGATTTCGTAACTTGATTTAAATTAAAAGTTATGAATTTCATTACCACGCAAGATCGTTTTCAGATTTCACTCACAGCTCTAACAACATTCGAAACTGATGAAATTTATTTTGCGAAAAACAAATGTAAAAATGCAAGCTATGCATAAGCAAATCTGCACTTTTACAAAATTCGTTTTTTATTACTTTATTAATTTGTTTTTACCGCATTCATTATTTTTAATTGTAAATCTCAATTGAAAAACTGCATCGTATAAATTGCCTCTAATGAAGCCGTATTTTATGTGATTTTGATTTTAATAAGGGTTGTGCAACGAAGCCTTAGCTGTTATATATTGTGCTGCTGTCGCAACAAAGGTCTGCTACTCAGAGTTAGTCCTGATGTTCTTCTATTTCCTTTTTCACTCCTGCAACAAATTTGTCGGCTTGCTTTTCATTTACAATTGTAACTTTCAATGAGTGTCCGTTGTTGTGCTTGAGTATTGTGTCCTCAATAAACTTATTGATTGTTCTGTTTCTTGTTGGATTAACAGTTAAAAAATAAAGGTGAAGTTCTTGGTCTGAATTTTCAAGTTCGCTAAGTATGCCACTCCATCTATAAACTTTGTTTTTTATAGCGTCATTGCGTTTTAAGTCAAACGAAAGAGTCTGGTAGCAATTCCAAACTCCATTTTTCCATGCTTTGTCAAATTCAATATGGTCGTGGTCTGTCTTAACTGTATGTGGTTTTAGTTTGTTTGTTATTTCGTATTTGTCAAAATATTTTTTGTAAACTTTACGCCAAACATACTTATCGTCATGATGTTCTTTGCCTGCCTCGTGGCTGTATTTGTTGATTAGTCGGTCAAACAAATCGTCAACTGAACTTTGTGGGTCAATGTCAATACCGAAAAGCAAGTCAGAACAAATTAATGCACTGTCGTCTTTTGGCAAAATAGCGTTCGTGATTTCTGTAAGCGAAGTATGAATAGTAAATAATTCAGTTAATCGTTTTGAAGCAGTTTCTAATTCTCTTTCAAATTGTTTAAGTGTGGAAAGTAAATACTGTCCATTAATGTCAATAAAGAATTGAGAAATTCGGCTGAACTTTGTTACAAATTTACTTTGCAAAAAATTAGTATCAGGTTGGTAAACTACAATGCCAACATTTACAAACTCGGCAGTAACTCTGTCGTGCATGTAACGGATTATTTGGTATTGAAATTTTTTCATGATAGAACTTTGTAAAGCTGTTGCAAAAATATTGCTTTGTTATTGATTAACGCAGTTAAATTATCTTTTATTTCATTAACCTGTTTTGTTTTCCATTCGTCTGGGATTAAAACATTTGTTTTGTCCCAAAAATTTTTATCAAGCACCTCAAACCTTTCTACGAAGGTATCAAAATTATGTTCATTCTCTTTCAAAGTCGGATAGAAAAAATGGTTCTTAATCCAACTACGGTCTGCATGGTTTATCAGCCATGGAGTTGGATTTTTAATTATGTCCATTACAAAACCAAAAGCAAGTTCGTGGTCAAAAATCATAATCTTTTCACCATCAGTAAGCATGTTCTGTTTGTCTTTCCTGCGGTCAGAGTTTGAAATGAAAATATCAAGTGCAAATATTTGTCCAGCTTGTCCGAATTGTTTTTCGTTGAGTTTTTGGTTTTGTAAGAATTCTAAAAAACCTTGTCCAAAAAATTTGCTTCCATAATTTATTCCGATGCTGTTGTTAGCATGTTTGTATCCTTCCATTCCTCTCAACGAATCAACAAACTCCTCACTTACATTTATCAAAGCAGGTTCTGCTACATTCATCTCAAGTTCTCTGGCAATAAAAGAAGCAAGTAATTCTCTGCAAGATGATTCAACTGACATTCTCGGTGCGTTTCGATATTTTACAACATAGTCAGATTTTTCCAGTGTCGTTCTGCAAACTCCTCTAATCAACATCGGTTTTGTCGTCCCGCTTACAAGCTCATTAATTCCTTGAAGTGCCTCAATAGTCGGCAGAAAATATGTGTCGTTTGTTATCTTTATCACTGTCAAAAGTTAGGTTACAAATATAGGAGTTGTTGTTAGACTTTTGATAAAAGTATGATGTTCACACGATGGTTGTTCGGAGATGTGATAGCATTTTATATAACGCAGAAAGGATTAAAGAAGTAAAAAAAAGAAGGGCTAGAAAGGGAAGCTTACAACAGAAATGACAATAGTGATTTCATTCGTTATCCGAATGTTGTTTGATTTTATCCCCGTTCGTTTGGTCGGCTTAAATCCCAACCTGCTAATCATTGTCATAAGATTAAATTGTCTCTTCGTTTCTTGCACACAGTTTGAAGTAGCTGAGTCGCCAATGCATTACCGCTAACTATTTTATTTACGAATATACCAATTCAATTTCAATTTCAAACACGTACTTCCGACTACAAATATTTAATATTCGATATTTAAAATTTTATTCGCTAATTTAGTTGAGAAAAACTAGATTTTTCGTTAGAAAAAAACTCCTACAAAACCTTTAAAATACTTACAATCTCAAAAAACTTTTAAAATGGAAAAGCAAAAAAAATGCACAACTAGTAACAATGAACAAGCCATTAACTAATTCTTTTCTAACTACTTTTTATAACAGTATTACATCACATATAACAACACTCCATTTTTTTTTACTCCGTACTCGAATAAAACATCTACGCTGTAATCGCTTTTAATAAAATTATAATTAATGCTAATTAACATATTTGATTATGTAAAAGTAGTTATGAAATGGTCATTGGTATTAGCGGTAGTTTTCTAATAATATTCATAAAAATATTTTGTTACCAACCGAGTCAAAGCAGCTCTTTTATTTAAGTCAATAGAGTGCGTAAACTGTCTTTCTTCAAATAGTGAGCCTTCTTTGTTATAGAAATAAAATTTTGCTTGCATTGGGGCTCTATTTTTATCAAGAATTGAAACCAGTTTTAAATTATTATTTTTGTCATAGTAATAAAGATATTGCATAGCAAGTAGTGTAGAATCTCCGCTACTATCATTATAAATCTTTTCTGCTAATTTATCCCCCTGTTCATTGAACGTATATTTATAAATCAGGAAAGTTTCTCCATCGCGATACCAACTTTGATATATTAAAGAGTCCTTTAAGTCATATTTGTAAAGTCTTTTATATTGCGAAAGCACCTTGTCATTTTCATAGGATGTTTCAGTTTTTTGAATTTTTAATCCCCTTTTATTGTAGTAAATTTTTTCAATGAAAGTGTTTTTAGAATTATTACTATTTCTGCAACTTATTACTTCTAATTGGTTATTGTTATTGTACGTATAAGTACACTGATATATATTTTTGTCGTGTAATTCTTTAGTGGATTTAAGTTTGCCATTTTTGTCGTACTCGTAAAATACCCTTGTAGGTAATGGAATTTCTATTTCGTTTCTGTTTTTATCTGTATTGTATCGGTACGTACTCGTTAATTTTTTTTCAATAATATTACCATTCCAATACTTTGAAGTATCAATTTCAATTTTCGGTTTATATACATTTCCAATTCTTTTTTCAATCTTCAATAAAGTATCACCCATATACTTTTGAAAATGGTGCTCGTAAAGTATTGTCGAGTCGATAATAAACTTTCGCATTTCAGTGAACTGACCTAATGTATCGAAATATTGGATTACTTTATTTTCAAAAACCAAGCTGTCAGGCGAAAAATATTTAGTGATAAAGGATGTTGATGTTATTGATTTAATTTTTCTTTGATCAATAGAGTGCGAAATTTTTTTAGTCTTATTACAATCAGTATCTGATACATTCTGGCAAGAGGAAATAAAGATTGTCACTATAAATAGTATTATTGTTAGTCTCATTGTATCAAACCTGCTTATAACGAAGAAGGGATTAAAGAAGTTTTTTAAAAGGGGGATTAGATGCACAACTGTTTGTTTACGCAACACTGTTTGATAGAACCACAACTGTTTGTTTACCACTCAAAGCCCCCTTTTAAAAAATTTCTTTTAATCTTTATGTTAGCCGTTCGTGCTACTGCCCATTCGGAGTTCGTCAGTTCAAAGTTTGCAGACAGTTTGTAGAAGCGATTTACATTCATTGGTGTGAAGCTACAATTTTCTTGTTAGCGAATATCTAGTTTTCTTTCATTCAGTTCGTCACTGTAATTGTCAACTCGTGTTGTTGATTTACATTCCAAAACTTCAAGGTCGCTTGCTACAAGTGCGTAAATGAGTTTTTTCCGTCCGCCAACAATTGTGAATGTCAAATCAGTGTCGGTTAAAATAATCCACGACTTATCAATTGCATACAAATAACCAATGAAGTCCTTGTCAAAATATTCAAGCACACCTTCATAACTACACTTTACAAAATCAGAATCTTTGTTATCCTTCCAAATATTGTTAGGAGGCATTTGATAAATACAAACCTCAGTAACTTTGGTTGTGGTTTTTAAAATGTCTAACAGTTTAATTAATGATTGTCGCGGCAAATAACCTTCTCTTGGAAAGTTTAAATTTCGCTGCCAACCAATCTTCAGAAACTTTGCAACAAAACTGTCGGGATTAATTTGGTTGTGAAAAATAAGTCCATACTTCTCAGCAATGTTTTTCCAACTTACAATGCTCCAGCGTTTAGAATTGTATTCTTTCTTTCGTTCTTTAAATCTTTCTAAAATATCTACAACCGTTCCGTCTTCTTTGATTTCGGAAAATGCAATTCCAGATTCATTGTCCTTGTTAAAAACAAGATTAACCTTTTGTCCGTATTCGTTTTGTGGTTCTAAAATTTCTTCTTCGTCAGGAGTTACTTCAAATGGGTGAAAGATTTTGCAATACGATTCATACTTGGGTGGAACACATTCTCCAATGGTGCAACCAACTGTTTTGAAATCAGCAGTTGTTCTTGGAAGTTTATCGTCCTCAATCCACTGTCCAGTTTCAGGTTTGCTTTTAAAGATGTCAAATAGTTTCATTGAATTTTGTCTGTTCGTTTCTTGCACTGTCGGTTGATGTTAGCAGGGTGCCCAAGCATGACGGCTAACTAATATATTTACGAATGTACCAATTCAATTTCAATTTTAAACACTTACATCCGACTACAAACATTTATTATTCGATATGTAAAATTATATTCGCTAATTTAGCTGACAAAAACTAGATTTTTCGTTAGAAAAAAAACTCGAATTTTCAATTTTAAACACTTACATCCGACTACAAACATTTATTATTCGAGTACTGAAACATTATTCGCTAATTTAGTTGACAAAAGCCAAAATTTTCGCTAGAACAAAAAAACTCGAATTTTCAATTTCAAACACTTACATCCGACTACAAACATTTATTATTCGATATGTAAAATTATATTCGCTAATTTAGTTGACAAAAACTAGATTTTTCGTTAGAAGAAAACTCGATTTTTGAAGAATTTCCGAATTTCTTCATTGTAGTCTTTTCTTCAAGCTCTTGCTCCTCATTAATGCTCTTGATATGCTCGTTTATTGTTGACTTTGCTTTACCAAAAAAAGTCGCCAACTGGTCTTATGTTAACCATACAGTTTCTTCTTCCAGCCGAACATCTATTTTAATGTTACCGTCTGGGTTATGGTTTATAAGTATTTCGCTGTTGTTCATTGTCTGAACTATGATTTATTTGATTTTTGTGCTGGTGCAATTTCTGGTTTTTATTTCTTTTTGGTTATCCGTTTAAAGTTCAAACTAGTTTCACCAAAGTTGATGAGCAAACCTATTTCAAGGTTATAGGCTTCCAAATAATTTATCGCTTGGGCAAAATGTACATCTTATAATTTCGTAGTGGCTTTTAGTTCCGCCGAAATAATACCTTCAACCAAAAAATCTACTCTTCGTGTTCCAATATGCTCATCTCTAAAAATATTGGCATTTCAAATTCTCTACAAAATGCAATACCAGCCACGTTCATTTCAAGGTCAAGGGCGCGCTGATAAATCACCTCCCACAAGCCATTGCCCAATGCCTTGTGAACGTTAATGTCACAACCAATAATTTGGGAAGTTAATGCTGAATATTTGTATTGTTCGTTTATCATATTAATCATTTAATCGCAAAAATCATAGTTCAGACATTTGCCAATTTTGAAAGCAACAAATATTTATGTTCCGCTAGCTTTTGGTTTTCTTTATCAAAGTTTCTCTATGTGAAATTATTTTCTGAAGGGCTTCAATTTCGTCAATGTTCTATGTGTGTCGTCATAGGGTTACCGCATAGCGTTTGCTTAACGCACTCCCTCATAATTTTTAATAAGGTTGTTAGTGCTATTTTTCTTGTATATTTCATTGTCTTGTTATGCTGTCGTCAAGTTAAATATTAGTAATTTTCAATAAAGTATTACCCAACAACCCAAGCATCATGTTCTTCTATTTCGCTTTGAGAAAATATTTTTTTTATTCGTGTAATGCGAAGTTTAAATAAGACAAATAATATTGGCCCTATAAGCATGTAAATAAATCCTGTGGCTCCTACGAAAATATCGGGAACAAGAAAGGCACAGATGGCGCTCGATAATCCAATAAACATCATGAAACTTTGTTTGTACATTTCTGTTTTCGTATGATAAATTTCGATAGTATTGAGTTGTAACTTTTTTTTATGTCGCATCGCATTCATGTACAATAACAAAAAAACAAAATAGATAAAGAAAAATCCCAATCCATAAATTTCCATCAACTCACGTAACTGTGTGAAGCTTGTTAATTTTTCATGTGTCACTCCGTTTTCAATAAACGTATTTCCATCTATCAATAACGAGAAAAGAAATTTTAATGGATAGACATAAAATAAAACTGTAAATAATAATATCGCATTTAAAAATATTGTTCGCGTATCATTCAAATAATAATGACGAAAGAATATATATTGATCATGCCAAATAAAAAATAATAAACTAAAACATATTGCAAATCCAGGCATCCCCGACATTCCCATTTTTAATTCCACAAATGTTTTAGGAACTTCTAATGAAACTACCAACAACGTCATCGCGAAAGCGAAGATGGCATCGCTAAAACTCTCTATTCGTAAAATATCATGTCCACGCCATTTAATATGACGACGAATCGATCTTTTTTGAGATAAATTTTGACGAATCATGATAACGTTTTTGTCTTTCGAAGATATTATCTTTTAGCAATCAGAATCCTATAATTTTACTAGACCCAAATAAATAGCAAAAATTACCAACCCCGTTCTGGATTTAACTTCAAGCTTGGTAAAAACTGCTTCTCGATGTCCATCAATAGTACGATAACTCAATTTCATTTTTTCCGCAATTTCTTTATAGGTAAGTTCGCTACAACAATATTGGATAAACTCTATTTCTCTTAAGGTGAGTTCTTGTACTTGAAGCTGCGATTTATAATTATCCTTTTTCTTGTTTTCCCATGATAGTGGTTTATTCGCCAACATTAAACTTTCTATAACAACTTTATCATAAAAAAAACCGTTTTCTTTCACCTGAACTAAAACGTTTAAAAATAATTCTGGTGATGAATCTTTAAAGAGATATGCCTTTGCCCCAGCACCAATCATCTCCTTTATCGTCTTAACATCATCACTCACCGATAATGCGATCATTTTAATATCGGGAAATTTATCTGTTACTATTTTTACCGCTTCAACGCCTCCCATCACCGGCATGTTCACATCAATCAATATTATTTCTGGTAGCATTTCTGCTGTCTCCAATTGTTGAATCATTTCTTTTCCATTCGACGCTTCAAGAACTACTTCGTAATTGTTTAAATTTCCTAACAATGATCGTATCCCCTTACGTATCAAATGATGATCATCTACTAATCCAATTTTGATTTCCATAATGCTCCGTTTAAATATTTGGGAAAATTAATACTGTTTTAAGACCACCATTTTCTGCAGGTAAAAACGTTATTGTTCCTTTCATCAATTCCGCTCGCTTGATGAGATTACTAAATCCCATCGAGAATTTTTTGAAGTCGTTATTTATCATTTCGAAATTTATCCCCTTTCCATTATCACTATATGTTATTGTAATAATATTATTCTCCTCACGAATATAAAGTGATAAATGATCAGCCTCTGCATGCTTAATGGTATTGCTAATACATTCTTGAATTATGCGAAAAGCAAAAATTTCATTTGATGCTGATACAAAATGTATTTCATTCGAAAAATCTAAAGATGTTTGAATAATTCCCTTTCTTTTTAGTCCTGAAAATAATTGTTCAATCGCATTATTAATTCCAAAGGAACTAATATAATCATGACTTAAAACTTTCGAAATTGATCGAACAGATTGTAATGCATCATGCATACTTTCTTTTGCTTCAGTAAGCGTTTTGTTTGTATTTAGATCTGCAACTTGTAAAAAATTATTGAGTTGTATTATACTAAAACTTATTTGTTGTCCTACATCATCGTGCAAGTCGCGCGCTACATCGTTTAAAGTACTTTCAGCAACTTCTACTCTTGTCTTTGCTAATTCCATTTCTAACTGCGTCTTCATTTCAGCTAATTCACTTTTGAATCTTAGTCGTTTATTCCTACCAGAAAGTAGTAAGTTAACCAACATAAGAATCATCAATAAAATAACAAAAGTTGTTAAGATAATGAAGATGGCAATTTCACTTTTGCCTTTGTCCATATTGAACCAATTATTATTATTATAAACCACAAATATTCTACCCAGGCAAGCATTTTATTAATATTTAAAACTATTTCTTCTTTTGCAAAATCAATTGTCGACAATGTACACAATGTCGGTATCGATCCTGTAAGATCAAGAACTGTTGCTAACGAAAACCAAAATAATAAATCTGAGAATGGATTTTCATCTCTGGTTTCAACAAATTGTTTCATATACATGAATGCAATAATTGCAACAAATGTATTTGCAGGTATATAAGTTAAGGTGTTAAATCCTGTTTCGCCTTGTCCGTATTTATTATTTATAAAGTATACTATTGTAAATAAAATTGATGCTACTTTTATTGATTTCTTTAACCTTTCATTGTTTAAATTTTTATAATATAGATAAGCGTATAAATAATAAGTAGGTAAAATCGTTAAATTATAAAACCATAAATTATATTGATGATGAAAACCAAGTGTTCCAGCTGTAATTTCTGTTATCGTATAGCAGAGAACAATTAAAATAATATTTATTTCGTTTTTATAAATTCTCTTTATTAGAATTAATAATAAAAGACTTGTTATTATTCCTAATGGAACAGTTGCATCATGACATAAATAATGTAGTAGTTTTAACACATTTACCTTTATTGATTAAAGGCAACAAGATAATTTTTTTTATTGAGTTAAAAGGTGTCACCGCAAAATGGAGGACAAGGTTTTGCTATTTCCAAATGTCTCCCTGCATAATTTCCTTCTTGATAAATTGCATTAGGGTCAATCAATGAATTGTAATGTTGATCTAAAACTTGCATTATTATCGCATATCCACATAAATCAATAGCAACCATTCCAGGAAATAAGTTAATACCATAACCTATAAATCGCTCTGCCATTGCTGTGTTACAAAATGCATGTTCAAAATTCAACGAATAATTCTCAAACGTAAGAGGATCATTAGCATCAAAATTTGGGATGTTGGCAGATAAATAAATTAAAATAGTTTCCCATGAGAAGTACCTCGATTTTTTATAATACCTGTTCAATAATGATTGTGGCTGACCATCAATAAATACATTCGTCCAATATTGGTTTATGTAGGATTTTGCAATGGTAGCCGTGGTTGGAATAAGCGTTGTTATTATATTGGTATCTCTTAACAATATATGATCTGCATCGTGTGCTTCGGTTTCACTTGAAAGGCATAAAACAGAAAAAATGGTATTGCTATTATCGTAACCTGGGTAAAAACGCAACCCTAAAAACAAACTGTTTTCATAACTTTTATAATACTCAATTAATATTTTCACATTAACAATGCTATCAATAAATAATAATTCATTATTATCACTTTGGGTCATCGCCTCAAAACGAGAAGAGTACAATAAATTTCTATCCGTAGCAGGAATTGGCCATGCACTTATATTACTAGTATTTATCTGACTTCCTTGGTCTCCAGTATTTGCTTCTGGGCTTCGTTGAACTCTCATTTGAGTAGTTATTGATTTGTTTTACAAATGAAAACGATTAAATCCATTTAAAAAACGGGTATTTTACACGGCGGGAAAAATACCCCCCTAATTTGCAGGTTTCACCCTTTTTTATTGCTTTTATAGATCCGAATTTTGTTGAATATTAAATTGATTAGAAAAACCCATAAAAAATAAATCTTGTCCGCCATAAATCTAACAATCCAATGATTTATTCTAGCTTTTCAACTTTAACGTTCCTGTAAATATCATTGATTTTGTCGTCCGTTTCTTAACCAGGAACGGACGCTTTTTTTCTACTCAATAGCTTTAGCTTTCTTTTGAATCAACTCTTTGTAAATATCCACCAACTGTTGCGATATAACATTTTCAGAAAAATTTTCAAAAGCATATTTACTAATTTCTAATTGATTATATGCTGAATAATTCGTTATCATATATTCCATTGCGGAAGCGAACTCTTTTATCTCAAACGTTTTTAATAAGAAACCAAGAGTTTCACTTTTTATAATATCACGAGGTCCGCCAGAATCAGTTGTAATAATTGGTCTTCCACCTGCCAACGCTTCTATCAATACTACTCCAAATGTTTCATAAGTACTTGCTAATAAAAAAGCATGGCAATTATCAATATTCTCCTTCACTTGATCTCTACTTAACGATCCTGTAAATTCTACATTTTGCTGAAGTCCGTATTCTATTACAAGCTCCTTTAAATAGTGTTCTGTTTCACCAAAACCTCCAACAATTAATTTTGCTTTAAATCCCTTATCAAGAATTTTCTTTAGCGACTTAAATATTAGCTGATGGTTCTTTCGTGGATTCAAAAAAGAATTGGTAAAAAAAACAAATTCTTCTCCTTGCTGATATTTTTTTTCTTTAACATTCGTAAAAAATAAATCAGATACCATATTGTAAACTACCTTAAATGTTGATGAAGATAAATTTACTGCTTTAGCTAATTCTTCTTTAAATAAAGTGCCAACAACTAAACAACAATCTGTTTCACTAAAAATTTTTCGCGCTAATGGAATGTCGTGATCTAATGATAATTTTCCAGTAATATAATGTGTTAAATGCTCCGTAATTACTAAAGGTATATTGTATCTCTTTGAAAGATCAATTCCAAAAAGTCCTGCATCAAAAATAGAGTGCGCATGAATAATATCGGGCATTCCAAAATGCTTAACATATTTTTTAAATTTTTTATGCGAAACATACGTTTCAAAAGCATCATTAAATTTTCTCGATCGAGGTACAAATCCTTGTATACCATAAACTATTGTAGGAATTCCATTATCATCATAATAACCAGGATATTTTCGCTTCTTCTTAAAGATATCTGAAAAAGGAAAAAATATTTGAAATATTATTCCCACCTGATGTCCATTCTTTTTTAAAGCTCTTGCCTGCTCCTCAAAAAAACTTCCAAGTACATCTCCAGGATATGATTTATACCATGATGGTAGTATTAAAATATGCATTCTCTTCCGCTTTAACCTTTACTATTTTTCAAGTTTCAAATATGGTTTAAATAATAGTTGAATTTACTCTTTCCAAAAATAGATTATCTATTTGAATAAAAATGATAACTTTTACGCCTTATTAATAGGTTCGTTTTGATTATTCTCCCCGCTAAAAATTGTTAGTACTTGTGTTAATAACCTTTTTACCTGTTCATATCTCTATCACAAGTTAATTTGGAATCTCATTTAAAAGCTGGCTTATAATTAAACCAATACGAAGGCACCTTTTTTTATATTTAGTTATCGTTTCTTGTTAACTCTTTTGTACACCAAACCGACCAATTAGTAAATAACAATCATTTAAAAGTTGAGGTTATAAGCATCTGTTAATAACAATGAACTTTATTACAATATCAGTTACTTAACTGCTAACAACATGTTGATTACTCTTTAAGTCATTCTAATATTCGTTAACAACAAGCATTTCAACACAATTTTATACACCAAACTAACAGACTATCATTAACACTAATTATTTAAAGATTATTTAAATAAATATAATAGCTGTTAAGATCTTAAAGGTTCATTAGTTTTTTCAAAAAAAAATATTTTTCTCTCTTAAATCTCCGACCTTTGTCTCCGTTGGACTTCAGACTTCTCCCTAGAAAATTCTCAACGAACAAAAAAAATGGATACGAACACTTCAGCTGATTTTGACTTTGCCACAACTGGTTTCGTTCATGAAAAAGTTGATCCTAGATTAGATATTTTCGAGGAAATTAAGAAGCTAAAAATTGAGAAAAATGCTGTCATCCTTGCCCATTACTACCAAGATTCTGACATTCAAGATGTTGCCGATTATATCGGAGATAGCCTTGGTTTAGCGCAGCAAGCAGAAAAAACAAAAGCGGATATGATCGTTTTCGCTGGTGTTCACTTCATGGCGGAGACTGCCCGATTACTGAATCCAAATAAAAAAGTGGTGATGCCCGATTTCAGAGCTGGATGTTCTTTAGCAGATTCTTGTCCACCAGCTGATTTTAAGCGATTTAAAGATGCTCATCCCGATCATATTGTAATCAGTTATATCAATTGCACAGCTGCCATTAAAGCGCTTAGTGATATTATTTGTACCTCTAGCAACGCAGTTCAAATCGTTAATTCTATACCCAAAGAGACACCCATAATTTTTGCTCCTGATAAAAATTTAGGTGCTTATGTGGCAAAAAAAACTGGTCGCGATTTAGTATTATGGAATGGTACCTGCATGGTTCATGAGATTTTTTCACAACAAAAAATTGCTCAACTTAAAATACGTAATCCTCAAGCAGTAATTATTGCTCATCCAGAATGTGAAGAAGCCGTTTTAAAAATGGCCGAATTTATTGGTTCAACAACGGCACTCTTAAAGTTTACAAAGGAAAATAAAGCCCAATCCTTTATTGTTGCGACTGAAAGCGGTATCCTCCACCAAATGCAAAAGGATTCACCTAATAAGACTTTTATACCCGCACCTCCAGATAATAATTGTGCATGCAATGATTGTCCGCACATGAAATTAAATACATTAGAAAAAGTGTACCTCTGTATGAAATATGAAAAACCAGAAGTATTAATTCAAGAGTCAATTCGTGAAGATGCCTTACGTCCTTTAAAACGTATGCTCGAAATTTCAGCCCAACTTGGCCTTTAAATAAAACAGATTGTATCGTTTTTACGTACTAATGATTCGCGGTTGAATATTGATGCTTAACTTCGTCAAACTATGATCAATTTATTTTTGATTTATACTTGTTAACTATGCGATTAATTAAAATAAATATATTCGTTTTTATCTGTTTATCATTTTTTAGCAATTCTGTTTTTGCTCAGGTAACAGAACTTCCTAAAAATGTCCCAATTAAATTTTATTATTCAAACGGTAAAGTTTCTTCTGAAGGTAACTTTGTGAATAATCAACCTGATGGGATTTGGAAAGCGTATTACGACAATGGAAAGTTAAAATCGGAAGGAAATCGTGTAAATGGTAAGCTTGATGGTATTTGGAAATTTTATGATGAAAAAGAAAATAAAACTACCGAATATACTTACGTTAATGGAATTAAAAATGGAATGGAAAACGATTTTTTTCCAGATGGAAAATTAGCATTGGAACGATGGATAAATAATGGTATTCCTGATAGTATTGCAAAATATTATAACCCTCAAGGATATCTTGAAAAAATTATTTTCTTAAAAAATGGTGCAGAAGATGGAACGGCAAAAGAGTTTGCAGAAGATGGAAGGATTATAACTTTAACAAAATATAAAAATGGTTTCTTTGTAAAAGAAGAAAAAATAAATCGATTCGATAAATTTGGTTTTAAACAAGGTACATGGAAAGAATTTTTTAAATCAGGAAATGTATCAACTGAAGGTTCTTGGAAAGACGATAAGAAGAATGGCGTTTTTAGAACGTTTACGGATGATGGTGTTGTTAAACAAATGGAGATTTATAAAAATGGTGAATTAGTTGCGGATGAAGCTGTCAATATAAAACTTGATATTAAACGAGACTACTTTAATAATGGTCATCCAAAATCTTCTGTAAATCTTATCAATGGAATTAAAGAAGGTGTATATCGGGAATATGATAATAAGGGAACGATCACTTCCTCAAAATTGTATGATAATGATAAAGTGATTGCCGAAGGTGGAATAATTGATGCAAGCGGATTGCAACAAGGTTCATGGAAATATTTTTATTCAAATGGTATGGTAAAGTCGGAAGGCATATTTAAAGACGGTAAACGGGATGGTATGTGGACGTTCTATTATATAAATCAACAAATTCAACAACAAGGATCTTACAAAAATAATCTACCTAATTCCATTTGGAAATGGTATTATCAAGATGGTAAAACCTTAAGAGAAGAAACGTATAAGGATGGAAAAGAAGAAGGACACAGTAAAGAATTCGATATTAACAATACTTTAATTGCAGAAGGAAATTATTCAAATGGTTTACGTGAAGGTCCTTGGAAATACCGTAATGGAGAATACAATGCCGAGGGTAATTATGTAGAAGGAAATATGGACGGACCGTGGAAACAATTTTATTTAAATGGTAAACTTGCTTTTGAAGGGGACTATTTTGAAGGACAAGAAAATGGTATCCATAAATATTATTATGATAACGGTAAAATTAAAGAGGAACGTAATTATCGATTAGGTTTAAAAGATGGTGTTTGGAAATCGTTTGATGTAGATGGAGAATTAATGCTTTCATCAACGTATCAAAATGGTGATCTGAAAAAATTAGATGGAGTAAAAGTAGAAGGTAAATAGTATGAATATTTGCATAAAGATAAACTACTAATTTATGTTATCCATACTTTTAATTTGGATCTATATTTTTGTACTTACTAGTGTTGCTGGTTTTTTATTGCAAGTTACAATTTATAAAAACAAGTTTAAAGAACAGTCATTTAGTAATCCTATTTTATTAAGTGTAATTGGATACTGTATTATTACTGCAGCAATAAGTATTTATGCACTCTTTTTTAAAGTTGCACTTGTAGCAAATTTATTACTCATACTTTCTGAAGTAATTGGCTGCATTATTTTTAAGAAACAATTTATGGTAATGTTTCAATCCGGAGTTCAAAAGATGAAGGAAGTAAATGCGAAACAACTTTTCATATTTTTAATCATCATTTTTAATGTTCTTTTTATGAATATTAAGGGTGTTTATTTCGATAGCGATACTGGTCTTTATCATGCTCAAGTTATTCAATGGATTGAAAAATATCCTGCTATTCCAGGACTAGGAAATCTATATCCTAATTATGCTTTTAACTCTAGCTTCTTTATCTCATCTGCTCTTTTCAGTTTTACATTCTTGAACGATTTTTCATACCATGTTTTAAATAGTTATTTCCTTCTAATACTAATGGTTTATTTAATACAAAATATAAAAGGAAAGGACTATAGAAATGCTATTTATGCATTCTTAGTAATACCAACATTTTATTTTTTTAAACTTGATGCAGCATTACCATATCCAGATATAATAATTTATATTCTTGAAATTTTTGTGTTTATGGTAATCATGGAAAAGATTAAAAGCAATTCCTTGCAAAAATTTGATTTTAAAAGTTTAATAATTTGTTTAATAATACTTACCTGTATCACAACAAAATTATCAGCATTACCAGTAATTTTTGTTTTGCCACTAATGCTTTTTTATACAAAAAATATTATAAAGGCAAAACACTTATTTACACTGTGCTTTTTCACTCTAATTGTAATGGCTCCTTGGCTTGTAAGAAATGTAATTATCTCTGGTTATTTAGTCTTCCCATATCCATCAATTGATGTGTTCAATTACGACTGGAAGGTTCCATATAGTGAAGCTGTAATTACAAAGAGTTGGATTTGTTCGCATGCTAGAATTCTTGAGCAGTACGATGATTTCCAGCTAACATTTAAACAGTGGTTTCCAATTTGGTTTGGAAATCAACTTTGGGTAAACGTGATTTCATTATTAATTGCTGTTGTTGGAATGATAGTATTAAGTTTGATCATTTTTACGAAAAAAGTTCTTGGTAAAATCGCATCTCGCTCGTTGTTTTATTTCGGAGTCACTTATTTACTTTGTATTTTATTTTGGTTTATGATGGCTCCCGCATTTAGATTCGGACAAGCTTATATTTTTGTTTGTATTGCAATTATTATTTTTTATTGTTTAGAGATTTTAATGTTCAATAAAAAGTTAATACAGAACAGTATTGTAATTCTATTACTTTTATTTGCAGGATATTCTAGTATCTGGCCAATAAAAATGATTGCTTCTGGTGAAATTAATTTGAAGCAACATCTAATTTATCCAGAAATTAAATACAAACCTATTGTGGTTGTTGAGAAAAATTTGAATGGTTTAATTATTTCAATGCCTGTTGGAAATCGACGATGTTGGAATCAACCCATTCCTTGTACACCACGGTTATATAATTCTATCCAACTTCGTGGTACCGATTTAAGTTCTGGTTTTAAAATTGTTCGCGCGGACAGTGTAACCGTAAGCGCTTCTTATTTTAAATGAAACAACAGAAAATGTTTAGTTGAAATTCTATAGCGATGCTATTTTATCAGTAATCATAAAACTATCTTTGCAATCCAATAAATTAATGGGTCATAGAAAATGATTGTTAGAACTCGATTTGCTCCAAGTCCCACAGGACCATTACATATAGGAGGCGTTCGCACCGCATTATACGCATACCTTTTCGCTAAACAACACAAAGGTCAGTTCATTCTTCGTATTGAAGATACCGATCAAAATAGATATGTCCCAGGTGCAGAAGAGTACATTATAGAGGCATTAACATGGTGTAATATTATTCCCGATGAAGGTGTAAATTTTGGTGGAACACATGAACCATATCGTCAAAGTGAGCGCAAATCAAAAGGTTATTATCAGCAATATGCTGAACAATTAATTGCATCTGGTCATGCATATTATGCTTTTGATAAAACGGAGGATTTGGATGCAGCTCGTAAGCAAGCAGAAGCTTCCGGAAATCAAGGATGGCAATATGATTCTAAAACACGTGGCGCAATGCAAAATGCTTTATCGCTTTCTGAAGATGATGTACAAAAGCGTATCGCCGCAAATGAAACTCATGTAATCCGTTTAAAAGTAGAACCCGATCAACATATTACTTTTAATGATATGATTCGCGGCGATGTTACTTTCGAAAGTAATTTGGTTGATGATAAGGTGTTAATTAAAGCCGATGGAATGCCAACATATCATCTAGCGCATATTGTGGATGATATTATGATGGACATCACACACGCAATTCGTGGAGAGGAATGGTTACCATCAGCACCTGCACACATTTTAATTTATCAATACTTAGCCTTAAAGGATAAAATGCCACGTTATGCACATTTACCTTTATTGCTAAAGCCAGAAGGCAATGGAAAACTTAGTAAACGTGATGGTGACCGATTAGGATTTCCTGTCTTCCCTCTCGAATGGAAGGATCCTTCAACAGGAGAGGTTTCATCAGGCTACAGAGAAAAAGGATATTATGCGCAAGGATTTGTAAATATGTTAGCTTTCTTAGGATGGAATCCTGGTACGGGAAAAGAAATTTTTTCGATGGATGAATTGATAGAGAGTTTCACTTTTGAACGTGTTCATAAAGCTGGAGCACGTTTCGATCCTGAAAAAGCAAAATGGTTCAATGAACAATATTTAAGAATGCAGAATGATGCAGATCTTGCTCAACGTTTTATTCCTGTTATCAAAGAACAGTTAAAGATTTCCGATCATCGATCTACTCTCGAGTATGCAATTGCTGCAATAAATCTTTTAAAGGAGCGCGTACATTTTGAAAGTGAATTTTATGAGAAAGGACATTATTTATTTGAAGCACCTACATCATTCGACGAAAAAGTAATTGCAAAAAGATGGAATCCAACGGCTGCATTGTTCTTAAATAAATTAGTAGAAGTTTATAAATTGTTAACAACATTTGATGCACTTTCTTGCAAATCATCTTTCGAAAATCTTGCAACGGAAAATGGAATTAAACCTGGCGAAGTATTACCATTGTTTCGTATGATCGTATCAGGACAAGCTTCAGGAGTTGATCTTTTTGGAATGGTAACATTACTTGGAAAGGAAGAAGTGTTAACAAGAATAAATTTCGCTGTAAATGCATTGCCATCGGTTGTTGCTGATTAAAAAATATTAATAAAATAGGTATCTGTTTAAACAGATTTAAATTTATAAATTATGAGTACTGAAAAAGGTCCCAATTTTCTTGAAGAAATTATTAGCGAAGATATCGCAAACGGAAAAAATAACGGACGAGTTTTAACACGTTTTCCTCCCGAACCAAATGGTTATTTACATATTGGTCATTCGAAATCTATTGCTGTAAATTTTGGATTAGCAGATCAGTTTAATGGAAAAACAAATTTGCGTTTCGATGATACAAATCCCGAAAAGGAAGAAACAGAATATGTGGAAAGTATAAAAAAAGATATTCGTTGGCTAGGATATAATTGGGCAAATGAATTTTATGCTTCCGATTATTTCGATAAAATTTATGAGTTTGCAGTAACGCTTATCAAAAATGGTTTGGCTTATGTTGATGATTCTTCAGCAGAGCAAATTGCTGCGATGAAAGGCACTCCTACAGAAGCAGGAAAAGAAAGTCCATTCCGCAATCGCAGCGTTGAAGAAAATTTAGACCTCTTCACACGTATGCGTAATGCCGAATTTAAAGAAGGTGAAAAAGTATTACGTGCAAAAATTGATATGGCATCTCCTAACATGCATTTGCGCGACCCATTAATGTATCGTATCAAACATGTTCATCACCATCGCACAGGTGACAAATGGTGCATCTATCCAATGTATGATTTTGCACACGGACAAAGTGATGCTATTGAAGAAATAACTCATTCAATTTGCACGCTAGAATTCGAAGTGCATAAACCGCTTTACGATTGGTTCATCAAACAATTAAATTTATTTCCTAGTCATCAATATGAGTTTGCGCGCCTTAATTTAAACTATACGGTGATGAGTAAACGCAAACTTTTACAACTTGTGAATGAGAAACATGTTTCAGGTTGGGATGATCCACGTATGCCAACAATTTCTGCTTTGCGTCGTCGCGGTTATACTCCCGAAAGCATTCGTAATTTTACTGATAAGGTAGGTGTTGCTCGTCGTGAAAATATGATTGATGTTGGTCTTCTTGAATTTTGTATTCGTGAAGATCTCAACAAAAAAGCAAATCGTGTGATGGCAGTTTTGGATCCAATAAAACTAATCATCACAAATTATCCTCAAGGAAAAACAGAAATGCTACCTGCTGAAAATAATCCAGAAGCAGAAAACCATGGAGGCACACGCGACTTACCATTCTCCAATGAACTTTGGATCGAGCGTGATGACTTTATGGAAAATGCACCAAAGAAATTTTTCCGTTTAGGTGTTGGTTTATCTGTACGTTTAAAGAGTGCATATATCGTTACTTGTGATGATTTCAAAAAGGATGCAGATGAAAATATTTTAGAAGTAAATTGTCGTTATATTCCTGAAAGTAAAAGTGGTAATGATACTTCTGGAATGGCGGTAAAAGGCACTATTCATTGGGCTAGTGTTACGCATGCTATTCCTGCAGAAATTCGTTTGTATGATCGTCTTTTTAAAGTAGAAGATCCATCAAGTGAAGAAGGTGATTTCAAAGAATACATTAATCCTGATAGTTTGCACATCATTAAAAATGCAATGGTGGAACCTTCACTTAAAGATGCAAAAGAAGGACAGTTTTTTCAGTTTATGCGCAAAGGTTATTTCTGTATTGATAAAGACACAACAGAAAATAATTTAGTGTTTAACAGAACTGTTACCTTAAAAGATGCTTGGTCGAAAGAGCAGAAAAAAGATTGATGAATTACGAATTACATATTCACAACATCGAGTGTCATGCTTATCATGGATGTATCGAAGAGGAAGGACATATTGGAAGTCGCTTTTCAGTCGATCTTGATCTCACATTAGACTTTTCAAAAGCTGTTGAAACGGATGATTTACTATTCACAGCCGATTACGTAGTCTTACACAATATGGTTCGTGAAGAAATGGCAATACGAAGTAAATTAATTGAACACGTAGCCGGAAGAATTTTAAATCGCCTTCAACAAATTTATCCAACTTGTTCACAGATTCGAGTTGCAGTTACCAAGTTTAATCCGCCTGTAAATGGACAGCTTGGGAAAGCTGTGGTTATAATTACTACAAAATAAAGTATTAAAAATATTATATTTTATTGTTGCAAAAATGTTCTTGAACTTCTACAGTTTTTCAAATTTTTGTTGTGATTTATTTCCTTTTTTATCTGATAGCTCAATAATATAAATTCCCTTACTCAACATATTTACATTAACAGTTGCTTTTACATTAAAATATTCTTCTATGAGAACTCTTCCCATAAAATCAAAAATTTTCAATGTAGAATTAGTATAGCTTGATGAATTTATTGTACAGATGTCGGATACTGGATTTGTAACTGTAATATTTTTACTTGTTGAATGAAGATCATTTATTCCAGTCGCAGAAGAGAAATTGAGATTTATTGTTGCAGTTGATGTTGCAGGAGGCGTTCCATTATCCGTAGCATATACATGAATAGTTTTGTTACCAGCGTTTAAATTTCCTGGCGCACGAAATTCTATTGAGGCAAAATTTCCGGGGTTAATTACATCCGTTAATCCATTTATTCCTGGAGCATTATATGTAATTGTTGTAAATTGATTTTGTTCCGGAGAAAGAAAATTGATCTTTAAAGCAAATGTATCTAAAGGTGAAATTGTAACAGTGTCGCATCCAATAGGTAAATTTACTATTGGAGGAACATTATTGCCAGCAGCACAAACATTGAAATAAAAATATTGATTATCCAAAGCATCAATTCCATCATTATTTCCAAAAGGACCATCAAATGCATTTCCCGGTTGATCGAATTGCCCTATTTGAATATATTCAATTCCATTTCCTTTATTGATACCAACTGTTGCTGGCGTACCATAAAATCCATTAATACCAATCGATGCATCTCCGGTTGTCCATTGCATATCTTTATAGCAAAAAGAAACATTATCGCTATCAGGTATTATTAAATCAGTGTTATTGGTGATAACCATCTGAAATGAATTTACTAAATCAGAATGGGTGTCGTAATACCCAACGTTTTCCCACTGAATAATGAGAGATGAATTTGTTAGTTTATAATACACTAATCCACTTGATAAATCACGCGAATCAACATCTGCCCAAAATGGAGCAATCATCTCGTACAAAGAATTAGGAAATGGCGTTGATGTATAATCTGGATATGGATTAAGCATCGATAAGTTTCCATTATTATTGATGTAGACATCATTTATTGGATCACCATAAAAACAAAAGGTAAAAGGAAGACCTATAACATCTGATGACCAATCATCATTTCTATATTCTGGAGGCGCACCAGGACCACCATTTACTCCCGATCCATCAAACGATACTACGTTCCATGTTGAATCACGATCGATCCAACAATTACATCCGTTAGTTGCATTGTGTGCAACCTTATTAGTGATTTTAAAGGGGTGTAAACCCTTTGCATCGTAATTTACAAAATGCTCTTTACCCGTTAATTTACCAGCTTTCTTCATTCCATTGATCTTATTCATATCAACTGTTTTAACGTCTTGTTGAGCTAAAAGCGCCGTAGTGCTTGTTACAAAAAGTAATGCTGTAAATAGTTTTAGTAAATTCATAATTATTTAAGTTAACAAGAATTATTTCAAGTAATTTTATTCGAATATAATAAGAAATAATTAAGTATTGAAAATCTAGCACATTTGTTAACACTTTACCGAGGATTTCTTTATCGTAAAATTGCTTTTCAATATTTTATTAACCATACTTTCGTAAGATAAGCCCGACAGCTCCCAATAACTTACTCGCACTCCTCCACAGCATTCGAGTTTTTAATTTAGTCAACATATACAATGAAAAAAAACAAATCAACCAACACCGATTTTTCTAAGGATATCAAACGCATCAGCATCGATGTTTTTAAAGAGCATCCTTACAAATCATACAACTACAAACAAATTATTAAGAAGTTTCAACAAGAACCATTCTTCGAAGAAGCTGCTGTTTTTCTTGCTGCTCTTGAGGAAGATCATCTTCGAAAACTTACTATCAATTGCATCGAAGAACTCGTTATCGCTGGTGAACTTGAAGAAACCGATCGTGGTAAGTTTAGATTATTTCCTACTGAGCATTTTATTAATGGACGAATCGATATCACTTCCAACGGAAATGCTTATGTGATTAACGAAGAATTTGAAGAGGATATTTTTATTCCTAAAACACATACGTTAAATGCAATGAATGGCGATCTCGTAAAGGTTAGCATCAGCGCACGTAAAAAAGGTAATCGTTCAGAAGGAGAAGTAGTGGAAGTTGTTGAACGCGCTAAAACGGAGTTCGTAGGTACCATGCAAATCTCAGATCGTTTCGCATTTCTTACCTCTGATAATCCGCGTAATAAAGTAGATATTTTTATTCCACTTAATAAACTTAACGGAGCAACACAAGGCGCAAAAGCTGTTGCAAAAATTATCGAATGGAATCCAGAAGCTAAAAACCCCTCCGGAGAAATTATAAAAGTGCTAGGCTTTCCTGGAGAAAATAATGCAGAGATGGATGCAATTCTCATTGAGTACGGTTTCCCACTTTCGTTCCCTGCCGATGTTGAAAAAGAAGCGGAAGAGATTCCCTATAAAATTCCGAAGAAAGAACTTTCATCACGTAGAGATTTTAGAAAGGTTCCAACATTTACTATAGATCCCGTTGATGCAAAAGATTTTGATGATGCGCTTTCTGTTCAGAAATTACCAAATGGAAATTATGAAGTAGGAATCCACATTGCTGATGTATCTTTTTATGTACAGCCAGGAACCCCTCTCGATATCGAAGGCTTTAATCGTGCTACTTCGATTTATCTCGTTGATCGTGTGATCCCAATGCTGCCAGAAAAATTAAGTAACATGGTTTGCTCTTTACGTCCTGGAGAAGATAAGTTATGCTACTCCGCAGTTTTTGAAATTGCCGAAGATGCAGAAATCATCAACGAATGGTTTGGCAGAACAGTCATTCATTCACAACGTAGATTCTCTTATGAAGAAGCACAACTTGTTATCGAAACAGGTGAAGGCGATATGCTCGAAGAAATTCAAACACTTCAAAAGTTAGCGCTATTACTTCGCAAAAAACGTTTTCAAAATGGCGCAATAACTTTTGATAAGGTAGAAGTGAAATTCAAGCTCGATGAAATAGGAATGCCAATCGGTGTTTATCTTAAAGAAAGCAAAGACAGTAACAAGCTCATCGAAGATTTTATGTTGCTTGCTAATCGTCGCGTAGCAGAATATGTTGGAAAGAAATTAGCGCAAGAAAAAGGGAAAGAATATCCATTCGTTTATCGTGTTCATGATTCACCTTCCTCTGAAAAACTTGCTAACTTCTCTGTTTTTGCAGGCCGTTTCGGACATAGCATCAATACAAGATCTGATAAAGATATTGCGCATTCTCTTAATAAATTGATGAAAGAAATTAAAGGTACGAAGGAGCAAAATGTGCTCGAGCAATTAGCTATTCGTACTATGGCAAAAGCAATTTATACAACAAATAATATTGGTCACTACGGATTAGCATTTGATTACTATACTCATTTTACTTCTCCTATTCGGCGTTATCCTGATGTGATGGTCCACCGTTTACTCGATCATTATTTACACAATGGAAAACCCGTTAAAGCGGATGAGATTCAAGCGCAATGCAAGCATAGTACCGACATGGAAATTCGCGCTTCCGAAGCAGAACGTGCATCAATTAAATTTAAACAAGTGCAATACATGATGGGTCACGAAGGTGAAGTATTCGATGGCTTAATTTCTGGCGTTACTGAATGGGGATTGTATGTTGAATTAGTAGAAAATAAATGCGAAGGCTTAATTCGTGTTCGTGATCTTGATGATGATTTTTATGATCTTGATGAAAAAAATTATTGCTTAATCGGACGAAAGAATCATCGGAAATTTCAGCTCGGCGATACCGTTAAGGTGCAGCTAAAAACTGCTGATCTTGCACGTAAACAAATCGACTTTATCATTGATGATCCTAGTCGTTTACCAGATTCTTTTTCACGCGGCGCATCCAATTCCAACTTTAAACATTTTGGAGAATCGAGTTTTAAACCAAATCATGGAAGTAAACCAGAAAAGAAACACAAGGGCAAATCAAAAGGTAAATCAAAAAAAAGTAGATGGTAAAATGTTGATGATTGATTCAACTCAATTGCAAATTCGAATCTCACCTACAACCAATTGTATTTATCTTCGCGCCACATGCTACTTCTCTCTCCTCAAAAATTTACTGATTACGAATTAATCGATTGCGGTGATTTCGAAAAACTGGAAAGATTTGGAAATTATATTACCATTCGCCCCGAACCTCAAGCTGTATGGCGAAAGAAAATGTCAACGGCAGAATGGAATAAGATTGCGCATGTAAAGTTTCAATCCAAGTCAAGTTCTTCAGGTATTTGGGTGAAGCTCAAGAAGGATATGCCTGACCAGTGGAAAATAAAATACGCTGTTGGCGGACGATCGAATGCAGAAATTGTTTTTCGGCTCGGACTAACTTCCTTCAAGCATGTAGGAATTTTCCCCGAACAAGCTGTTAACTGGGATTTTATATACGACCAGATTACTGAGATAAAAAAGGAAGTTCCTGTTCCACGTGTTCTCAACCTATTCGCTTATACTGGTGGCGCATCATTAGCGGCAAAGGCAGCTGGCGCAGATGTAATTCACCTCGACTCCATAAAGCAAGTTGTTTCATGGTCGAAGGAAAATATGGAATACTCTAACCTAAAAGATATTCGCTGGCTCGTGGAAGATGCCACAACATTTGTAAAGAGGGAACAAAAACGAGGTAAAAAGTACAATGGAATCATTCTCGACCCCCCAGCTTTTGGTCACGGTCCAAATGGCGAAAATTGGAAGCTGGAAGAAATGATCAATGACATGATTCATGCAGTTGCTGATTTGCTTGAGCCAGAAAATTCTTTTCTCGTGTTAAATACGTATTCGCTAGGCTTCTCAGCAATGATTATTCGTAATCTTCTAGCGGAGGCATTTCCAAAGCGAATGAATAAAGCCCAATATGGTGAGATTTACCTCGATGCAACATCAAAAGTACAGCTACCGTTAGGTGTATTTGGAAGATTAGCAATTTAAACTAACATTTACCCTCTCTTCAACGTAAGAAAATAGTACTATTACCGTTATCTGTTTAACGGATCCTTCTCCGTAACTTTGTTATGATGCAATCAACCGATTCCAACTACCGCGAACTATTAATTAAGCTCGATGCGTTCATCAGGAAATATTATATCAATCAATTAATTCGTGGTGGAATTTATGCCTTCACATTACTGTTAGGATTTTATCTCGCAGTAGCACTCCTCGAATCTTTTGCTTGGTTTAATACCGCTGTTCGTTCCGTTTTATTTTATTTTTACCTATCAGCTACAGCAATTGTGCTTTGGCGATTGGTATTTATTCCTTTATCAAAACTCTATCGCCTCGGACCGGTCATCAGCCATACTACTGCTGCAAATATAATTGGAGAACATTTTTCGCATATAAAAGATAAGCTTTTAAATACTTTACAACTTCATGATTTAGCTGATCAAAATCAAGATCAGATTTCATTGATTCATGCGAGTATCAATCAGAAAAGTGAAGAGCTTCGCCCTATTCCATTTACCTCTGCAATCGACTTAAGCAGTAATCGTAAATATTTAAAATTTGCAGCAATTCCAGCAGTCATATTTCTTGTTGTTCTCGTTGCAGCACCAAGCTTAATTACTGATCCAACAAAACGTTTGCTGCAACATAATACTACGTTTAGTAAACCCGCACCTTTCGATTTTAACATTCGCAATAAAAAATTGCAAGTTGTACAGTTCGATGATTTTACGCTTGATGTAAAACTTAGTGGTAAAGAAATTCCACAAGAAGTTTTTATTCAGATTGGAGAAAATCAATTTCGTTTGGAGAAGGAAAATATTGTGAATTTCCATTATGCTTTTAGAAATGTACAATCGGATACGGAGTTCAAATTATTGGCTGATGGATACAGTTCTTCCGAATTCACCTTACATGCTGTTCCCAATCCAGTATTGGTTAATTTCAGCATTAAATTAGATTACCCTTCCTATCTCGGCAAGAAAAACGAAGAGCTTAAAAATACCGGCGACTTAATTATCCCAGCAGGCACGCGCA
The DNA here is from genome assembly GCA_043758125.1 of Bacteroidota bacterium. Taxonomy (GTDB): domain Bacteria; phylum Bacteroidota; class Bacteroidia; order AKYH767-A; family OLB10; genus JANXSD01. The sequence goes on along the minus strand of JAYVOC010000017.1, from coordinate 6,612 downwards.
TTACATGGAACTTCGGCACACAAAATACAAGTTCATTGCGGTTACGTTTTACCGACACAACGTATGCACTAGCTAATTTGGAAGAAAATAAATATGAGTTTCAAAAGCGATTTTTACAAGGTTCTCAATACAGTATTCGCACTTCTAATAAATACATGGATTCGAAAGATTCTATGCAATATAGTATCATCGTAATTCCTGATCAATTCCCTACTATTCAAGTAGAACAACAACAAGATTCTGCTTCTTACCAACGTATGTATTTTCGTGGCCTTGCGCATGATGATTACGGCTTGAGTAAACTACTGTTCCGTTATCGTTTCATTAAACGCGATGGACAAGAAGTAAACGAGCAACCTCTCGCAACGCCAATTGCTATCAATAGAAATGCTACGTCAGAACAATTTTTTCACTACTGGGATTTAAGCGCCTTAGAAATTAAACCTGGTGATGAGTTAGAATATTATTTTGAAGTATGGGATAATGATGGTGTTCAAGGACCGAAGTCAGCTCGCTCTCAATCAAACGTTTTTAAGGCACCTTCAACAAATGAATTAGCTAAGGATGCTGATGATAAAAACAAAGCCCTCAAAGATGATTTAGAGGCAAGCATGAACAAAGCTAAGGAACTTCAAAAAAGATTAAACGACCTGAATAAGGATCTACTCAATAAAAAAAGTTTAGATTTTGATGATCGTAAAAAGATGAGTGATGTTTTGAAAGAGCAAAAGGAGTTAGAGAAAAAGATTGAAGACATCAAAAAGCAAAATCAACAGAATACCAAACAACAAAACGAGTTCAAGAAAACGGATCCAGATATTGCTCAGAAACAACAGCAATTGGAAGAACTTTTCGATAAGTTGATGTCGCCAGAAATGAAAAAGATGATGGCAGAGATGGAGAAGCTGATGGCAGAAGTGGATAAGCAGAAGCTTCAGGAGATGATGGATAAAATGAAGCTCGATAACAAGGATCTTGAAAAACAACTGGACCGAACACTTGAACTTTTTAAGCAGATGGAACTGGATAAAAAGTTAAAAGAGACCGCTGATAATTTGGACGAACTTTCAAAGAAACAAGATAAGCTTGCCGATAAAAGTGATGAAAAGAATTCTGATACAGATAAGTTAAAAGATCAGCAAGATTCATTGAATAAAGAGTTTGAAGATGTTAAAAAGGATTTAGACGATATAGAAAAGAAAAACGAGGAACTTGATTTCTCTGAAGACCTCAAGAGTTTTGATAAAGAGGAAGAGGCTATCGATAAGGATATGAAAGATAGCAAGGAGGAGTTAAAGCAAGGAAAAAGCGGAAAGGCATCTAAACCTCAAAAAAGTGCTGCTAAAAAGATGAAAGAGCTTTCAGATAAAATGAAATCGCAACAACAAGCAGCGAAGGAAGAGCAAGCAGAAGAAGATGAACAAGCACTAAGAGCATTACTTGAAAACTTAATTCATTTTTCGTTTGATCAAGAAGCATTAATGGAAGACTTAAAAACTGTCGACATTAATAATCCTCGTTATTTAAAAATGGCACAAGTTCAACGTAAGCTAAAGGATGATGCAAAAGTTTTAGAAGACTCGCTGTTGGCGCTTAGTAAACGTGTTGCACAAATTTCTTCTTCTGTAAATGAACAGATCACAGATATTAATGACAATACGGAAAAGGCATTAGATAACCTTCAGGATCGAATAGTTCCTCAGGCGCGAGCGAACCAGCAATTTGTGATGACAGCAGTAAATAACTTAGCTTTGATGTTAAGTGAATCTCTTGATAAGATGCAACAAGAGTCAAATATGCCAGGTAGCGGATCTTGTAAAAAGCCGGGTAAGAAAGGTAAGCCTTCTCCTGGTCCTAGTGCTGGTGATATAAAAAAGATGCAGGAGAAGTTGAGCCAGCAGTTGAAAGACATGAAAGAGAAGCTTGACAAACAAGGTAAAATGCCTAATGGTAAAAAACCAGGTGAAGGTCAGGGTGCAGGGATGAGTGAGCAGTTAGCAAGACTTGCGGCACAGCAAGGAGCGTTACGAAATGCGATTCAACAGATGAATCAAAACGACAATAAAGACGGTCAGGGAAAGCTTGGGGATCTCAATAAAATCGCCCAACAAATGGAAGAAACGGAAAAAGACATTGTGAATAAGCGCATTTCCGATATGACATTGAACCGTCAGCAAGAGATTTTGACGAGATTGTTAGAGTCGGAAAAAGCAGAACGTGAACGAGAGAAAGAGGAGCGTAGAGAGTCAAGTGAGGCAAAAGACATAACGAGAACGCCACCTCAATTTGAAGAATACAAGCGATTAAAAATGAGGGAAACGGAGTTGTTGAAAACCATCCCGCCATCCTTCACAACATTCTATAAAAACTTAGTTAATTCGTACTTCCAAAGTATTGAAGATTGACACGATGAATACAGAGAAGCAAACATTCAACCTACAGATTGTATCACAGCCTGAAAGTATCAATTTAGTGGAAAAGCTAATTGATGAAATTAAAGCAGACTACAATATCCAAGAGGAATGCTATGGCAATATGCTTGTAGCGGTTACAGAAGCAGTTAATAATGCTATTCAGCATGGAAATAAATATGATGCCGACCGTAAGGTGAACATTGCTTACGAGGTCGATGCAGATCAAATTTCTTTTACGGTGAGTGATGAAGGTGCAGGTTTTGATTACCTAAATATTCCCGATCCAACTGACCCAGACAATTTGGAAAAGCCAACAGGTAGAGGAGTCTTTTTAATGAAACATCTTGCTGATCAAATTATCTTTTCAGATAATGGTAAAGTGGTTGAACTTTACTTCAAGACTAATGGCCATATTGAAGGTTAATAGTTGACAACCAATTAATTTAGCTCTTTTGTTGATGAATATCGAATTTTTTAATACAAAGACTCGATATACGATTAAGAGCAAAAAGGAGCTAAGTTTATGGCTCGTTGCTACTGCTAAATATGAGGGATTTAAGATTGATTCTTTGAACATAATTATTTGTTCTGATGAGTATCTTTATAAAATGAACATGCAGTTTTTAAAGCATGATACTTATACTGATATTATCACTTTTGACCAATCTACGGTTCAATCGCTCATTAATGCGGAGCTATATATTAGTATTGATAGAATTCGTGATAATGCTAAGTCACAAAAATCTACTATTGCAAATGAGTTGCATCGTGTAATTGTACATGGGCTTTTGCATGTTTGTGGGTACAAAGACAAAAAGCCATCTGATAAAGTGATTATGTCGGAGAAGGAAGATTTCTATTTATCTTTGCGCAAGTTTTTATAAATCAACTTAATAGCACGTTTATAAAACGACCGTATTTCGCCTCTGTGAAATGCCAATTCGTTTGTATTTGTTAATGATACAAGTCGTAAATGGCTTTTCCTTTTACTTGTTTGTCCACATTTTCAGCCTTATAAGTTATTTAGGTATTAGGTTGGTATTCAGATATTTAATGTATATTTATCAATTATTAAAATAATATGTTTCACGTGGAACAAATGAAATATCCAGATTATGATGTGATAGTTGTTGGTGCTGGTCACGCTGGTTGTGAAGCTGCTGCAGCTGCTGCAAACATGGGTTCAAAGGTGCTTTTAATCACCATGAATATGCAAAATATTGCACAAATGAGCTGTAATCCTGCAATGGGGGGAATAGCAAAGGGGCAAATAGTTCGAGAAATTGATGCATTAGGCGGGTATTCGGGCATTGTAAGCGATCGAAGTGCAATTCAGTTCAGAATGCTTAACCGATCAAAAGGCCCCGCTATGTGGAGCCCTAGGGCACAAAATGACCGCATGTTATTTGCCGCTGAGTGGAGGAAGATGCTAGAACAAACGCCCAATGTTGATTTCATTCAAGATATGGTAAGCAGTTTAATCCATTCAAATGGAAAGATTACAGGTGTAAATACCTCGATGGGATTATCGTATAAAGCGAAAGCAGTGGTGCTTACTAATGGAACGTTTTTAAATGGAATTATTCATATAGGGGAGAAGCAATTTGGTGGAGGAAGATCAGGAGAGAAAGCATCTACAGGTATCACTGAACAATTAGTTGAATTGGGCTTCGAAAGTGGACGTATGAAGACTGGTACACCTCCAAGATTAGATGGAAGATCGCTTGATTATAGTAAAATGGAAGAACAATTTGGCGATGAAAACCCTAGCAAGTTTTCTTATACCGATACGCCTAAATTGGTTAATCAAAAGAGTTGTTTTATGGCATACACCAATGAAAAGGTGCATGAAATATTGAGAACAGGCTTTGAGCAATCCCCTATGTTTACTGGAAGAATTCAAGGACTCGGTCCACGTTATTGTCCATCGATTGAAGATAAAATAACCCGTTTTTCTGAGCGAGATCGTCACCAACTTTTTGTAGAACCTGAAGGGTGGGATACTGTAGAGATATATCTGAATGGATTTTCCTCATCACTGCCAGAAGATGTTCAATACATGGCTTTGAGAAGTATTGAAGGTTTTGAAAACGTAAAAATGTTTCGACCTGGATATGCTATAGAATACGATTATTTTCCACCAATTCAATTAAATCATACGTTAGAAACTAAGTTGATTGATGGCTTATATTTCGCCGGACAAATTAACGGAACTACTGGATATGAAGAGGCTGCTTGCCAAGGTTTGATGGCTGGAATCAATGCGCATCAAAAAATTAATGATTTAAAGCCAGTTATTTTAGGAAGATCTGAAGCTTATATTGGAGTTTTAATTGATGATCTAATTACAAAAGGAACTGATGAACCGTATCGCATGTTTACTAGTAGGGCAGAATTTAGAACATTATTACGACAAGATAATGCTGATATACGTTTAACTCCACTTGGATACGAAATAGGGCTTGCTAGTAAAGAGAGATTGGATCGAGCAAATACTAAAGTAGTTGGTAATCAATTAGTTATTGATTTACTTAAAAATACAAGTATAACTCCAGAAGAGGCAAATCCATGGCTTGAATCCGTAGGAACGGATCATATTAGACAGAAAGCGAGATTTCATAATTTGTTGGGGCGTCCGCAAATTACCTTAAAATCGATGATAGAATCCTTTCCACATCTAGCAAACAAGCTTTCAGATATTGGAGCTACGGATGAGTTTATGGAGCAAGCAGAGATCAACATTAAATACGAAGGTTATATTGAAAAGGAATCTGAGTTAGCAGAAAAGGTAAATCGCCTGGAGTATATTAGCATTACAGAAGATCTTGATTTCTCTGTGATTAATTCACTTTCTTCTGAAGCTATCCAGAAATTAACTAAAATCAGACCTCGAACACTTGGTCAAGCTTCTCGTATTTCTGGCGTTACTCCTTCCGATTTGTCAGTATTAATGGTGTATTTAGGGAGATAATTGTTTCACGTGGAACTGACAAATACGCCGACTTAAGTATTAATAATCAATTTTACTACCTCATTACAAACCCAAAATCCTTCTATTTTCGCTCAAAATTGTCTCTTCCATATGTCTGAATTATTAGTCGCTTGCCCAATATGTTCTTCCAATCAGTTATCAAAGGCCTTCGAGTGTACCGATTTCACTGTAACTCATCAGCAGTTTTCCGTTCAACGATGTTCCACGTGTGGCTTTTTATTTACGAATCCTCGTCCAGGAGTTAATGATATCGGAAATTATTATAAATCAGAGACTTACATTTCCCATACAAATTCTAAAAAAGGGATTATTAATTCACTCTATCAAACTATTCGTCGGCGTGCGATTGATAAAAAATTGGCCTTGATAGAATCATTTGGTCCGTTACCAAAGGCCATTTTAGATTATGGCTGCGGAACAGGAGAGTTTTTAGCAAAAGCAAAGGCTGCTGGGTGGGTTGCGGCCGGCTTGGAGCCAGATCCTGATGCTAGAAAACTTGCAATTGCTAACTATGAATTAAATATCGGCCAACCATCTGATTTACAGTCGTTTGAAACAGGTCAGTTCGGTGTAATTACCCTTTGGCATGTACTCGAACATGTTCATTTACTGCAAGAAACGATAACTCAGTTCCATAAAATTTTAAGTTCAGCTGGGATTCTGATAATCGCAGTTCCGAATGCTAAATCCCACGATGCGGCGCATTATAAAGAGTTTTGGGCTGCTTATGATGTTCCACGCCATCTGTATCATTTTACACGTGCAGACATGAGCAAATTGATGGAAATGAACGGTTTTAAAGTAGAATCTGTGTCTTCTTTATTTTATGATCCATTTTACATTTCATTACTTAGTGAGAAATATAAAAATGGTTGGAAAAATCCGATAAAGGCAACCCTTATTGGATTAAAAACAACATTAAAAGGAAGAAAAAATATTGATGCAAATTCAAGTTTATTGTATGTAATGAGGAAGAAGTAATTGTTAATAGGAAAAGCAAATAAATAGTTAACAATAGAAAGAAGCAGAAAAATTTTTATTTTGAAATTCAATAATTATCTTTTGAAAATGGATTATTAATTTTTAACTCAAAGTCGATTATTTTATTTTGATTAATACAAATTCAAATTAGTTCAAAAAGCGAACATGGTTATTAATTAAGCAAGGATTTTTTTTCATTCCAAAAGTTATTGAACTCATTTTTAA
>JAYVOC010000016.1:0-4368 GCA_043758125.1 Bacteroidota bacterium | reverse complement strand
CATCCCATTACACTAAGGGTAAATAGGATAATTGTCACATAGAATAGTTTTAATTTCATTGTATTGACGATTTTAGGTTTTTACAAATGTAATAGTTCTGAACATTGCAATTCAGATAATAATTATTTAACAAACAAATTCCGTTAATTGATAATTATCGCAAAATAATTTGCGAAACAGCACTTAAATTACCGTCTATATAAATTTCAATCATATATGTTCCAGATGAAAATACGCGATCTTGTTCTTCCCAATCTAAGCATAAATCTTGTTTCGTATTGCTGTAATCAATTTCTTTACTGAATGTATAAAGCAAGTCTTCATTAGATCCATTCTGACGAAATGTACTACTTCCACTTGTCCGATTTCCTAATACCTTTCCACCTGGTTCTATCACTCGCATGTAAACAGTTTTATTCCCTGGTTTTGTAATTTTATTTTCAAGAATAGTAAAACATGCTTCTAATTTATTCGTTCGTTTCGCCATCGCTGTAGTGATATATTTATCATTGCTGCGTTTTTTATATGCTTGCACTTTCATATACTCTGCTTTTAAAACCGAAGCAGTTGCAACGGTATTTTCTAAATTTTTAGACAGTGTTTCTACTGTTGTTGAAAGATCGTTTTTGTCTTTTTTCAATTGTTCATTCTCAACAAGTAATGCATCAATTTTTTCTAAATATTGATCACGTAATTTTTTTAATTCCTCTAACTCCGCTTTTAATTGCTTGTTAAGATTATTCGTATTTCCTTCTTTGTGAATTAACGATTCAATCTTTGATTTTTGCTGATCCACTTTTCCATTAGCTTCTTGAAGTAAACTATCCAATCGGCTATTAATTCCTTTGTATTGATTTAATTCAGCATACGTGTCGGTGAGTTCTTTTTCTACATCAATTCGAGCGGTAATTAAGCTATCCTTTTCAGTTTTATAACTTTCTTGCATACTCGATCTACTGCTAAATAAGTAAATGTTTAGCGCCAAGGAAGCAATTAAGCAAACGAATAATATTCGATTGCTGTTATTTTTTTGAGGAGCGTTGTTGTTTTCCATTGTATTTATAATTGTGTTTCAATTAATCGTTTGATTTATGATAAAACTGTTTTACGAATTTAGTTGAGACTTCTCATTTTCCAGACGAAAATCTAATAAGCTTATCAACAATTGATTTTGTTAAAATGGGTAACGTGCAATAGGTGTAACGTCTAAGGCTGTAAATTCTCCCTCTAAAAATTTATAATATCCATAAAGTGCAATCATTCCTGCATTATCGGTACAATATTCGAAATTAGGAATATGAATATTCCAATCATTTTTTTCTTGCATCATTAACAATGCATTTCGCAGCCCTTTGTTTGCAGAAACACCACCTGCAAGAGCTACAGTTTTGATCCCAGTTTGATGAACAGCTTTCATAAGTTTATCCAATAAAATTTCAATAATAGCTTGTTGAACAGATGCACAAATATCGGCAAGGTGTTTATCAAGAAAATTGGGATCAGCTTTTTTCGCTTTCTGCAAAAAGTATAAGATTGCAGTTTTAAATCCGCTAAAGCTGAAGTTTAAATCTGCAATTGTAGGATGTGGAAATTTGTAAGCATTCGGATTTCCAATTTGCGCTAGCTTATCAATTTCTGGTCCGCCGGGGTAGGGTAGCCCAAGCATCTTAGCGGCTTTATCGAACGCTTCGCCAGCAGCATCGTCTAGCGTTTGACCAATGATTTCCATTTTCATGAAATTATCAACTCTCACAATTTGAGTATGACCTCCCGAAACAGTTAAACATAGAAATGGGAATAAAGGAGGTGTGAATTTTTCTCCTTCACGTGCGGCGAAATTTCCTATCACATGAGCTTGCATGTGGTTTACTTCTATCAAAGGAATATCAAGTGACAATGCCATTGCCTTAGCGAATGACGTTCCAACTAATAAAGAACCAATTAATCCAGGACCACGAGTAAAGGCTATTGCAGTAAGAGCAGATTTCGGTACTTTTGCTTCCGCTAATGCTGCGGCTACAACGGGGATAATTTGTTGTTGATGTGCTCGAGAAGCCAATTCAGGAACAACACCACCATAACGGATGTGAATATCCTGTCCAGCGATAATATTCGTAAGGATTTTATCCCCACATGTTATTGCCGCAGAAGTTTCATCACAGGAGGATTCAATCCCCAAAATATAGATAGATTTATTGTTCATAAGAACTCCGCAAAGTTATTGTATGCAAGCATTGCTATCCCTATTTTTTCAATCTCTTATGCATATTAATTTCCTTCTATTTACGTTAACAGATAAATTGCCTTTCCAATAAAACGCATTCGTAACATATTGCTCATTCTTATAGGCTTTGCCATACTCTCGGGCATTGCCATCAAGTACCTTGTAAGGATACCTGTTGTGCAAACATGGGTCGTGCAACGTGCAACAGATTACCTGTCAAAAGAACTTGGAACGAAGGTTAGAGTTAGTAGGGTAGAGATAAAATTGTTCAGAAGTTTAGTATTAAGAGATTTGTTTATTGAAGATCAGCAACACGATACACTGCTTTATGCAAAACGTTTTAAGGCAAGAATTAGCCAGTTTAGTATTCCGAATAGGCGAATAACATTAAGTCTCGCAGAACTAGACAATGCAAGAATAGCGATCAAATTTTATAAGAATCCACGAAAGTATAATTTAGATTTTATCCTTGATTATTTTTCGGGAACAAGTAAAGATACCGCAGCATCTAAGTCTTGGAATTTTAAAATTGATCAAATTAAGTTAGTAGAAAATACATTTAGTTATCGTGATCTAAAGTATACAGATACTACGCGATGCATTGATTGGGATGATATTTTTCTTACCCATTTAAACGTAGAATTATCTGACTTACAACCAAGAAATGATTCACTTCCTTTTGTAGCAAACAATTTATCATTTGTTGAAAAGAGTGGATTTAAGGTTAATCAATTTGCTGCAAATGCTGTTATTTCGAGCAAAGCAATGGATTTTAAAAAAGTACATATCGTTACTCCATTTAGTGATGTTAATGCAGATATTCATTTTGATTTTGATAGCATCGATGACTTTCAAGATTTCATTCGTAAAGTAAGGTGCAAAGCAGATTTTGAGAAAAGTAAAGTTTCATTTAGTGATTTAGCATATTATGCTTCAGAATTAATTGGATTAAATAAAACTGTGAGTTTGAAAGGAAGTGCTAGTGGAACTGTTGAACGCTTTAAAGCAAAAAACATCGAATTGGTTTACACTCCTGGTGTTTATTTTAAAGGCAATGTAAACATGTATGGACTTCCAGATTTTAATAATACCTACATGGAGATTTCTGCAAATGATTTAAGTTTGAATAAACGTGATATTGAAACTATTCCCGAATGGCCCTTCGAATCGTCGAACAATTTAAAGTTGCCCGATAATTTAACAACTCTTGGAATCGCACATTTTAAAGGAAAATTCAATGGCTTTTATAATGATTTTGTTGCGTATGGTAATACTACTACTGATGCAGGATTTATTTCTTCTGATATAAATTTAAAAATTGCTCCTAAGGATAAAAATACAACCTATTCAGGAAATATTACTTTGTTTGATTTTGATATGGGGAAATTACTTCGACTTAATCCGAGTCTCGGAAAAGTAAGTATGAAAGCAAATGTAAATGGAAGTGGTTTTGAATTAATAAATCTTAATGCAAATATTGAAGGTGATTTCAGCAAGATTCAGTTGAACAATTATTCCTATTCAAATATTAAAATGAATGGACATATAGGAAAAAGATTATTTAATGGAGATCTTTCTATTAATGATCCCAATCTTGATTTGAGCTTTCGTGGTGATATTGACTTAAATTCTAATATACCGATATATAATTTTAATTCCACCATCCGAAAGGCGCATCTGAGTACAATTAACTTAATTAATCGCGATAGTTCTGCAAATTTATCAGCAGTAGTGAACATTAACATGACTGGAAGTACTATTGATAATGCACAAGGAACAATATTGGTTGAAAATGCTAATTATAGTGAATCAGGAAATGAAGTTAAGAGTGATAGAATATTTTTAGAATCTAAAATTGCTGAGCGCAGAGAATTTAATTTGCAATCTAATTTTGCCGATATGCAAATCGTAGGAAATTATAATCTAAGTGATTTTTTAAATTCTGCTAGATGGATAATTTCACGGTACCTTCCAATTGAAGTTTATTCTAAAATTAAACCTCCTATAAATCAAGATATAAATTTTCATATAGAAACGAAAAATACAGATAAACTAACTGCAATATTTTTACCCGTATTACACGTTGATAAGAACACAATTTTAGAAGGTCAATTAAATACGAATACCAATACTTTGAATGTACT
>JAYVOC010000015.1:0-2305 GCA_043758125.1 Bacteroidota bacterium | reverse complement strand
AACTTCCGACTTATACATTTTAGACGACCACGGAGCTATCGGAATGGTCATCATTCCCATCACGGAATATTGATTTGCCATACCAAACATCTGACTGTGTGAAACACTCACACCGAAATCAGGTCTTTTGCCGAGTGACATTAAATTTTGATTCAATTGCATACTGTTGATTGAATTTTGAACAGAGAGAATGTCATTTCGTTTTAAGAGTGAAGAATCAACAATCATATTTGTAGTTTGTAAATAATCTTTGACAGGAATTATTGTGTCAATTTCAAAAGTTGTATTCATATCACGATTCATCAATGTGTTGATAGCGATGTTGCTTTCTGCAATTTGCGATTGGAACATTGTTTTCATATTTACTAACTCTTCGCGTTTGGCTTTTGCTTTGAAAATTGTGCTGAGGTCTGCCTGGTTGTAAACGTATTTTCCTTCAGCAGTATTGATAAGTAGATTGAGAATTTCCAAATCCTCATTGATGATTTTCATTTTTTTCTCCGCAACATAACGCTGGTGATAATAAATTTTTGCTGTAGATAATAAAACATTTTTCTGCCACTCCGAATTATTTTGCTGAACATTAGTAAGTGATTGCAAATAACTTTTCTTCGCATTTAACTTGGAAGAATTAGGAATCATTTGCTGAAGTGTAAACATCAACCCCGCCTGGTTATCGGGAGTCATCTCTTTGAGCATGGATGATTGATACGGAAACCTGTCAATCGCAAATGAGAATGTTGGAGGCATCCAACTCTTTGCTCCTTCTGTTTGTGCTTGTAAGGATTTTACTTTTGCATCGTACATGATAATTGCAGGATTCAATTTTACAATGGAATCTATCATCGCTGAAATGGATAATTTTTCTGATGATATATTTTGAGCAACAACATTTTCTCTTCCAATTGAAATGAAAAAAAGAGCCGCAAAAAATATATTGATAATTTTAGTCATGCGTTTTCAAAATTGTTTTTACTGAACCTGTTTTTCTTAACTCATAATTTTTTGTCCATTGAAAAATAATCGGAGTAACAATTAAAACATGAATTGTTGATGTAATCATTCCTCCAATCATCGGTAACGCAATAGGACGCATTACATCGCTGCCTGTTCCAACTGACCATAAAATAGGAATCAATCCGAACATAGCAGTGGCAACGGTCATCAGTTTAGGACGCAATCGTTTTGCCGAGCCATCAATAACAGCATCTTCAATATCCGATAAACTAATTGCTGCGGTTCCTTTCTCTTTTACTTTTCTGTTGATGGCTTCGTCAAGGTAAATCACCATCAACACTCCAGTTTCAACCGCAACACCGAGCAGGGCAATAAATCCAACGGCAACAGCAACTGAAAAATTTATTCCATAGAAGTAAACAATGTAAACTCCGCCAATCAAAGCAAACGGAACACTGATGGAAGTTATCACCGCTTCTTTTATTGATTTATAAATAAAAATTAACAAAACGAAAATTGCAATCAAAACAATCGGCATTATAATAGACAATGTTTTATTCGCTCTCACCTGATTTTCCCACTGTCCGCTCCACTCAATGTAATATCCCTTTTTCATGGTGAGTGTTTTGTTCAATTTAGCAATGGCTTCTTCTACCGTGCTTCCTAAATCACGTCCGCGCACATTGAATAAAACTGTTCCGCGCAACATGGCATTTTCAGAATTAATCATTGCGGGTCCATCCGTGTAATCAATATCAGCAACAGCGGAAAGCGGCACTGCTCCATACTTTGGAGTTTGTATCGGAATATTTTTTATTTCTTCAATATCATTTCTGTAATCCTGCGCAAGCCGGAGGTTTACGTTGAACCTCTGCCTGCCTTCAACTGTTGTGGTTAAATTCATTCCGCCTATCGCGCTTTCCACAACCATGTTTACATCGTCCACTGTCATACCGTATCTGCCGATTTCATTTTTCTTTACTTTTATTTGTAAATATTTTCCTCCTGTGACTTGTTCTAAATACAAATCAGAAACTCCATTAATGCCTTTGAGTGCGGCTTCCACTTGTCGTGAAATCACATAAATGGAATCTAAATTTTGTCCGTAAATTTTCACACCAACATCCGTTCTTATTCCTGTTGAAAGCATGTTGATGCGATTGATGATTGGCTGCGTGAATCCATTTACTACTCCGGGAATTTGCAGTTTGCTGTTGAGTTCTGCAATGAGCGAATCTTTAGTCAATCCTTTTCTCCACTCTGATTTTGGTTTGAGAAGAATGATTGATTCAACCATGCTCATCGGTGCATTGTCCGTTGCAGTGTAAGCGCGTCCGGCTTTTCCTAA
>JAYVOC010000014.1:0-9935 GCA_043758125.1 Bacteroidota bacterium | reverse complement strand
TGCTACAATTACAACTCAGAACCTGAGACCAAAAGTTTTTCCAACTCTTCTTTGTCTTTCATATTCACACCTTTAGAAATTATGATTTCGGGTTGATTTGTTTCATTTGATATCTGCACCGCTGCAGTAACCGGCTGCTTCACATAGATAATTTTGGTCTGCACAATAGTATCCGGTCTTGAAGCAATAAATACAGTATCGATCGTTGATTTTACGCGGTCAACATAAAGAGTTTTAGAATTCGTGCGTGAGCCCCCCAGCCAACAAAAAACTCCAAATCCCACGTGACAAAACGTTGAGCGAAGATATAAACTTATAGCTTACACTTCGCCCCACCATTGCGCAAACATTTTTGTTAGCAACAGTACCCTTCTTCCCCTGTATTTTCTAGTCGGTCGTTACATTGTCGTTAAGGTGTCACGTTATAGAATGGATTGTCACGGTACATGATTGTCCGTTTGCTACTCATTTGTTCTTTGTCCACGAGGCACTCTTTATATAGTGTACTCGCGCGGGGGGCAACCTTGGAGAATCTTTCTTTGCTCTGAGGTCTGTCAGCAAGGTGTTAAGCGTTGTCACTTTCAATTCATTCTCGTTGGGGAGATATTTTGGCTCTGCGGTTAACATTGCTATCATTTGCGCAAAGTGGTCTATCAATTTATCAAAGCTTTGTTGTGAAGTGGATGCCGTCTTAACAGGTTCTGCTCCGGCTGCCAACGCTGCTGCTGTTGGTTTTTCAATAGCCTTCGCTCTCTTGCCCTGAATTTTGTTGTTCGTTGTTTTAACATCATCAACTGTTTGCGCTGTGGCTTCCGTTGCTGCTAAACCATTTACGATTTTAGTTGCCAACGGTTTGAGTGGTTTGAAAGCCACCTCTCTCGCATTTGTTGCATTGTCGAAAGCAGTCTTTGCAACTTTCACTGCTTGCAGTGCTGCAATTGCTCCAGTATTCTGGGTGGCTAAAGCTGGCAGTTTTAATGCCGGTTTGCTCGGGTTGTACGTTGCTCCATAGCCTGTGCAGAAGCTGATTAGATCTTCAAAGGTCGCCACATTTTTTGCGTGACCTGTTTCAATGGTACTTGCCATAACTGTTTTGTTTTAGTTGATAATTGTTTTAGGACTTGTGGTTCATTAACGTTAAGTCCTTAACTCAGTTATCAAAACAAGACACAATGCAGGAAAATAAATCCTATGAATTTGCTACAATTTATCGGGATATTTTACGTTGCCGGTTGGAAAACGAGAGAGGAAAAAACTTAAAATAATTAAGACGTCTATCTTTCATTTTTTTCCTCCCCATCGAAGTTGCCGGGCAATTCTAAAGCTTTGACTGACTGTATTGCATTTCCTGCAATGCCTTTAATGGAGCCGTACATGTCTATGGTATTGGTAATAACTTTTTCAATTTGTTTTTCCCGTTCCTTCCATATCCGTTGCATAGCGCGCTTTTCACTTTCTAATGCTTCCTTCATAGATGAAAAGCCTTCTACTATGGCTTCCACTTGCATACGAAAAGTGTTACTGGTTAAGAAATCATAAAGCATGTGCATTTTGTCGCCTTTGTTTTCCTGCGTACTCGCTACTAAACTCAATTGAATAACAGACTCTCTCAGAACTGCACAAAGCCCTTTAAACTCTTCATAACTGCAAATCCAAACTCCATCTTTAATGCCCATTCGATCCATATCCGATGGCATGGCCTCTGTTACTAATACTCCAATATCTGCATTCTTCTCGCGCATATCCGTTTTGAATTTTTCAATCCAATTAGACTGAAAGTCTTTGGTGCGTTTACTTTCATAATAGATTTTTCCACAGTTTTGCCGACTGCGGGTATTGACTATTTGAATACAATCACCGCCCCGCGCACCCTTTTTAATTTCTTCTATAGTGTCCAAAGGAAACTGAATAGCAAGCCATTCTTCTATCGCTAATTCTTGAACTTCACCTTGTAACTGCATAGAACCCTGATCCTGTTTGCGTTTCATTTCTTCGGTCAGTTTCCTTTGGTCTTCCAATTGTTTTTGAAGTTCCTTGAAACGCAATTCACTTTTTTCTTCCTCGGCTTTCTTGATTTTCTCTTTTTCAGATACCAGAATTTCATTCAGTCTTTTTTGAGATTCAGCTTCTACAGATTCCTTCACCTCTGCATTCTCCCTCTTCAATTTCTCAATTTCGGCTTTGGTTCTGTTCAATTCTTTGATTTGTTCTGACTTTTCGTTTAGTTCTTTTTGCAAAGATTGAAACTGGTCAGACTGTTCTTCCTGCAATTTCTTTTTGAGCTTTTCTTCAATGACCTTCCGCTCATCTTTAAGCTTGCTCTCAATGCGCTCTTGAAACAGTTCATTTTCCTGTTTTCGTTTTTGCTCAAATTCCTCTTTTGCCTTGGTCAATTTCTCCTCTTCCTGACTAAACTTCAATTTTTCATCCACCAATTGTGACTGATATTTTTTCTTGATCTCATCCTCCAACTGATGCGCAAGAATATCCTGCACATCAATTGAAGTGCCACAGTTGGGACATTTTATTTGGGTGTTAGAAGTCATAAGAATTTAAAGTTGAGCCTATATTTTACTCGAATATTTTAAGAATTTTTGCCTTGAATGTTTCAGATATAGTAAAAGCATCATCATCGACATGATTAATAGCAACGTATGCTTTGCTGCTACTCACTTTTTCTGTTATACCTATTTCCTCTTCAATATCATTAATAAGAATAACAGACTCACCAAGGCTTGCATCAATAACACCTTCAATTAAGGCTGAACTTTTCACGGCTGATGCTAATCCGTCTGAGGTTTTATCTGTTTGATGATCTTTATCATAAACTACAGTATATCTTAATCGAAATTTGTTTAGGAGATTTATATATTGAGGTATAGTAGCCTTACTTCCACAATCAATTAAAGTATAATCATATCTAAAAACACCCAGTTTTTTTGCCATTAAATGTATTACCGATTTATCGGTTTGCCCTTCAAGAAGAATAACCTTTTTTGCGAAAAACAATTCACTTCTATCAGGATTGATCCAATAGCTTAAATTAAACCTCTTCTTTTCCTCTAATTCAGAAAAAAGGTCACTAGTGCATTGTAAAACTTTAGTACCTTCGGAAATAGAATCCTTCTTTACTATGCAAATGGACTTATGATGTTCAAGGTCTAAAAAAGAACTTGAATGAGTACATAGAACAATTTGATTTTCGTCTTTCGACAGAGCGACTAATGAATTAAATAATTCTTTTTGAGCTTGAGGATGCAAGAATAGTTCAGGTTCTTCAAATATAAAATATGTTGCTTTCGAGGCTTTTCTTTTTGTTGTTCGTGGAGTAGTGCCAACTTCGTCTGCTGTCACGCTCGTCTGCTCCCTTTCCTCTTTTAAGACTCTTGACCAAGATCGTAGTAAAGCAAAGATTAAAGCTCTTTGCAAACCATGACCTTTCCTTTCTATATCTGTTTTAATACCGTCATCGACTAAAACATTAGCGCCTATTCGAAATATTTCATCAACATTGGGAGGAGTTATTTGAATGTCAATTTTTGCTTTCCAAGACTTCAGCTCTTCATCAAGAAGGTTTTCCAGGGAGGTTAGCTCAGTAGGCCTATCCCTATTGGGTTGGCCATCTGCCAAAGTTTTGTTCAGAATTTTCGACAGGTCTGCAATTTTCTGCTTGGCTTCAATAAACTTAGGGTCTGATTCTGACATCTTACTAATCACTCTTGAATAGAGTTGACCGAACACTGAATTTCCTTTCGCGGATAATTCGTCCGATGCTTTCTTTATAGATGGAATAAAGAACAAATCCCCAAAAATTCCCTTTGCCACATTTTTAGCGCCTAAGAAATTATTTGATTCAAGTTGATATTGGAAGGTTATTACTCCTTGATTGTTTTGAATATATTCTATTTGAGCCTGTCTGTAAATATCTTTCGTGATTCTTCCCGATGTGGGCAGTAGATTATTAAGTGGAAGTAATTGAGTTGCCTCACGAGAAGTATAATTTGAAATGTTCTCTTCTTTTAACCAGTCTTCATTAGGGACTTCTAAGTAACCGTTGTATGAAGAGCCTTCTCATTTTAGAGCAGATTTTCGAACTTTAATAGAATTGGTTGTGGTTACATATTTTTGAAAAGTTACTTTCTCTGCATCATTTAAATCTTTGAATTCGATTTCAATCCAAAGCAAATTAGATGTGTTATTAAAATCCAGATCATGCAGACCAATTTCGCCAAAGAAAAAAAGCAGTGCGCTCAATACGTTAGACTTTCCATGATTATTCTGACCAATGAAAATCATTAAGTCAGTGAAATTAACAGTCTCATGGGCTACTGAACGCCAGTTTGATATTTCAATCTGCTTAATTTTCACTTATCTAATTTTAACATATCTATAGCCAGATTTTTTAATGTTTCTATCAAAGTATTCGCCATGGGAGCTTGCGCCCATTAGTCCATTGTGAATTGAACTGGGAACATTGAAGTATTGATAAATGCCGCCATGATTAAACTCAATTTCTAATGTCTGAGATTGAGAATCATAGCCTACTGAGGCTAAATTTGATGAGTCAACTTTTTGTCTGTCCATGCTTACGATTTTAATGTGGTATCAATTATTTTACTTACTTCTATTTAACCTTCTTGCTGACAATTTTTTCCAGATACTATCTGCAAGTTTTATTTCTTTATCGGTAAGGTTGTATCCTTTTTTTAGTATTTGTTCATTGGTGATTTTTAAAATCTGATCGATACTTTTTTTATCTCTCATCATTTTGTCAATGCTGGTTAGTAAATCAGCATTTTCAATTTGGTAAGGCAAAAGTATTTTCTCTGTCTCACTGGGCATTAGTTCTAAAACACCACCACCGTAGCTACGGCCTACAATTTCAGCAAACGCAAGGGACAATGAATTATAGAAACTGGCTATGAAAGCGTTTTTATCAGTTCCCTTTTTCATAAACACACGATGCATGGTGTCTGTTGTGTAGGCTTTGGCTTCGTTTAGAATCAATTTTGGGTACACATTATTTCGTCTAACGAAAAGAGCATCAGAAACCTTTATGGAAGGAACTACAAACCAATCGTCACGAATACCAGTTTTGTAGCCCTTGTTAATCCCCATTGATTCGCCTAACCTAATATAAGAGTTTGCTCCTTTATGACCGTTGATTTCCTTTTTTGATGGGAACACTAATAAATGTGCTTTGGCTTTGGTGAGTCTGTTCAGTTTCCAATCATCTTTGGTGAAGATCACACTATTTACCTGAACGCTTCTGCCTACCATTGGCTTTGCATATTCTTTAAGGTCATAAGCTTCTACCACTGGTAGCGGAACTGTGAAGTAATCGTTGGAGCCTGTTGTAATGCCTACTTCAACATCTGCATACTTTCCAATGGTAGGGATATTTCTCTTTTCTGCTATCTTTTCAAGAAAGTCGATTTCTTCTTGATCCAGAAAATAGTATGTCCACTTATTTGATTTGAAATCAATTTTCTTGGAAGGACTTTTTAGTCTTGTTACATCTAGTTTTTCAAGGTCTGATGCGTCTCTTAATTCTAAATGTTCAATCAGGTGAGAATCACTTCCGTTCTTTTCGCAAAGCAATAGAACAACTTCTTGTTGAATGTCTGGAAAAACTAATTTCTCAAAAGAAATGATGTTGATCTTATTATAATAGCGAGCCAAAAATTCGCGCAATTGTTGAGCGTAAGAAACCTGTAAAAGTTCGGCAGGAATTACGAAACCGATTTTACCCTTGTCATTCAGAAGCATACTTGCACCTACTACAAATGAAACCCAAGCGTTGGTGAGTTTTGAATATTTTAGTTTCGCACGGTTAAAAACTTTTATTGCTTCCTTCTGTTGTTCTTCATCAAAGTATTGATAACGGATGTATGGTGGATTACCAACTACTAAGTCAAACCGCTCGGTGGTTTCGTTGCAATACAAATGAAAATCGGTATTGATTACTGATTTTTTGGCGAGCTTAATCTTATCTGCTTTATTCGCTTCGACTTCATCAAATTCAATAGCGGTAACCGATTTGAATTTATGATTATTCAACTTTAGCTGTTCGATAAAAACACCATCCCCACAACTTGGCTCCAAAATATTATAATCAGAACTTCCATTGATACCCCACTTTAGAATGAATGCAGCAATTGGTTCGGGTGTATAAAACCCGCCCCTTAGCTTTTCGGCTGTTGCGTTTTCAATTAGCTTCATACAACTCTTTGATTAATGGGATTGATGAATCGTCATTACCCAAATCGTATAGTTTGGCTAATAGCTTTTCTAAAGTTGCCTTTTCCCTTGTAAACTGTCCTTGGTGAGGAGTTAAGGTTCTTTTGTTTCCTGCGTTCTCGTTTATGAGATCATAGATATTTATTAATTCCTTTTGTGTCTTTACTATACTGTCGTGTAGGTTTTTTTGCGCAGTGTTTGTAAAATCAATTTTTCTGATTGGCAAATTCTTTAAAACCTTTGTGCCTCTAGCAATATAACCGCCCCTGAAAACTTCTCCGTAAATGGCACTGAACCATTCTAAATACTTCGAATTTAAAATAGCCTGAATGTAATAGATTGAATAATCCGAATTTGTTGGGATTGCAACAACACAATATCCGGCAGTTCCGCCAGATGAGATTAATGTTCCATGAATGTCAATGGCATATTTGTCTCCAACCGAAAGAACCCCTACAATAATTTTTGAAGGCAGTCCGCAACTATCCAAACTTTGATGTCTGCCGTATCTGTGCCACTCACTTTTAGTTTGTGGTTCAGGTTTAATATCTCTCTTCGGGTTATTTAAAATGGCTTTATGCTTTTGCAGGTAAGCGAAAGCAAGCGGAAATTCATTTTGTATGCCAGCAAGCGGAATTACTTCGATTCCTTTTTTAGTGTTTTCGTAGGGATATATAACTCGTGCGTTCGGCTTGAATGTTCGGTATGTGTTTAAGTTGTCTTCACCAGATGAAGTTTGGAAATAGGGTTTGGTGATTGCCTTTTCAATCTTATAATCAATATCCTTTTTAGAGAAATAATAGTGTTTTGCATCTTCTTTGGTAGGAGAGAAAATATAAACATCATTTGCACTTGTTTGGATTCCGTTAAAAATGTTATCCTCGCCAACTAAGTCCACTAGTTTTAAACTTTGCGAAACGATCTTGTTGTAGGCACTTGTAAGTTCAGACGGAACTAGGACCCAAACTTCATTGTCTAACTGACCAGTATTTTTAGAAGCATATTTTACCGACTCAGGTTCTCTTACTTTCCAACTTCTTAAACTCTTTACTTCTGCATACTGAAATGTCTTCTGTGGCTTTTTGTTTAGTATTAGTAAACAGGTGTAGGTTGTTTTGTCGGCAAAGATTTGATTTGCTCCAAATGAAACAATTGAGTGTAAGTACTCCTTTGTAGCAAGTTCCTCTCTTAGCTTTTTTCCTGCACCAACCTTTGTAAACTTACTTGGAACGATATAACCTAACAATCCATTGTCTGTTAACAGGCTTATTCCTTGCTCTATAAATAAGAAATACTTATCAAATTGCTTATAAGCGGAATTAAAGTTTGATTTGTACAATGGTAATTCAAGAGGCGTAATATTTTTCATATCCTCTGATTTCATGTAGGGAGGATTTCCTACAATGACATCAAATTTTAGTTTTGAAAAATCAAATGGATTGATAATTACCTGGTCTTTCTTAGCGCTTACCTGTTTAGAATTTAATAAACTATTCCCGAAGAAAATATTATGGGAAAGATCAGGCAGTACAGGCTCTTTTACATTGGTTGAGTTTAGGTCTTCACCCTCTAACAATTTAAGTAACAAACCAAATTTAGTTGCTTCAACAGCGTTGTAATCTTTATCAACACCAAAAATGCAACTCAATAGAAGTTCACGCTTTATATTAAAAGGAAGACGATAGGTATCAATGCTTGTTTGAATAAGTTTTGATTTATCTTCCTTAAGATAATAGTCCATAAGAATGTCATTCAGTAATTGGAAGAGTTCCAAGAGGAACGCGCCAGAACCGCAGGATATGTCCGCGAATTTAAGGTTAAGTATTTCTTTATCAGACTTGCCTTGGCATTTTATCAATACCGTATTTCTTAAAATGTCATTGATAATGAAGGTTGGAGTGGTAATAATATCCCTGTCAACATTTTCAGGCTTTCTCACCAATACAATAGAACCGTTTTGGATAACTAATTTTTCTGAAAGGAAAATTTCATAAATGCTTCCTAAAATATCTGACGAAAAAACAGAGAAGGAATATGGGCTTTCAGGATAATAAAGGTGTCTGATAATTGTCCAAAAGACAGAGCTAACGTTTTCAACTATCTTATCTTTTAGTAGTTGGTCAAATAGACCCGAATTATATCTTTTGTCTGCTTGTTCAAACTTTTTTATTAATGCTTTAAAATCGTTAGCACTTGCAAACTTCAAAAGTGTTTGATAGTCTTCTAAATTTCGATCTTCACAAACACGCAAGAATAAAATCCTGTTTAAATAGCTTTGAACAACATCATTTAGTTGTTGCTCTTTAATCTTGGATTCGTGCTTATAAATATCAGTGCCTAATAATTTTCTCCATTCATTGATTTGATTCAGGAATAGGTTATCAATCGAATATTGGTTTATTTTAGTTTCGATATCCTTCCACTCCGTTTCAAATGCTGCTGTGTAAACCGCTTCCTTTCCTAAAAGTTTTTTAATTTCTTCAAACTTGTTTTCGTATTCGGTATAATGGTATTTCCTAACCAATGCTTTTTGAAATGTATCGTCTTTATCAACCTTTACAGACGTATCATAAATTATCAAGTATTCGAAATTTGATAAAACTGAAATCTTTAGCTTGGCAGTGAAGCCATAGCGTCTTACTTGCTTCGCTGAATCATTATCTGATTCAATTGCAACACAAGGCTTCTTAGCTTCTAAGAAAAATTTCCTTTCGGAGAATAAGCGGAATGTGTAGTCAGGTTTTTTTGAATGTTCGGAAGCGTTTGCCTTTAAGGCTTCTTCTAAAATTACTTCTCTTTCATTGGTTGGTTTTCCTGCGTTGTTTTTGATGTCCCAACCGAGCAATTCGAAAAACGGGTCTAAGAAGTCACTGCGGAGCAGTGTTTCATTATACTTGTTTGTCAGGTAATAATCCCTGTCTGCTTTATACTTTTCTACGAGTTGATTAATAGTAATAATCATTTGCTCTTATTGGCTTTTAAATATTTTACTCTTTTCTCTGCTACTTTCAAGGCTTTCTCGCCAAGGTCTTCGTCTTGAATTTCATACATTATTTTATCGCTGAGAAATAAAATTAAAAGATCGTCCGCGTTGGATTTATAAATGTCTGCAAGTTTTAAAACTACTTCTTTCGTAAGTCTGCGCTCTCCGCGTTCCATTTTGCTTAAGATGGCTACATCAATATCAATCATGGCAGATATTTTACGCAATGGCAATTCGCTTTCTTCCCTTAATTGGCGAAGCCTTTCATATATCGTTTCTGTTGACATATATTCTGTTGACATTTTTTGTCAAAAATAGGAACTCTAATTTAAATAGCAACTCTTTAATCGGTTATTTTTTAAACAGTTCCACTCTCCTTATATATCGTGGCGGGTGGGTTTGGCTCTTGCCTTTGCTTTGGTTTGCGGGAGGGATGTGGGGCAATGGCAAGTGCCAAAAGCGAGGGCGAGAATCTCTCCCGGTTGCTGTGCGGTGGGGAATCCGTAAACGAGTCCCTATCGTTTACTCAGTCCAAGTCTCCTAATTCTTTTATTTCCTTTTTTTCTTTTGTCCCACGTTGTCTAAGGAAACATTCACTTGTCCACGTGCAGAGTGACTCGTCCTGAAAAAAGTTTACACTTTTTGGTTAAAAGTCCTGGTTCAAATTTACACTTTTTAGTTAGTCCTGAAATGGCTTTACATTTGTTTTACC
>JAYVOC010000013.1:0-18170 GCA_043758125.1 Bacteroidota bacterium | reverse complement strand
ATGGTTTCATGCTTACGGACCAGATACCTCTAAAAATTATTTTGGTGCTTGGGTATTAAAAACTACAAAAAGTGAATATTTAATTCCTAACTGCAAAAGCGATACAGCTGATGGAAATATTTATGCTTTAAAAACTGATAGTGCTGGAAATTATAAATGGGAGTATGAACTTTTAGGAAATAAATATGATCAAGCCTATGATGCAGCAGAAGGATTAAATGGTGATTTATTAATTGTTGGTTGGACTCGATCATTTGGAAATGGCAATTCAAGTTACAGAGATGCTATTGTAGTTTGTATTGATAGTGTCGGAAATTATAAATGGAAAAAAACTTACAGTACTACCAATTTATCAGCAATATTCTATCGTATTAATTCAATACAAGATGGAAATTTTTTATCTGTTGGTGCAAAATATATTTTCAATCAATCAGAAAATGCGGGGATTTGGAAGATCGATTCTTTAGGAAATGTTATTTGGAAAAAATATTTTTATACTCTTTCTAATTTAAATGTTTTTTATGGCATTCATGAATTACCAAACAAAAACATTGTTGCTGTAGGTTCTGATAGGGATACTACAACTCATAAGGATCAAGGTTGGATAGTGTTATTGGATAGCATTGGAAATATTATTAAAGAAAGGCGCTTTACCGTTGGCAATGATCATTGTATTTTTAATGATGTTAAACCTACTAAAGATGGAGGTTTTATTATTGCAGGATATGTTTTTGGTGGTCCAAACGGAGAAGATGGTTGGCTCGTAAAATTAGATAGTAACCTTTGCGATGTTGCTGGATGCGCCAGCAATACCGCCGTTCATGAAATAACAAATTATGCTACATTCGGTAATGTAATTGCTTATCCAAATCCATGCACCAACGATTTATTTATCAAAGCAGATTTTGGAACTACCATTTTTTCCGCAAAAGTATTTGATATCACCGGAAAAGAAATCACAACAACAAATTACCGCAATCGTGAGCTTTTACAAATTGCCACAAATATCCTTTCTCCAGGAATTTATTTTGTGAAACTAAAAACAGAATCTGGCGAGAAATTTATTAGGTTTGTAAAGCAGTAAAAATTGGTTGAATACTTTTATCTGCTTTTCAAATTTTAATTTAAAAAACTTTCAACAAAAAAGTCTCGACAAAATGCCGAGACTTTTTAAATTTATATAACGAATTATTTTATGATCCTAGCAATTGCTTTACCAATGCCGATACCATTTTATTGTCAGCCTTACCAGCTAATTGTTTGGTAACAGCACCCATCACTTTTCCCATCTCACCAGGTGATGTAGCACCAAGGCTTGCAATAGTACTCTCAACAATTTTTCGTACTTCATCTTCACTCATCATTTGAGGAAGAAATTTTTCAATAACTTCTATCTCTTGTCGTTCGGTAATCGCTAAATCTTCGCGATTTTGTTGTACATAAATATCTAAAGATTCACGACGTTGTTTTACTAACTTCTGCAAGATTTTTATTTCATCTTCTTCCGTAAGTTCTCTTCCAACTTCACTTGTCTTCACTAAAAGTATTGCAGATTTAATTGCACGTAATCCACGAAGTCCGGCTTCATTTTTTGCTAACATTGCCGCCTTTAACTCCACCATTATATTTTGTTCGAGTCCCATGTTTCTCTCTATTAATTAATCAACACGATCATGAAGGAATGAATTATTCTGACGAAGTTCTGGCTTCTCATCTAACGAAAGTGTATAACGTGAAATTGATGAATCACCAGAATTCGGAACGTTTTCCAACTTTACATTTTTACGTTTATATGCTGGTTCTCTCTCTAAATCTGCTAATCCATTTGGTGAACTCATTTTATAACTTACTTCTTTCAAACGCATAATACGTTCGCGTGATCGACGATACATCTCATCTTCCGGAGAAGAAATATTTTCTTCTTCACGTGATGCTTCATTGTTTAATGAATGACGAATCATCGGCTCTTCAACAGCAGAAGGAAAATCCAATACTGGTGCTTGATGGTAATTCACTTCTTCAATTTCTTGATCAGGAATTGAATCATAAAAATTCATTTCAGATAATGAATGAACAATCATCTCTTCGTTATCTTCTACTTCTTCCAACTCAATAGTAGCAGAAATATTTTCGCGAATAATTAATACTGGCTCTAGTGGATCCACCACATCAAAAGAAATTGGCGTTGTTTCATTATTCACAACAGTTTGTGATTTCACTTCTTCAATAACAACATTTGATTTCTTTTCATCTTCTAATTTGAAAACAATTTTATCAGGCTTTTGTAATTCAGTAACTTTTTGTTGATTGGTTTTAAATCCAGTTGCAATAACTGTAACCGCAACTTTATCACCCAACGTATCATCATGTCCAATACCCATAATGATATCAGCCGACTGACCTGCTTGTGCTTGAATAAAATCATTGATCTCACCTACTTCATCCATCGTAACTTCAGAAGAGCCACTAGAAATATTTAATAAAATATAACGTGCTCCTTCAATGTATCTGTCATTCAATAACGGTGAATCCAATGCTTGCTCTGCTGCTCTCACTGCACGATTATCTCCTTCTGCTGTTGCAGATCCCATAATAGCAACGCCGCTTTCTTTCATTACAGTTTGAATATCTGCAAAGTCAACATTCATGTGCATGGTATTGGTGATGATTTCCGCAATACTTTTTGCAGCAACTGTTAATACATCATCAGCATGTCCGAATGCTTTTGTTAAATTTAGATTACCATAAATATCACGCAGTTTATCATTACAGATAATCAAAAGTGCATCAACATTTTTTTTCATTTCTTCTAAACCAAGTTCAGCTTGTTGCTTACGTTTACGTCCTTCAAAAGCAAAAGGAATTGTAACAATACCAACAGTAAGCACACCCATTTCACGAGCTACACCAGCAATGATTGGCGCTGCACCCGTACCTGTTCCACCACCCATTCCTGCAGTG
This sequence comes from Bacteroidota bacterium, assembly GCA_043758125.1. GTDB lineage: Bacteria > Bacteroidota > Bacteroidia > AKYH767-A > OLB10 > JANXSD01. The sequence goes on along the minus strand of JAYVOC010000013.1, from coordinate 15,209 downwards.
ATAAAAACCATTTTAGTATCTGGGTTCATGATACGACGAAGCTCATCAATATTTTCTACTGCTGCTTGCTTTCCAACTTCTGGAATTGATCCTGCTCCACGTCCTTGTGTTAATCCTGGACCTAATTGAATTTTTATTGGAACCGGACTAATATCAAGTGCTTGTTGATCGGTATTACAAACAACAAATTCTACACCTTTGATGCCTTGGCGATACATGTGATTTACTGCGTTACTACCACCTCCTCCAACACCAATTACTTTAATGATAGATGTTGCATCAGTCGGGATATCGAACTGAATGAGCGAGGAAGCTTTTTGATTGGGAAATTCTTGCTGCGTCATGATTTTATGTTTTAATTTTTTTATGCTGATTTAATAAAATAAATATTTTTTTTAAAGACGTTGATCTTCGCCTTCATCACCGAAAATTTCTTTACCACCCTTGAAGAAGATATCGAACCATCGTCCTTTAGGTGCTGTTTCTGGAGCAGGAATTTCTGCATTAATATCAGGAATACTATTTGGACGACGACGTTTTTTCTCTACATCTAACAATCCTTTAATCACTAATCCTACTCCTGTAGCATACATCGGACTTTTTACTTCATCCATTCCCTTTCCTAAATGTTCATTTGGATATCCAATACGTGTATCCATTCCTGTAATGTATTCTACTAATTGTGTAATGTGTTTAAGTTGTGCACCACCACCAGTAATGACAATGCCAGCTATTAATTTTTTCTCGAAACCTGAACTCTTAATTTCGTAATACACATTTTCAATAATCTCTTCCATCCTAGCTTGAATGATTGATGCAAGATTTTTTACTGATATTTCTTTGGGCTCTCTACCACGTAATCCAGGAATAGAAACAATTTCATTATCCTTCATCTGCTTCGACAATGCAGAACCGAATTTTACTTTTAATAATTCTGCTTGATTGCGAATGATTGAACATCCTTCTTTGATATCTTCTGTAATAACATTTCCACCAAAAGGAATCACAGCAGTATGACGAATAATTCCATCTTGAAAAATAGCGAGGTCAGTTGTACCACCACCAATGTCAACTAATACAACACCAGCTTCCTTTTCTTCTTCCGTAAGAACAGCTTCAGCAGATGCAAGAGGCTCAAGAATTAAATCAACTGTTTTTAATCCCGCCTTAATAACGCATTTGTGAATATTATTTGCAGCAGTAATTAATCCTGTGATGATATGACAATTTGCTTCGAGACGAATTCCCGACATTCCAATTGGATCCTTAATACCTTGTTCGTTGTCAACAATAAATTCTTGAGGAATTACATGAATAATTTCTTCACCAGGAGGCATCGCAAGTTTATACATGTCATCGATGATAGAATTAATATCCTTCTGACTAATTTCATCTTTGATATCATGACGAGTAATCATTCCACGATGCTGCATACTTTTTATATGCTGACCAGCAATTCCAACATGAACATCAGATATTTCAACACCAGATTTTGCTTCTGCTTCCGCAACAGCTTCTCTGATGGAGGTAACTGTTTTTTCAATGTTGGCAACCATTCCGCGCATCACGCCCAATGATTCAGAACGTCCCATGCCGAGAATTTCTACTTTGCCAAATTCATTTCTACGACCAACAATCGCAGCAATTTTTGTAGTCCCGATATCGAGGCCAACTATGATTCCTGTATGCTCCATTTACATTTTGATTTTGGTACAAACTACCTGATCGCGGAATTTGAGATTGATAACACTATAATTATTCCATCCTGTTTTACTAAGTCCCTCTTGATAAAACACCATTAATCGTTTAAATTTATCTGCAAGATTTGTGGTATCACCAATTACAATTCGATGATTTCCTATTCGAGGAATTAATTCCAACTCTTGCGAACCATTCACATAAATCTGTTCTGTATTTGCAGTCCAAAAGGAATCTGCCTCTATATATTTTGCTAACGTATAAACTTGATTTATCATGTGTGGAACAGCTAATGAATCCGTTGATGTATCTGCAACTGCCACTTGATCATGAATCTTCATTTCTGCATACGTATTGAAAATAAAACCATTTGCAACAATTACTGGTGGTGTATAATGAGATGATACAGGCATAAATTCTCCTTGCTTATCGATGTAGAATTGCTCGTCGTGCATGTTTATTATTCGAACAATAGGATCACGCTGCAACACATCAGCATGAAGAGTTCCATCAATGGATGAATATACTTCAGCACGATCAACGAAAGGGTTCGTCAAAATAATTTTTTCTAACAATGCAGTGTTGATTGCTCCAAGTGGTTTTCCAATTACTATTCCTTTGGTATTTATCAAATCTTGTATGTCATGTTGATCAATAAATTCATGATTTACTGTTTCATCAATATGAACATCTACTTGCTTACACAACAATTGCTGTTGACGTTTATTTGCAAATCCTAGCAGTGTAAATACCGTAGCCGAAATAATAATCCACATACAAATAACAAGGACCTGGCGCAATTTAGGTTTCAGATTCATGATTTTACAGATAATACTTGAGTGATAGGTTGAACTAATTGATCGATATCTCCTGCTCCTAATGTAATCAATACTTCAGGCTTATTTTTTTTTAAAGCTGTTAATAATTCTTCCTTTGTGATGAGTTGCTTATCGTTGATCATAACTTTTTCGAGTATGATAGATGATGTAATTCCTTCAATTGGTAATTCGCGCGCGGGATAAATATCGAGCAAATAAAGTTGATCTAACAAACTTAAACTTTCTCCAAAGCTTTCCACAAAGTCACGCGTTCGGGTGAATAAATGCGGCTGAAATATTCCTGTTATTTTTTTCGTAGGATACAATTCACGAACCGATTGTATTGCTGCTTTTAACTCTTCAGGATGATGAGCGTAATCATCCACATAAACACAATTTGCATTACGAATATGAAATTCAAAACGGCGACGAACACCTGAATACGTTGACAAAGCATTTTGTAATGAAGTAAGATCAACACCACATTCAATAGCCATTGCGGATGCAGCAACTGCATTCTCAACATTATGCCGACCAGGCAAACCAAGAGTTAATCCTTCTAAAATAAATCCTGGTGTTACTAAATCAAAATGATATTGACCATCTTTCACGTGAATATTTTTTCCCCTATAATCAGCACCATCTTCCTTAATTGAATAGGTCATCATCGTTGCTTGAACCTTAACTAATGGCAATCCCTTTTTATAAATTAGAATTCCACCAGCCTTCACTTGACTTGCAAATTCTTGATAAGTAGATTTCATTTGTTGATGATCACCATAAATATCCAAATGATCTGCATCCATCGATGTGATAACAGCCATATCTGGAAACAATGCTAGAAAAGATCGATCAAATTCATCAGCTTCTACAACAACTTTATGCTCTGGAGCAGATGGATCACCTAATAATAAATTCGATCCGATATTTACAGAAATACCTCCTAGAAAAGCAGTACAATTCATTTTTGCAGTTTGCAATATATGAGCAAGGATAGATGATGTTGTTGTCTTTCCATGTGTACCCGCAACAGCAAGTGTGTAATGATCAGCTGTTAACATTCCCAGAACTTTTGAACGCTTAACAATTTGATAATTATGATTGCGAAAAAATTCCAATTCAGTATGCTGAGCAGGAATTGCTGGCGTTAAAATTATTAATGTCTGATTTTTATTTTCAAGATTTCGAACGTCTGATGGAATCAAATTAGTATCATCAACAAAATGAATTTGAATTCCCTCTTGTTGCAATTCTTTTGTTAATGGAGTTGCTGTTTTATCATATCCAGCAACAATTTTTCCATCTGCTAAAAAATAACGTGCAATCGCACTCATGCCTATCCCACCAACACCGAGAAGATAGACAAAGCGAATATGTTGCATGCCGTTAAGTGACATTTATTTATTTTTTATTAATGATAAAACTTGTTGTGCTATTTCATTCGCTGCATCTGGTCGTGCAAGGCGCGCAATATTAGCAGCTAGTTTCATACGTAAGTCTGAATTGTTGATAAGAAGTAGTGCTTCGTTAATTAGTTTTTGCTGCGCGTCTTTATCTGCAACTAAAATCGCTGCATCATGATCAACAAGCGACATACAATTTTTTGTTTGGTGATCTTCAGCAGCTGTTGGTAAAGGAACAAGAATAGCAGGTTTTTTTACGATACATAATTCAGAAACAGTACTAGCTCCTGCTCGTGCGACAACAATATCAGCCATTGCATACGCTAAATCCATTCTACTAATAAAATCAAATACTTGAATTGATTTAATATTCAATTTTTCAATTGCAACTTTTGCTTCAGGAAGAAAATTTTTTCCTGTTTGCCAGATTAACTGAACTCCTGAATCTGCAATTTTTGATAAGCCGGCGAGTACTGCATGATTAATACTTCTAGCACCTTGACTACCTCCTACTACTAATATCGTTTGACGTTGAATATCTAATTGGAAAAATTTCGCTGCATCATTTTTCTTTCCATCTATCATTCGAATATCTTCTCGCACGGGATTTCCTGTAAGAACAATTTTGTCTTTCGGAAAAAATCGATCCATCCCTTCATAAGCAACGCAAATCTTTTTTGCTTTACGTGATAGAATTTTATTTGTAATACCAGGAAATGAATTTTGTTCTTGTATTAATGATGGAATTTTTCGACGATTTGCTGAAAATAATAATGGTCCGCTAGCATAGCCACCAACACCAACAGCAACATCAGGTTGAAATTTTTTGATGATGGAACTTGCTTTAGTTAAACTTAACATCAACTTCAATGGAAAGGAAAGATTTGATAATGCTAATTCACGTTTAATACCTGCAATTGGTAATCCTTCAATTAAAAAACCTGCGGCTGGAACTTTTTCCATTTCCATTTTACCTTCAGCACCAACAAATAACAATTCAATAGTAGGATCAATTGCTTTTAATGCATTCGCAATAGCAATCGCAGGATAGATGTGTCCACCAGTTCCTCCTCCACTAATTATTACTCGTATATTTTTAGGCGATGACAATATTATTCTCCTCCTCGGTTTCAGTTTTCTCCATTTCACTACTCACACTTAAAATAATTCCCAATGCCAAACTGGTGAACCAAATCGAAGTTCCTCCCATACTTAGCATTGGCAATGGCTGACCAGTAACGGGAAATAAATTCACGGCAACAGCCATATTTATTAATGCTTGAAAGACTAAACTAAATGCACAACCAATAGTTATCAATGCCGCAAATGCGCGTTCAGTTCGTTTTACAATTTGCATAGCTCGATAAAAGAGAAGTAGATATAAAAACAGAACGATCGTTCCTCCTAACAATCCATACTCTTCAATAATAATCGCAAAAATAAAATCTGAATAGGGATGTGGAAGAAAATTTCTCTGTGAACTATTTCCTGGCCCTTTGCCTAATATTCCTCCTGTAGCAACAGCAATCTTTGCTTGTTGTACTTGATAATTTCCATCAGCTTCTCCATCTTTAAAGTTTTCAATTCTAGCTTTCCATGTCTTTATTCGGCCTTCATAACCGGTTAAATAAGCAACAAATAAAAACAAACTAAAAGCTACAACTCCAATTCCGATAAGGGATAATATATATTTCATATTTATTCTTCCAATAAACATTATTACAAGCGACGTTGCGAATAATACTGCGCATGTAGAAAAGTTAGCAGGGAGAATTAATCCGCAAACAATAACAACAGGTAACATCACTGGAATAAAAGCTTGTTTAAAATCTTTAATATTATCTTGCTTTTTTGACAACACACGAGAGATATAAAGTATCAATGCCACTTTTGCAAAATCGGAAGTTTGAAAAGATAAATTAACAATTGGCAACGTAAGCCAACGACTTGCATCATTAATATGACTTCCCATTAACAGTGTAAGCAGCAATAAAGGAATGGCAATTAATATCGCTATCTTCGATATTCGTGCATAAAAATTATATTTTACTAGATGTCCGAAATACATTAATCCGAAACCAAATAATAAAATAATAAAATGCTTAAATAAATAATATTCAGTATTTCCTGATTGGTATTTATAAGCAAGCGTACCTGTTGAACTATAAACGGCAAGCGTACTAAGGATCGATAATAAAATTACGATAAGCCAAATAGTACGATCACCTTTGAAATAACTTTCCAGCCAAGTCATTTGATTTGTTTTGAAATTAAATTTAAAATTTTCTTAAATAAATACTACAATGCACGAACTGCGGCCTTAAATTTTCTGCCACGATCTTCATAGTTTTCAAATAAATCAAAGCTTGCACAAGCTGGCGACAACAATACATTATCACCTTTTTTTCCTAAACGATATGCTGCCTGTACTGCTTCATCAGCTGTAGCGGTTTCAATAATTATTGGTACAATATCTTTAAATGCGTCAATAATTTTTTTATTATCGACACCTAAACAAATAATTGCTTTTACACGCGACTGAACTAATTCAGAAAGAATAGAGTAATCGTTTCCCTTATCAACGCCACCAGCAATCCAAATAATTGGAGTGTTAATGCTTTCTAATGCATACCATGTAGAATTTACATTTGTAGCTTTTGAATCGTTAATAAACTCTATTCCGTGAACAGTATTCACGAACTCTAGTCGGTGTTCGATGTTTTCGAAGTCTGAAAAACTTTCGCGTACTACATCTTTGCGGATTTCAAGAATTCGCGCCGCAATTCCTGCAGCCATTGAATTATTCAGGTTGTGCTTCCCTGTTAAGGCCAGATCGTGAATCGACATAGTTAGAGGTTGGTTATTTGTTTGGATGGTTAGTTGTTCGTTTTCAATAAATGCTGTCATTCCTTCTTTTTGCTTTATAGAAAAAGGATAGCGTTGCATTTGTAAATCTTTTTTATTTATTTCTTCCATACTTAGTGGATCATCAGCGCTAAAAATAAATGCATCAGCAGCAGTTTGGTTTTGCAAAATCCTAAATTTGGAATTAATATAATTCTGTAATTTGTATTCGTAACGATCAAGATGATCAGGAGTAATATTTGTAAGAATGGCAATATCAGCTTTGAAATCATAACAGCCATCTAATTGGAAACTGCTTAATTCTAAAACATAAAAATCAAAATTTTCTTCTGCAACTTGCCATGCAAAACTTTTTCCAATATTTCCAGCAAGGCCAACATTAAATCCTGCTTTTTGTAAAATATGATAGGTTAAAAGTGTTGTTGTGGTTTTACCATTAGTGCCCGTAATACATATCTTTTTTGCATCTGTGTAACGACCAGCAAATTCTATTTCAGAGATCACAGAAATATTTTTACTGCGTATTTCTTTTATGATTGCTGCTTTTTCAGGAATGCCTGGACTTTTAATTACTTCCGTAGCACCAAGTATTTTTTCGGCAGAATGAACACCTTCCTCAAAATCAATTGAACGATCAACGAGTTCTTTTTTATATTTTTCTGCAATCTTACCAGCATCAGAAACGAATACTTCCATTCCTAGCTTTTTGGCTAGAATAGCAGAACCAACACCACTTTCAGCAGCGCCAAGAATTACTATTTTTTTATTGGTATTCATTTTTATATTCGTAATAATTAAACTATCGTAATTTTAAGGTAACAACACTTAAAATCGCAAGCATGATTCCTATGATCCAAAATCGTGTAACAATTTTTGATTCGTGATAACCTAACTTTTGATAATGGTGATGCAAGGGCGACATCTTGAATATTCTTCTTCCTTCACCATATTTTTTTTTCGTGTATTTGAAATAACTTACTTGCATCATTACTGATACATTTTCTATTAAAAATATTCCGCAGATAATTGGTATGAGTAATTCCTTTCGAACTGCAACAGCATACGCCGCGATAATTCCACCAAGTGCTAAACTTCCAGTGTCACCCATGAATACTTGTGCAGGATACGAGTTGTACCACAAAAATCCTACGCAAGCACCTACGAATGCACTCATGAAAACCATCAACTCACCAACATTTGGCAAATAAAGAATATGGAGATAATCAGCAAATACAGAATTACCAGAAACATAAGCAAACACTGCTAACGTTGTTCCTACAATTGCAGAAGTTCCAGTTGCTAAACCATCAATACCATCTGTAATATTTGCACCATTTGAAACTGCTGTAATAATTAATGTTATAATTCCGATAAATACAATTGGTAATAACCAAATTGAATTCTTTCCTGCCCATGATGTAAGCGATGCGTAATCAAATTCATTATCTTTTAAAAATGGGATGGTTGTTTTTGTGGATTTTTCACTCTCCCGATTAAACAAAACTCCCTCCGATTCTTTCATGTCATCAATCAAAGTATTTCGTTGATTGATGACAATATGTGGTTTTGCAATTTTTTCTCTAACAACAACATTCGGATTGAAATAAAGAATTGATCCAACAATAATTCCTAATCCAACTTGTCCTATCACTTTAAACTTCGCACGTAATCCTTCTTTATCTTTTTTGAAAACTTTAATGTAATCATCTAAAAACCCAATGAGTCCTAACCAGATTGTACAAATAAGCATGATCACGATGTACACATTATCCAACTTCGTAAATAATAAAGTAGGGATAAGAATTGCTGCAAGAATTATCAATCCTCCCATTGTAGGAGTTCCTTGTTTTGCTTTTTGTCCGTCTAGTCCAAGATCACGAACTGTTTCACCAACTTGCAAACGAAGTAATAATCGAATAATATATTTTCCTAAAAACAATGTAATAACCAAAGAAGTAATAATTGCCATCGCTGCTCTGAAGGAGAGAAATCGAAACAATCCTGCTCCTGGCAGATCGTAAACTCTATCTAAATAATCAAATAAATAATATAACATCTTCTTAAATTAATTGAAATGATTCTTCTAATACTTCTAAATCATCAAATGGATATTTAACACCTTTTATCTCTTGATATTTTTCATGTCCTTTTCCTGCCAAAAGAATTATATCACCTGGTTTTGCTAATGCACATGCAGTACGTATTGCTTCTTTTCTATCAGCGATTGATAACGTTTTACGATAGTGTTGCGGTGGAACTCCTTTTTGCATTTCTGTAATTATTTCAGCAGGATCTTCACTGCGCGGATTGTCAGAAGTAAGCACTACTTTGTCACTATGCTCACAAGCAATAGCAGCCATTTGCGGACGTTTACCTGCATCTCTATCACCACCACATCCTATCACCGTAATCACTTGTTCATTACCAGTTCTAATATCTTTTAGCGTTAATAATACATTTTCAAGTGCATCAGGTGTATGTGCATAATCAACAATTCCAATTACTCCATTTGCACTTGTGATGTATTGAAATCTACCTTCAGGAGCGGTTAAACTACTAAGTGCCGTAAGCACTAATAATTTATCTTCTTTTAATAATAATGCTGTTGCGTAAACGGCTAAAAGATTATACGCATTAAAACTTCCTACTAAACGACACAATACATCTTGATTATCGATACTCAATAATAATCCACCGAAATTATTTTCAATGATTCGAACTTTATAATCCGAAACACTTTTCATAGAATATGTTTTGATGGTAGCTTTTGTATTCTGAACCATAATTTTATGATTGCGGTCATCAGCATTTACTAATGCAAAAGCTTGCTCATCTAAAATGTCAAAGAATCCTTTTTTTGCTCGGATATATTCATCAAATGTTTTATGGTAATCAAGATGATCGCGAGTAATATTTGTAAAAACGCCACCAGCAAATTGCAATCCTGTAATTCGATTTTGAACTACTGCATGTGAACTAACTTCCATGAAACAATAATCGCAACCTAACTCCACCATTTTCGCCAACAATAAATTTAACTGCAAAGGATCGGGTGTTGTATGTGTAGCTGAAACTTCCGTATCAATAATTAAATTACGTACCGTACTTATTAAGCCGGATTTAAATCCTAACTTACTAAATAAACTATGTAGTAAAGTGACTGTTGTAGTTTTTCCATTCGTACCAGTAACACCAATTAATTTTAATTTAGTAGAAGGATTATCAAAAAAGTTTGAACTAATATGTGCTAATGCAATTGCAGCATCTCGAACACGTACATACGTAATTCCTTCTTTTATTTCACTGGGTAGTTCTTCACAAATTATTGCAATAGCACCATTCGTTATTACATCATTAATAAAATTATGGCCATCACTTTTAATTCCTCTCACAGCAATGAATAAGCTATCCGGTTCTGCTTTGCGCGAATCAAAACATAAAGTTTTGATAAGAATAGAAGTAGATCCTGACACCTCTTCGATACCTGATTTATAAAGTATGTCCTTTAATATTTTCATTATCCTAATTCAATAATTATTTGTTGACCTTTTTGCAATGAAGAACCTGGACTAATTGATTGATGAATCACAGCTCCTCTTCCAACTGGTTTTACTTGCAATCCTTGTCCTTCTAATAAATACATTGCATCACGCAATCCCATTCCAACTACATTCGGAACCTTATCATCAACAGGAGAATAGATTTCACTGTTCACCGTTTGCCAACTAGATTCGGGAGTATGAAATGGAAGTGCTAATTTTTTTTCTACCATTGCCGTTGGATTCGTTCTTCCTGCTTTTAATTTTGGTAATCCTGCATAAATCGAGTCAGCAGCATGTTTTAATTCTTCATGCATATCAACATTTAAGGAATAGACTTTATCAGCAATTTCTTTAAAAACAGGACAAGCTACTGAGGCTGCATAATAGCCTCCTGTACCTGGAGAATAAACAACTACGATGCAACTATATTTAGGTTTATCCGCAGGAAAATATCCTACAAACGATGCTTGATAGCTTGTCTTATTATATCCAGTTGCTTGCGCAATTTGTGCTGTACCAGTTTTTCCTGCAATAGTATATTGGGCATGTTTAATTTGCGATGCAGTACCATTCGAAACTACTTCTTCCAATAATAATTTTGCTTTCTTAATTGTTTGCTGAGAACAAATTGAATCAGCCATCACTTTTGTTGGAAAACTTTTTACTAATCTTCCTTTACTTCTTATCTCTTGCACAAAAAGTGGTTGAACCATTTTACCATTATTTGCAACTGCATTATAAAAAGTAAGAATTTGCAATGGAGTAATCTTTGATTCATATCCAATTGAAACGAAAGGAAGAGAAACCTTCGACCAATCTTTATCAGTTGTATTTTTTATTTGTGGAAAAGCTTCTCCAGGAATTTGCAAATCAAGTGTGTCTGCAATATGCAATCCTTTTAGTCGTGTAATAAATGCTTGTGGATTTTTAGAATAATATTTCATTATTACAGAGGAAATTCCAACATTCGACGAAAGTGCGAATGCTTGTTTCACCGACATCATTCCATAGAGTCCCTCGTGTGAATCACGCATTTTAATTCCACCTGCCAATGTCGCTATGCCACCCTTTGTATCTACTTGGTCATCAAGATCAACATAACCATCTTCCATTGCTGCCATTAATGATGCAAGTTTAAAAGTGGATCCAGGTTCTGTACCTTGTGCTATTGCGTAATTAAATTCTTCACTAAAAGAATCTGCTTCTACTCTTTTAATATTTGCTATTGCTTTAATATGTCCTGTACTCACTTCCATCAAAATTGCACAACCCTTATCAGCTTGATTTAATTCTAATTGTTTCATCAATGCATTCTCTGCAACATCTTGTAAATTCAAATCGATAGTTGTGATTACATCACTGCCATCCATTGGTTCAATCTCATTATCATTATTAACAGGCTTCCAAACATTTCCTGCAATACGTTGCATCAATCTTTTTCCTGTTACTCCTCGTAAGTGGCTATCAAAAGCACCTTCAATTCCTACAGGAACTACTTCTTTGTTATCCATTTTATAACCAATGGTTCTTGATGCTAATAATCGAAAAGGTTTTTCACGACGGCTTAATTGTGTCATGATTAAACCACCTTTATTTTTTCCCATTCTAAAAAGTGGAAAGGTGCGCAATGACTTTTGTTCTTTAAAAGATATATTTCTTTTTAAAAGAAAATAACGCTCACCATCTTTTCTTGCATCTTTTAATAAACGCTTATATTCACTTTTCGATTTATCACCGAATAATTGCGATAAACATATTGATAAAGAATCCACTTGATCTAAAAATAGTTGCTTATCCTTTCCTGCTGAAACCATATCCACATGCACATCATAACGTGGTAATGATGTAGCAAGTAAACTTCCATCTGACGCATAAATATTTCCACGCATTGGTTCAATATTTTGATACTTCAATGTCAAGCTATCTGCTTTCTTCTTCCAATAATCTCCTTCGGAAAATTGCAGATGACCAATCTTACCAAGTATGGCGAAACCAAAGAGAAGAAATCCCCCAAATACGAGGTAAATTCTCCAAAGAATATCTTTTTTATTTTCAGGCATGGCATTGAAATTCTGAAATGTTAATGTTGATCTTTATGTTACTAAATGCTAATGCGATAATTACTCTTCTGCCGATCGTGTTGTTTTTTGCAATAGAATTTTTTTAGGTGCAATTCGCGCTTCTTTTAATCCTTGTGTTTCAATAGCACGTGCCACTTCTGAAAGTTTACTTCGATACATCAAATCTGATTTCGCTGTAATAAATTCCGACCTCAATTCTTTTATCTCACGTTCCGTTTTATCAATATCTCGTATTGTTCTTTCAGCAACAAAGCTGTTAGCGATATATAAGATTGCCCATGCAGTAAGAAAAAACACAAAAGGCATAAATTGGACTATTGATTTGCGATCGAAATAACTAAATACATTTATTGCATTAATAAATTTTCTAGTAAGGCCTTCGTTCGATTTTTTTTTAATGGGCTTTGCAACATTTTCTTGTTGTTGTTCTACCTCTTGATTTTTGATGCGATTCATAATTTTTCGGCGATACGCATTTTTGCACTGCGAGAGCGCGGATTAACTAACACTTCTTCTGCTGATGGTTCAGTAGGTTTACGCGTAATTGATTTAAATTTTAATCCAATCACATTTCCAAAAAAATCTTTCTGCAGTTCTCCTGTAGTATTTCCAGTATTGATAAAATTTTTCACCATTCGGTCTTCTAATGAATGATAACTTATCACTACCAATCGTCCTCCTTCTCGTAAAACATTTGGTGTCTGTTCTAACAAATCACGTAAAGCACCTAACTCATCATTTACTTCAATTCGCAATGCTTGAAATAATTGTGCTAAAAAAGAATGTTCTTTTCCTCTAATAGCACAACCAGCTACAATTATTTTTAGTTCATCAACTGTTTCAATTTGTTTTATTGAACGTGCACGAATTATTGATTGCACTATTCTTTTAGCATTCTTCAATTCGCCGTATTCACGAAAAATTCTGATGAGCTCGTGCTCTTGATAAAAATTTAAAATCTCTTTTGCCGTTAATTCCGAACGCTGATCCATTCTCATATCGAGATCCGCATTAAAGCGAATTGAAAAACCTCTTGCTGCTTCATCAAATTGATGAGAAGAAACTCCTAAGTCTGCTAATATTGCATCCGCAGGAATCGCTTTTATTTCCTCCAAACAATATTTAAGATTACGAAAATTATCGTGTACTAATTCAAATCGTTTATCATCAGGCTTATTTGCCAAAGCATCCCTATCTTGATCAAAAGCAATCAATCTACCATTCTCTAATTTTTCAAGAATCGCGCGTGAATGTCCGCCACCACCAAAAGTTACATCGATACAAATCGAATTAGGCTGTATTGCCAAACCCTCAACTGCTGCATCACGCAGTACTGGTTCATGATACTTCACCATGCTCGCCCCCTCGATTAATTTTCCCCATCACTTCTTCGGCAAGTGTTGCAAAATCACTCGGCTCGTCATTCAACATAGCCTCAAATTTTTCCTTCGACCAGACCTCAATTTTATTCGACCATGCAGAGAGAATTACGTCTTTATCAATACCCGCATATTCACACATACGTTTTGGAAGTAACAAACGACCAGCAGCATCTAACTCCAATTCCGATGCACCTCTATAAAAGTATCGCGCAAACTCACGATTCTTTTTTACGAACATATTTAACTGGTTTATCTCTGCAGAAATTTTTTGCCACTCATCCATAGGATATAAAGCCAGGCAATTTTCAAATCCTCTATTCAATACAAACTTCTCTTTCGCCTCTGGAGAAATTTGCTTGCGCAAGCCCGATGGCATACTCATCCGCCCTTTAGCGTCAAGTTTACAATCGAATTCTCCGAGAAATTGAGTCATCTTCTTTTTGGTCAGGTTAACCCACAATTGGGCTTCAAGTGGTAAAAGTAAATTAATTTTTCCCACTTCCTACCACTTTACCCCACTTTGTTAAAAACTTTTTACGATTGCGAAAAATTGCTATTTCCAAACTTTATTTTGCAATCTGGCAGAGGTTAGATTTACAACCATTGCAAAGCTATCGCTCCTATTTGATTCTATTTTGCTGTATTATAGCTACTTACAAACAGGTCGTTGTTCATCAAATGAACGACTCGAACTAATATGGTTTCTGAAAGGATTATGCTTACCCTAATTTCCTAAGGGTTAAAACAAGTCATAAAAACTACTTTTCTTATTTTTTATCTTTTTAGATTGATAAAACCAATACTTATTGGGAAAAGGTGGGATAAAGTGATGGGTGAGAATTCTTAAAAGCTTTATTCAACAGATTAGAACATAAAAATAAAGCACACATACTTTTTTTGATTATTCGTGATCAAAAAGATGAACCTGAAAAATTTCGCGCTCATTTACAATGTATAAATCGGTTTCATGACAGCATTATGTTTCAAACTCCTATTTTTACCTTCGAGATATGATCGATACGCAGAAAAAAGAATTCATTAATATTGAAGAGGTGATTCGGAATAAAAATCCGAAATTACTGAAGTTCCTTCCAGGATTCATTTTACGTTATATAAAAAGGATTATACATCAAGATCATATCAATGATTTTATTCAACGACATGGTGAGAAAACTTCCTTTGCTTTTGTTGATCAAATAATAAATGAGTTTGGTGTTAAAGTTACTTTTGAAGGGCTTGAAAATATTCCAACAACGGGTGGAGCAATCATCGCAGCCAATCACCCAATCGGAGCACTTGATGCGATGGCATTGTTACAGGTTATTAGTAAAAAACGCCTTGATCAAAAATTTATAGTGAACGATGTTTTACTCAATTTAAAGAACCTTAATGATCTATTTATTGGTGTTAACAAACATGG
>JAYVOC010000012.1:0-7401 GCA_043758125.1 Bacteroidota bacterium | reverse complement strand
TATTCTATTCACTAATTTAGTTGACAAAAGCCAAATTTTTCGTGGGAATAAATATTCGAATATCCATTTGTAAATACTTACATACGACTATGAGTATTTTTTATTCGAGTGATGAAATTTTATTCGCTAATTTAGTTGACAAAAGTTAAAATCTTTCGCTCGAAATAAACCTCAAGCAATCTTCTAAAATCACTTGGATCCAACTGCAAATATTTATTCTTCTTTAGATAAAATTTTATTCGCTAATTTAGATAACAAAAGCGAGACTTTTTTTCAAAAAAAACATAAACTTAAAGCAACTTTACACAAATACTTGCTTCCGATTATAAATATTTTACATTCGATAAGTGAAAATATAATCTTTAATTTAGTTAACATTACTTACCCGATTTCAAACGGGAAACTTTACCCAAATCAAACAAGATTATAAACTATCTTTCTTTTTGTACGTATTTATGTTCTATCATTTTTGCGTTATCTCAATTGTTTTTGCTTGGTGGTTCATTGCATTTTTTTCTCGACCTATATTTTTTAAATAAATGCATTTCCAAGTTCGTGAGCTATTTCTTGTTGAGTTTTTTTGTAACTTTTAGAATTTTTTTGTCATCTGCTTTTACTTTTCTCTCAACTTTTTTTAGATCTTACGCGGCTGGTAAATCTAGCACATTAATTTTAGTGTTTAGCGAAAAGTGGGAAATCGAAGTCAGAACTTCAATTTCCCACTAAAATTTAATTGAAAAAGTGAACTTTATTTTAGTAATATTTCCGTCATAACGCTAAACCGATTAGTTGTTTCATTAAAGGACGTTTATTTCTTTACAAATATTTTTATTGAAAAAATTATTGCGCAACCAATTGAGATTCTTCGTAGGTTGGTCCATACAAAGAAGGAACTTTATTTCCAGAAGCTCTTAAATGTGAAATAAGTTCTCCACGATGATGGTAAAGATGGTTATATAAAAATCCACGAATAACTTGAATTTTAGGCATTGCCGGCATGATGGGATTTCCACCTGCGGTCATCGACCATTCGTTCATATAACTAGCTTCATCAGATATTTCAATTGCTTCTTTAGCCGCTGCCATATTTAATTCAAACTTTTCTACAATATTAGAAGCCTTGCTAATGTCGCCCTTGTTGTATTGGTAAGTACCCATATCAAAATTATCTTGATTAAAAGTTACGCCGTACCAATTGTATACTTCGGCAATGTGAGATGCCAACTGACCAATAGACCAAAGATGTGGCTGTGGACGATACTCCAATGCGCTGTCTGGAATCATTGCTAAAAGTTTTCTTGTGTTGTCGGCTTCATGCATGAATTCACCGAGTAATGCTTGTTTTAACATGTTGTTTTATTTTTAGAATTATTTTATTTAGCTCTGTAAATGTATAAATTTTTGATTGTTTTGAATGGTAATTATTAATGTTTGTGGTAGGTAGTTTTAGTTAATAATATGAATGGTATTTTGCGTAATGGCAACTATTAGAATTTGGCGTTCAGATTGCTATTGAAATCGAAGCAATAAACTGTCTATTAGAAACTGAAATTGATACGAAGCGCGGCTTATTCCGATAAAGTGCAAAAGCTTCATGCAAGCACTGAACCGCCAATTTTTTGAGGGTGGTGTTACGCGTTCGTTTTTTTATTTGTCAAGCAATTCGCTTAATATTTTGTCCAAATGATCGTCTAAATTGCCATTGAATTCTGTATAAGGAATACCAAGCTGGCCTAAGACTTCTCCAAATCGTTTATATCCATTTTCGTCACGAAGCTCAACCCATTTCACTTTTAATCTATCTGCTTCCCGTTTGTTTAAATTTGAAAGTTTGTCTGCTACAAATACATTGCTTTCTCTTGCAAAAATTGCGTCTGCACTTTCTGGATTTCCACGTCCCATCATTTTAACTTCGCAACGTGAATATGTGCCACCTTTGATTAAATAAAAATCTACTTCTCTTATGCTTGCTGGAATTTTGCTTTGGTCGAAATGTTCAAATGGAACACTAAATACTTTGCAAAGTGTTGCCATAAGATACTTTTCAACTCTCTTGCCAGCAGTGCTCCAAAGTCCACCGCGAAGGGCAGAACGTTTTACTGCTAGTGTATTTATTACAATTAAACTTTCATTTATATTGAGCTCAACACTTACCCCTCTAAATTTTAATGTTAATGTTAAATCAATGTCAGGCTGACTTTCAATTAGATTACTGATTGATTGATAAAGAACATCGTAGTGTTCATTTGAAGCATCAATTACAATTTCTTTTGAAGCTGAATTATACATATTTGTAATCGTCTTTTTATTCAATCCTGAATTGATAGCTATTTCTTCAGAACTTAAATTTCGATTTAAAAATGTTTGTTTATACCAGTCAACTGTTACATCTTTATTAGCAAATTTTGCTTCGATTACTTTTTTGAAAAAGTCAATTGCAAATTGCAAGAATTCAGCATGTTATTTAAAAGCGATTTGAATTTCGAATACAAAGTTGGTGAAGCATAAATTGGCAGAACATGTAACGACATATAACTTTTGACACTTGCAAGTCCGTATTTCATGAACCCATTGTTTTTATACAAAATCATTTCTTTGCCCATCATTTTTTCGACACTTGCTTCGATAGTTTTGTCCAATTCGATAATAGTCTTGTGAATTTTTTTTAAATGGTTTTGTCTTTCGACAGGTTGATTTAAAATGTATTTTGTAATTAGATCATTCATTTTTTTTTAAATTGATTACGACAAATATTTAAGTTTAGCAAAATACGGATTTCGAATAATTAAACTTAAATATTTTTCAGGACGAATCGTGATTGAATTTTGAATTCTTAATGCAATTATTCTTTCAATTACTGATTTTGAATTTTAATTAAGTGATGTTTTTGTAAATCGCTTGTCAAAAAATAATAGCTTGTAATTTTTACGTTTAGATTTTTTGCCATGCTATTAAAGATTTGTGTTTAACAAATCATCAACAACCTGTACTGTCCGAATTTTTCTTTTGGAGCACGGTGAATACAAGGAGAAACATTACTTTCAGGATGATCAACTGCCAATCTACACAAATGACCAATGCCTAAGCTCATTGCAAGTGCATTTGGTTTAGCTTGATAATGTAGATCAAAGAATTGATCACTTAAGAATGATTCAAAACCTTCATCTTTTCCATGATAAAGTTTTTTGAGTTCATCTCGTATTTCCGGAATAAGTACTTTCTTTTCGGCTTGTGAATTTGGAAGTATTTCACTTGACTCGCCAAAGTAAGTACATAAAAATGTTTCGGTTGGAATAGGGGAGCGATCTATATGAAAAGAATAAACATCTGTAGGAAAAAACGGAAAAGTATCATCCGTATCATATTGCTTAATCACATTAAGGATTGGAGATGCGCCATGATCTTCCATCGCCTTCAAGTCACTTAAAAGAATTTCTCGTGCAAGTTGTCCTTGCTTACTCAATTTGAGTTCTTGAAGTTCTTCTTGTTCAACAGTTGTTATGTTTCCGTTATGCGTTAGCTTTTTAACAATCTCAGAAAAATCACCATTTAATTTACGAGACCAACATATTGCATTAATTTCTCCACTAAATGGTGTAGAAATTAGCTCATGAAAATTGGTGACATAGCGAATTTGTTTTTCAGCAGGAGATAAATCTATCATAATATTAAATATATGGATAAAATCATCTGTCGAAAGTAGTAGTTAAAGTTTGTCATCTAATAAGAACATTGAACTTAACGTTAGAGTCTAAAAGTGATGGGCATGTTGTAAATTAATTTCTCACGCTTCCCAAATATAGAAATTTTTTTCATACAAAATATTAGTAACTCGCAATAAAAAAAATATTTTTATTTCAGCTAATTAACTAGTTTTTTTTTGCGTTGAATTAAGAAATAATCAATTGAGAAACGATCATCTTCGCTTGGCAATACCAAGATAAATATCATTAACGCTAATCGGGGTATTACATGAGTATGAAACTCATAGAATGGTTCTTTTAGAAGATGTCCGAATGTTACAATTACTAATACGAAGCCGATGGAAATTAGTGCTTCGCGTATTCGAAAACCAAGTATGACAAAAGCACCGGCTACGAGTTCGATAAATGGGATGATTATACCAACGATCCATAGCATCCATGTTGGTAAAAACGTTTTTGAATATGGTTCTATGAATAAATTGTGTGCATGTTCAATTGGACCTATTTGAAAGACTTTATAAAAGCCAACCATAAAAAAAATTAGACCTAAAATTAATCTTGCGAATAGCAGAGCCCAACTCCGAGATATACTTTTACTATCATTCATTTAGTAATCAATTTGATTTATAGTTAACAAATTTAAAAGCGAATATAGTGATTCAAATCCATTTGCAAGTGCTTATATCCGACTACAAACACTTACTTCCGACTATAAATGTTTAATATTCGATGATTGATTTTTAGTTTCCTAATTTAGTTGACAAAATCCAAATTTTTTCGGAAAAAAATACGCCTTACAAGTATTTAAAAATACTTACATCCAACTACAAATATTTAATATTCGCAAATTGAAAATATATTCTTTAATCTAGTTTACATTACATGTCTCGTTTCAAACGGGAATCATGAATCAAATCAATCATGATTATAAACTGCTTTTATTTTTTATGTATTTACGATTTAACATTTTTGTGTGTTCTCCATTGTTTTTGCTCAGGGGTTCATAGCATTTTTTTCCATTTACATTGTTAAAATAGAAACTATCCCAAATTCGTGAGCTACTTCTTGTTGAGCTTCTTTGTAACTTTTAAAAGTTTTTTGTCATCTGCTTTTACTTTTCTCTCTACTTTTTTTAGATCTTCTTCGGCTGGTAAATTTTCAGGCTTAATGCCACTCTTTAGTAATAATCCTCTTACGTCAGCATTGTTTTTTTTGTGTTCTTTTGTGATTTCCGTTTCCGTTTTAAGATCACTTTTACGAATATTAACATTCGACAACTCGTTTGCAAAATCTTTAGCTTTGATAGTTATTGTCGGCAAGAAGTCTGCAAGTGGTCTGTTATCTGGTACCGCAAGTTTTGCTTTCATATCTAAGGTTGTTTTTCCACCAAATAATTCTTGATCACCTTTACTTCTAATGCGCCCAAATCCTGCATTATCAATACCTATTTGAAAAATAAGTCCAGAAAGTTCTTTTTCTGATAGCGTTAATTTTTCTCTTGCTTGAAGACGTTCCCAATCTTTTAATCGTTGCTCTAAAAGTTCTTGTTTTCTTGTCTGTACTGCAAAGTAGTTCATTGCAAAAGCAATTTCATCTTTCTTTGGATCGCCATTTTGTGCAATTAAATAACAAGCATATCTTGTCAAACGTATATCGTCAATTTCTCTCTTGCCACTAGAGCCAACGTCTACCATTTTGCTGACGTCAGCAAAATGGTCTAAAATCTCTTGTTCACCATTTTTGCAAGCTATTTTGGCTTTATCAATTACCAATAAAAAATTTCTCCATTGTACATATCCTAAAAGGACTTGTAAGTCTCTTGCAAACCAAAACTCTACATTGCCATTTTGGTTTACTGCTGATTCAAAATTGCTATGAAGTTTAGATATAATTTCTTTTTTCATTTCTTAAAATTTATGATTCAAAGATAGAGAAAAGTAGTTTGAATCTTAATTTTTATTGTTGAGAATTACTTGTAAACTGTTTCAGTACATGTTATATTTTCTGTTAAGAATTAAATCTCCTACCTTTGCAAATACTTACTTCCGACTACAAGTGTTTAATATCCGCTAATTGATTTATTGTTTCGTAATTTAGTTGACAAAAGCCAAAATTTCCTAAAATTAAAATCTTATCTTTTAACTACAAATACTTACTTACGACTACAAGTGCTTAATATTCGATGTTTGATTTATTGTTTCGTAATTTAGTTGACAAAAGCCAGATTTTTCCCGTAATTAAAAATCTCTCTAGCCAATTTGCAAATGTTTATTTACGACTACAAACATTTAATATTCGACAATTAAAATTTTATACACTAATTTAATTGACAAAAGCTAGGCCCACCCCTAACTTTAAACAAGCAATCTTAAAAGAGTAAATTAGTAATCATTATACCAGTAAACAAGCAATCATAAAAAGGTAAACAAGTAATAATTCATAAGACAAACAGATATTTCCTCGTAAAGAAAAACACCTTTTACTAACCTTTTTTTAATACTTTTAATTATTTCGAAATAACATTCACAAGACTAACTATCAATATTCTTTGCAATAGAGCAAATAAATGAGTTTCTTATAGTAAATTCGCATTTAAAGGATTTTAGAAATGATGTTAACATTGCAACCAGAACTGTTAAGCCAGAATGAATCCATCATTGATAGCATGCAACTTTAGGAATATGAAAAGTATTGTTATAATATCTTGCTCGAAAATTTTTCTATAAAGAATAGTTAGATTAATCCTACAGAATTATTTTATTTATATCAATTAGCAAATCTTTGTCCTTTAATTGTAGGGCTGGCAGTTTATCGCGCTAGAGCTATCATTAAATTGTTTAATGATTCTATTAATTATAATGACGGATTAGCATGCAACCAAGCTGTGCTTTTAAGAAAAGGAATTAAGAATGATATTGCTACCGATTTGTGGGTAAGGATAATCTGCAACCCGATTCAAAAAGAATCATCTTTCATTTCTTGATAAAGCCAACCTTGCGGCTTATGATACGGTTGCAGTCTGGGATGGTACTTACGATCCTGGACCACCTTTAGCCACTTTGTTTTTCACACAAGCTTTGCGACCAGATGGTAAAATTTATATTACTACTGGAAATTCAACAAGGAGAATGCACACAATTGATTACCCTGATAGTTCTGGTTTAGCCAGTCATGTAAGTCAACATTCTGTTATTTTACCAACTTATAACAGTAGTACTTGTCCTACCTTTCCAAATTATTATTTAGGCCCTGTTGTTGGAAGCGTGTTTGATAGTTTAACTGGTATTAGCGAAAACACATCACAAGCACTAAAGGATATTCGCATTTATCCCAACCCGGCATCAACTTCGTTTTGGCTAAATTATTTTTTACCTAATAACAAAGATGGATGGCTTCGCATTTTTAATTCGCATGGAAAATTAATACAACAACGCCGGTTGTATTGGTGCACTACACAACTACAATTATATACCGATTATTTAACAAATGGATTGTATTATTTAGAAGTGCAAAGTGATGAAGGAAAGAAAGCGAGTGGAAAGCTAATGGTTGTTCATTAACAACATATTATTTACTTCCTAAAATAATTCTTACAAATCTTGTGGTAATCTTTTATTCAAACACAATCCTTTTGCTATAATTTTTTCCATCACAATTAAAGGAAATCAAATACAATCCTGCTGGCAATTTTTCTTTT
>JAYVOC010000011.1:0-4781 GCA_043758125.1 Bacteroidota bacterium | reverse complement strand
AATTTTAAAATAAACTGCATCAACTGCTTCGTTAATCAACATTGCTACTACTCTATCAAAAATTTGTTTGCCAAGAATTGGATCTTTAGTTGGTTCAAGATTAGTTGCACCTTCAGCATAATCATAATAACCTCTTCCAACTTTTCTTCCAAGACGATTTGATTCTACCATCTTCTTTTGAATAATTGATGGACGATAGCGTGGATCAAAATAACATTGCGTCCATACGGTTTGTGTTACTGCGTAATTAATATCATTACCTATCAAATCCATTAACTCAAATGGACCCATTTTAAAACCACCTAAATCTTTTAATGCCCAATCAATTGTCGCTTGATCTGCAATTCCTTCTTCACATATTCGTAATGACTCACCATAAAATGGTCGTGCAACACGATTAACGATAAAGCCGGGAGTATCTTTAGCATGCACTGGAACTTTATTCCAATCCAACATCAATTGTTTTAATTGAGAAGATAAACCTTCATTCGTTTGCACTGCGGGAATAATTTCCACCAATGGCATCAATGGCGCTGGATTAAAGAAATGCAACCCAATAACACGATTCGAATTTTTACAAGAGGCTGCAATTGCAGTTACAGATAATGAAGAAGTATTACTAGCAAGAATCGTATATGAAGAAACTATTGTTTCTAAATTACGAAATAACTCTTGCTTAATTGGTAACAATTCAACAATCGCTTCTATGACTAAACCTGCATTCTTTAAATCTTCCAATTTGTAAGTAGGAAGAATATTATTTTTAATTTGAGTTGCTTTCTCTAAAGTGATTTTTTGTTTCTCAACAAGTTTATTTAACATTAATGATAAGCTAGCAATCGCTTTATCTACAATTTCTGAGCGTGTATCAAAAAGAAGTACTTGGTGTCCTGCCGTTGCAGCTACTTGTGCAATACCAGACCCCATTGCTCCGGCACCAATCACAGCTACCTTACAATTTTTATCAAGAATTAAATTATTCATTTTAAAATTATTCTCCTTTAAAAATTGGTTTACGTTTTTCTAAGAATGCATTCACACCTTCTTTATAATCGGATGTTTCACCAGCTTCGGCTTGCATTAATTCTTCAAGTTTTAATTGTTCCTCTAAAGTATTACTTAACGATTCATTCAACAATTTTTTTGTTAACCATAATCCTCGTGTTGGCATTGAAGCTAATGTAACAGCAATCGCCATTGCATCTTGTTGCAATTGATCATCTGCACACACTTTGTAAATCATCCCAAGTTGCAACGCTTCGTTAGCACTTACTTTATCCCCAAGCATCATCAATGCCATTGCTTTTTGAAATCCAATTATACGTGGAAGAAAAAATGTTCCGCCGCTATCAGGCACTAAACCAATTTTACTAAATGCCTGAATAAAATTTACGGATGCAGCGGAAAGAATTATATCACATGCAAAGGCAATATTTGCTCCTGCACCAGCAGCAACACCATTTACGGCACATACAACTGGCTTCTCTAATGTTCTTAATAATTTGATTATTGGATTATAATGATCACGTACAATTTTTTGAATTCCATATCCATTGGGATCAATTGCTTCTGCTAAATCTTGACCAGCGCAAAATGCTTTTCCTTCTGCGGTAATTAAAACACAACGTACCGACTTATCTTCACCATACGAACGAAGTGTGTCTTGCAATAGCAACGCCATTTCGCGATTGAAACTGTTGAATTTTTCCGGTCTATTGAAACGGATAATTCCTACGTTTCCTTCTCTTTGAGCAATAATTGAATTCATATCGATTATTAGAGCTGCAAAGTAAGGTAAAATATAGGCTGGAGGATTGATAAATCATTAGCAAAACAACATAAATTCACACTTTTTCAACGAAATTAGTAATTAATGTTTCCTGTCCGAAGAAAAGGAAGCGACAAAAAAATAATGCTACTTCTTAATAAAGAAAAATACCTTTAAATTTATGTAGAAAATTTCCAAAGATTTTTGTGAAAAACTATTTTACAGGGTGCGCTTAATATTTTTACAGTAAACTCTTCGTCAATTATTTTATCAATCGAATAATTGAATCCATCAGAATACCATCTATTTTTAAACCCAATTGAAGAGTCATCTGTTGGCATTATATCAACAATAATTCCTTCAATTTTTAACGACAAACTATTCCAGATTCAATGTCATTTGTAAAGCCAATAGATCTTAATTTTTCTTCCAGTTCAGTTCTGTTTTTAGAATTCAATATTTCTATTAAAACATTAACATCTTCTGTAGGTCTTACTTCAAAAACCTGTCTCCCTTTGTCTGGGTATAATAATATCGTTGCACCACCAATAAAAACAACTTTTTCTTTTAATATATCTAACGCGTTTGCAACAGTTTTAATTCTAATTATGTTTATTTAGTGAGTCATGTAATACGATTTTTTTTAATTCATTAACAGCGTAGTTGATCTCTCTAACTTTTCCTACTCTTATTACATCTACCAAAGCAAGTATCTTGTAAAATTCCTGATCTTCTTTAACTGCTTCGATCTGATTTGGATAAAAAGGTTCGATAGCTAAGCCTATTAAAGTACTTTTTGTATCAGGCCAAACGTAATTCAGTTCACTTTGAAAATTTTCTTTCATATTAGGATGAGAATGTGCCGTAGAAATTCCTCGCGCCATTGATCCAGGCTGCTGAGGGAAAACATACTTTACTCCATGTTCTAAAAATTCTAACAAATTCTGTCGATTAATTTTCCTTTTCTTATTATCAATAAGTGAAGCAAATTGACTTCTATTTAATGATTCTGAAATTTCAGATATACTTATTTTTAGAGAAGTTGAAAGGCCAACTAAATTCCATTTTATGTTCCCTATTGAAATTATTTTCAATAGGATAGCAACATCTTGGGGGCGCATACCATTGTGTTTTCTCATAGAACAAATATAAACGTTATTTCTCATTTCGCATATCGCGAAATGAGAAATAATATTAAACTAGTTTAGGTTCCATCCAATAATTAGGAATTTGCCTTGCAAAGCTGTTTTAGTTTGAGTAATGTAATTTAAATTAAAGAAATATTAATAGAAAACTCAATGACATTTAAAATGTTCAAAAGGTTGAAGGCAATTATCACAAAAATACAATGCCTTACATGCTGTTGATCCGAACTGACTAGTTATTTTCGTATTCTTTGAATCACAAAAAGGACAAGGAATAGGATTATTATTTGGATTTCCTAGAGGTAATAAATGTTCAAAAGTAAGTTTTTCGGGAGGTGCAATTCCATACTCCTTGAGTTTTTGTTTTGCGGCATCACTCATCCAATCTGTTGTCCATGCTGGTTTGAAAATAGTTTTAATCACCACATTCAATCCTGCTGCATTCAGCTTTTTGAGAATATCTTCTTCCATCGTTTTAAGCGCCGGACAACCAGAATATGTTGGAGTAATATCAACTTCAACATGCTCATCAAAAACTCTAACTGCTCTTACAACTCCCAATTCAACTATGCTAATAGCAGGAACTTCCGGATCAGGAATTGAGTCGAGCAAAAGCCAAATTGCCTTTTCATTAAACTGTGTGTTGATCATTTTTGAATTACCATTTTGCATCCGGCATCGAACGCGGTAACGATTGCATCTCTGCTAATAAAAATCCTAAATGTTCTGTATGAAAACCATTCATTCCACCTTTCGATTTATAACCAGCAACAGGAATTGTTAACGTCGCTTTTAAAAATACTTCTTCAATTAATTGATTCCACTCTGCACGGAAATTATTTAAGTCAAATGCAATTCCTTCTTTAATTAATAATGCATCGACATCATTCATTTCAAAAAGTTCATTGGTATACGACCATAACTCATTTGCTGCATTTTGCACACGTTGATGACTTTCATCTGTACCATCACCTAAACGAATTACCCATTGGCTGGAATGTCGTAAATGATACGTAACTTCTTTCAATGATTTCTCTGCTAAACCAGCAATTGTTTCATCATTACTCTTCACTAATCCACGAAAGTGCAAATAGGCAAATGCTGAAAAAAGAAATGAACGCATCATTGTAACTGCAAAATCTCCGTTAGGCATTTCTACTAACATTCGATTTCTATACGAGCGAACATCACGGAAATAAGCTAAGTCATCTTCACTTCTTCCTTTACCTTCAACTTGTCCGGCATAGGTTAAAAATCCACGCGACTGACCTATAAGATCCAATGCCATATTACTCATTGCGATATCCTCTTCTAGAATTGGTGCATGGCCACTCCACTCTGCTAAACGTTGTGCTAAAACCAATGCGTTATCGCCGATGCGTAAATTATATTCGAATAAAGCGTTTTGCATTTCCATTAAACTTGTTTGATGCCTTCAGGCGTTTTGAATGAGTTTGGCCAACGATATAATTTATCATTTGCAGGATCGAAAAAAGGGCCCATATCATCTGGTGTAGATGCAATTATTGCTGATGAAAGTACAACCCACATATTTATTGCTTCCATTCGTCGTCCGTAAACATCCCGAGCATTTAATAATGCCATTTCTGAATCTGGAGCATGAACACTACCTGCATGTTCGTGTGGAGCGCCATCTTTTTTTTGAGTGAACACTTCCCATATTGGCCAATCTTTTTTTGAATCTGACATCTCTATTTTTTATCGTTAATAAATCGCAAAAATTATCAAGCAACTTTCTCTTTTTTTAATGAATAAGCAGTTGCAGCATCTCTCACCCACTCACCATTTTTATGTGCATCATTACGTTGCTTCAATCGTAATTTATTACATGGACCATTGCCACTAAT
>JAYVOC010000010.1:0-3951 GCA_043758125.1 Bacteroidota bacterium | reverse complement strand
TCGTAATCTAAAAGATGATAAAACAAATCATGAAATACATTTTAACTTGTTTAATATTTTTTTGTGCATTAGCATTAAATGCACAAAAGCAATCTTTATGTCCTGAATCGTCGGTTAAAAAGTCAAACCGCTTTTTGGAGGATGCAAAAGATGCAAAGAAGTCTCGTAAGCCGTTTTCAGAAATTGTTGATTTAATTAATAAGTCATTAGCTGAAGATTCCGTAAATGGTCAAGCTTATAAATTATTAGCGGAAACAGCTTATGCTGCACACGAAGGCAAAACGATGTCAATAGCTTATATCAAACTTATTGAACTTTGTCCTGATGCTTCTGCAGATGCTTATTATCGTTTGGCAAATTATCAATATGAAACTAAAGAATTTGCATCGGCAATAAAAAATTTTCAAAGCTTTTTAGATTTCAATAAAGTAAAAGAAGAAAATGCACTTGATGCGAATCAAAAAATTACTCGCGCCAATTTAATGATGCACCCAGTTCCATTCAATCCAATTCCATTAAAAAATGTTTCTACGGGTGAGCCAGAATATTTAGCGATCATTTCTCCCGATCAAGACTATTGTTTTTTTACACGTCGTTTTGAAGAAACAAAACGTGGCGCATTAACATCAATGAGTGTAGAGAAATTTATGATGAGCAAAAAAATAAATAATGAATTTGATGGAGGTCAACCAATGCCATTTCCATTTAATAAAAGTGGAAGTAACAATGAAGGTGGCGCAAGTATTTCAATCGATAATAAACATTTATTTTTTACAGTAAACAAAAATGGCAACTTCGATATTTATACTAGTGATGATATAAATGGTAAATGGTCGGAGCCTCGAAGTTTAAGTGATTTAGTGAATGATAAAAAATTATGGGACAGTCAACCTAGTGTTTCTCCTGATGGCAAGAAAATTTATTTTGCAAGCTTTAGAGATTCAATACATGAAACGAGTGATATTTACGAAACACTAAAAGATGAAAATGGTAATTGGGGTAAACCACATCCTTTAGGTCCGCAAATTAATACAACAGGAAACGAACGTACACCATTTATTCATCCTGATAATAAAACATTTTATTTTAGTAGTGATAATCTTCCAGGGATGGGCGGTTTTGATATTTACATGTGCAAAATAAAGAGTGATGGTTCATTTAGTGATCCGATAAATTTAGGTTACCCAATCAATACAGAAGGCAATGAAGTGGGGTTTTTCGTGAGTACAGATGG
The DNA here is from genome assembly GCA_043758125.1 of Bacteroidota bacterium. Taxonomy (GTDB): domain Bacteria; phylum Bacteroidota; class Bacteroidia; order AKYH767-A; family OLB10; genus JANXSD01. The sequence continues at coordinate 2,717 of JAYVOC010000010.1, read as the reverse complement.
AAAGAGTGGATATTTTGCTTCTGATCATTTAAAGGGGCCAGGAGGTTATGATATCTATCAATTTGAAATGCCAGAAAAGGCAAGACCTGAGCGAGTACTTTTCATCAAAGGAGATTTAAAAGATGATGACAACAAAACATTTTCGGATGCTAAAATAGAATTGAAAAATTCACTTACAAAAGAAATTATCGATGTAAATTATGATACAATAACCGGTAAATATGCGTCTGTGGTTTTATTTAATGAAGATTATATCATGACCGTAAAGAAAAAGGGATTTGCATTTAACTCTACTTATTTTTCAAAAGATGATACTTCATTAGTTGCTACTCAAAAAGTAAATGTTAAACTAAAAAAGATAGAAGTTGGTCAGGCATATCCGTTAAATAATATTCATTTTAGTAGTAACTCTTCCGCTTTAAATGATCAAGATAAAAATATTATTTCTGATTTTGCAGAATATTTAAAAGAAAACGATCAAATCAAATTAGCGATCAACGGTTTTACAGATAATGCCGGAAATCCAATTGAAAACGTAACTTTATCAGAACAACGTGCAAAAGCTGTTTTTGAATTTCTTTCATCATGTGGTATTGAGAGAAGTAGATTATCCTACAAAGGATTTGGTGAAACAAAACCACTCGCCTCCAATGAAACAGAACAAGGCAAAGCACAAAATCGTAGAACAGAATTTTTAATTATTTCAAAATAACAATTAATTTACTAATTTATTTTACAATTATAAAGAAGTTGGTTTTCTTTTACCATCTCTAAAAAATACTTGTTGCAAATGTTTTTCAGTAAATGCAACAACAGAAATACTACAAATAGCAAAACAAAAAACCATAGAATAGATGGTAAATTCTGTTGAAATAAATAATTGTCCACCCAAGAGAAGAAGTAGTAAAAAGATAGTAGCAAAATACATCAAGCATCTACCAGCAAAAACATTTGCTTCTAACCACGTATCTTCATTTTTTATACTTCTATTTGTCCTGTAAGCAAAAATAGTATTCAATGGGCCAGGGTTACTATAAATTTTTAATCCAAACGAAAAAATTATTAAAACGAAAATCGCACCACTGAGCATGTAAAAGTTCATAAAAGCATATATTAAAATTACTTTTCAAAAATACAAAATTATTTGATATTCAATAAAAAAACAATATGTTTGAATCTATTTAAAACCATCAAACATTGCTTTTGTTTCCTCATCACTTAAAAAGACATATTCATTGGGAACAATAAAAACAGAATCTTCTACTTTTTCTAAATACACCTTTTCAGCTACAAGATGCATTTCCATTTGACCAGTTTTCATATTAAATTCCATTGGAAATCCATTTATTCCTTTAAAACTTTCGTTCCAACTATTATTTCCAATAATCTCAGTGGTAAACCATATTTCTAGTTCACCATCTTCTGTTTTAACTATTGCCTTTTTACAATGGTAACCAGCAATATCTTTGACCTCTGACGTTAAAGTGACTTTTGACTTATTGGAATTTGAATTTGCGTTCTTCGCCAAGTCTGCCATTTGTTTTTTAATTGCAGTTTTCTTGCCTAAGATATCCATTAGAATAACCATGTTTTTGTTATCAATTATGGTACTCATATTCATTCCCATGGCCATTTTCATATCAAAACGACTTTGTTCATTTTTAAACCAAACCACAGTATGATCAGGAAACATCGATAAACTTTGTTTGGGTAATTCTGAATTGGGATAGGAAACTCTAAAATCAACTTTCCCCTCCTTTATTTGAGAGAATACAAAGGAAGATTTTAATATTACAACCAACAAAAGAACAATACCTTGACGCTTCATTTGATTTTATTTGATTTAAGGTAAAATTACATAAAGCAATAATAAAAACTGTAATTTTGCTCCAATAAAAAATAAAAAATGGATAATAACATTAGTGTCCAGGACATTCAAATTGTTCAGGAGCAACAACGATTTATGGTGAAAGTATATGGCTGGATGGCCTTTGCTCTCGCAACAACAGGAATTGTAGCAACATCTGTAGCAAGCTCACAGAGTATGCTAGAAATGATCATTGGAAATAAAATGATATTTTTTGGATTATTTATCGTTCAAATATTAATGGTTGGCGCGCTTTCAATATGGGCTCAAAAACTTTCATCGCTTGCAGTAATGGCATTATTTGTTGCGTATGCTGCTTTAACAGGTTTAACTTTCTCCTTTATTTTTCTTGTTTATACTTCAGAGTCTATTGCTAGCACCTTTTTTATTACAGCTGGCACATTTGCGGTAATGAGTTTCTTTGGATTATTTACTGGAACAGATCTTACCAAATTTGGAAGTATCATGATGATGGGATTAATCGGATTAGTGATCGCTTCGCTAGTAAATATGTTTATGCAAAACGAAACACTTTATTGGATCACAACCTATGCCGGCGTACTTATTTTTACTGGTCTTATCGCTTATGATACACAACGTATAAAAGACATGCATTTAGCTGGTGCTGATGGAACTGAAGAAGGTAAAAAATTAGCAGTTATGGGGGCATTAAAACTTTATCTTGATTTCATCAATTTATTCCTGATGTTGTTAAGATTGTTTGGAAGAAGGAAATAATATCCTTTTACAACAATGCGCTAACTGTGAAATAAAAATAGTTAGCGCATTGTTGTTTGTATCGTTTTTTTAATAATTTTATTTTGCAAAAACTTAAAAAATGGAAACTTGG
>JAYVOC010000009.1:0-10952 GCA_043758125.1 Bacteroidota bacterium | reverse complement strand
ATTTCAACAATTTCTTCAGCAGTAGGATTGATATTGATTGTTGTATCAGCAAAAAATACAGGACCATTTTTAGTGATCATGATATACATGCCCGCAACTTTTTGAACATCACTTTGTGTTCCAATAATTCGTAATGCAGGTTTAATAGTTTCTGTATAATTTCGTGTCAATCCAGAAATTAGTGCGTCTGCCTGACCCGTCTCTACCATCATTGAACCATAGTAATTTCGCTCTTGCATTATCTTACGCGATTCATATTGAGTAAATCCACGACGCTTTCTCTTTTCAAAAAAAATATCGCCAAATTCCAAAACAGATTGTGATTCTTCGCGTGGGTCTATGATTTTAATGTCATCTAAACGAAGATTGTGCTCTTCCATAAGCATCGCAATCTTTTTACGATTACCTAATAAAATCGGGATAGCAATTCCTTCATCGTTTACAATTTGTGCAGCTTTTAAAATTTTATAAGTATCAGCCTCAGCAAATACTATTCGTTGTTTACTTTGTTTTGCTTTGCTAGTGATTACTCGAATTAATTTATTGTCGAGACCTAAACGTTTCTTTAATTCATTTTCGTAAGCGTCCCAATTTGTTATCGGCTTTAGCGCCACTCCTGATGCAATAGCTGCTTTCGCTACAGCTGGAGCAACGGTATGTATTAAACGAGGATCAAGCGGCTTAGGGATGATGTATTCGTTTCCGAAAACAATATTGCGTTTATTATAAGCAAGATTTACAATTTCTGGTACAGGTTCTTTTGCTAATTGAGCGATAGCATAAACAGCAGCAAGTTTCATTGCTTCATTAATCTGTGTGGCACGAACATCCAAAGCTCCGCGAAAAATGAAGGGAAATCCAATTACATTATTTACTTGATTTGGATAATCAGATCTACCTGTTGCCATGATAATATCTGGACGAGCAGCAACAGCTACTTCATACATAATTTCAGGATCAGGATTCGCCATAGCAAATACAATTGGATTTGGCGCCAGTTGCATCATGTGATCCGCATTCAAAATATTTCCTTTAGAAAGTCCAATGAATACATCTGCATTTTCCATTGCTTCTTCTAGCGTATTTAAATCACGTGTAGTCGCAAAACGAATTTTATGTAAGTCAAGATTTTCACGATCGCTACGAATAACGCCTGTGCTATCCACCATCACAATGTTTTCAAGTTTAGCACCTAACGAAACAAATAAACTTGTACATGAAATCGCTGATGCACCAGCACCATTTACTACAATACGTACTTCTTCAATTTTTTTCGCCGCGATTTCTAAAGCATTAATTAATGCAGCACCAGTAATTATAGCAGTTCCATGTTGATCATCGTGCATCACTGGAATCTTCAATTCTTCTTTTAATCGACGTTCTATTTCAAAACATTCTGGCGCCTTAATATCTTCAAGGTTGATACCACCAAATGTTGGAGAAATAGCTTTAACAGTTTTTATAAAATCTTCAACATTTGTTTGATCTACTTCAATATCAAAAACATCAATATCTGCGAATATTTTAAAGAGCAATCCTTTTCCTTCCATTACAGGTTTAGAAGCTTCTGGTCCGATATTACCTAGTCCTAATACTGCGGTTCCATTAGAGATAACAGCAACTAAATTTCCTTTAGCAGTATACTTGTAAACAGCATCTGGATTTTTCTCTATCTCTAAACATGGAGCGGCTACTCCTGGTGAATAGGCTAATGCCAAATCTCTTTGTGAACTTGTTGGTTTTGTTGGAACTACTTCAATTTTACCTGGACGACCGATAGAATGATAATCGAGCGCCTCTTGATTAAAGTCTGGCATATTTTTTACAAAATTTTATTGAGGGGTAAAGATACAAAATCCTACTAGGCGATACTAGCATTTTGTATCTTTTTCACTCTGAAATAAGCACCTGATTTCAAAATAAAAACATAAAAAAAAACGGGAAGATTTTTATCTTCCCGTTTTAGCATAAACAATAAATTTTTTCTTAGTTATGACGAACTACAAGTTTTGAAGTTGATCTAACTTTATTACCACTCATGTATGAAACTAAATAAATTCCACTAGTGAGTTCTGAAGTATTCATTACAATTGTTCCTTTCAATCCATTTACATCCATCGATTTTACAAATGAACCGAGCATATTAAAAACAACTAATTTATCACCAACTTCGTTGGTTGGTAAACTATAGTTAAATAATGTAAATCCATCTGCAGGATTGCGTAATGGTTTCGACATTCCCAACTCTTCTTTGTTTTCAGAAATTCCTGTCGCGCAGAAATTAAAATTTAAATCTACTCCTGCTGAGTCTGCAGTATTACTTAAGTTGACTATTCTATAATGGATTGAAGTTGTTCCGCAATGACCATTTGGAATAACAGAAGCTTTTAAATCAATTGAACTATTAGCAAGTAATTGTACCGATCCTGATGTTGTTGTTCCTGGAGAATAACACGATGTTCCAACGCAAAAGGATTCATCTTGTAATGGAACTAAATAGTCAATCGTTCTTTCAACGTGGAAGTTCGCTGCAAAGGAAGATGTGTTATTTATGGTAACATGTGATTCAATAGCATATTGACTTGTTGGCTCATATGTATTAACTACATAATTTGATAAATTAAACGTTTGAGCATTTAGTTTTGAAACAAAAAGTATAGAAAATAAGATGACTGAGAATTGTAGATGTTTTTTCATGCTTTATAATATCAATGAAGAAATTTTCTTTTGTGTGCGATAAAGATAATAATTAAATGTTTACCCACAAGCATGTAATTTGGTTTCTAGAATAATTCCAGGCAATGCCATCCTTTTTGACTTATTTTTTACAATTCAGGAAGAAAAGTATTAAAATAATGGGTCGTATAGATTTGAATACAATATGTTTAAGCCATTAAAGTGTTGAAATACAATGATTTATTTAATACCAATTTAAATATCAAAATAATTTTCGGATAATAATTACTTTTTCTATCAGCACCGAGTTCTGGATTTTATTTATATAATTATTTGAATAATAACTATTTAACATGAAATTTAGAGAATAGAAGAGGTTCCCTATTAAAACTATTGTAAATCGAAACGATGAATTTATTTTTAGTATTGGTAGTAATTACAGGTTTCAGATAGGAATTGCTAAGATATCATCTCTATTATTTGAGCAGTTTATTGAAACGGAATTTCATAGTAAATCTTTGTTTTATCAAGATTTGTTAGCATAAACTAATTGCTATTAATTTAGCGTTCACTAAGGAAAGCCTATTTTCGCAGTTCATTAAAAAAAACATAAATTAAATTATGAAAAGAATTCTTATCGTTGCATTGTTGATGTTGAATATTTATGCTGTAACTGCACAAAATACTACTAAGAATACGGATGTTGCGTCGGCAAATGTGAAATCACTCGATGGAAAAAACATTAATACGTCCACCTTTAATAATGATGGAAAGCCTTTTATTATCGATTTTTGGGCGACATGGTGTAAACCTTGCGTTGCTGAATTAACTGCAATAGCAGAAAATTATAACGATTGGAAAGAGGAAACGGGCGTAAAAGTTTTCGCAATTTCTATTGATGATACTCGTACAATGGCTTCTGTGGGACCATTTGTTGCGGGAAAAAATTGGGATTACGATGTTTATCTCGATCCTAACAGTGATTTTAGAAGAGCGATGAATGTTAATAATGTTCCACACACTTTCTTGTTTGATGGCAAAGGAAAGATGATTGCTCAACATAATGCGTATGCACCAGGCGATGAAGAAAAACTTTATGAAGAGATAAAAAAATTGACTGGTAAATAATTCTATACTCAAAAAAAATTCCATGGAAATCATCTCTCTTTGATTCCCTATTTTTATTTTAATCTATCCATATAAATAATCTAATCAATAAATGCGTCTATTAAAAATTTGTAAATTCTATTTACTAATTATTATAATTATAACATTTAAATGGAATTTTGCTAACGCTCAATCTCCAACAGGTGTTTCAAATTTTACTGGAAATTTCGAAATAAATGCACAAACATATAAAGCAGATTCAGCAATTGAAGCTCCTGCTGTTAGTGAAAAAATATTAAGTAATGGATTTTTAAATCTGAATTATAATTACAATAATTTTTCTGCGGGAATTCGATATGAAGCATATCAAAATCCGCTCTTAGGTTTTGATGCCGGATATAAAGGGAGTGGTATTGCCTATCGATTCGCTAGTTTTACAAGTGATAATTTAACTATTACTGCTGGAAATTTTTACGAGCAATTTGGGAATGGTTTAATCTTACGTACTTACGAGCAAAAATCATTAGGAATTGATAATGCCTTTGATGGCTTGAGAGTTCAATATGTACCTTTTAAAGGAGTAACTGTAAAAGCATTTATTGGAGAGCAAAAAGTTTATTTTATTAAAGGTGCTGGTCTTGTGAGAGGTATTGACGGTGATTTTCAACTAAATGATTTTTTGCCAGGATGGGATGCTAAAAAATTAAAAATTGCTCTTGGCGGAAGTTTCGTAAGTAAGTATGAAAAAGACAATGTTGCTTCACGTGTTTTACCAGAAAATGTGGGTGCAAGTGCAGGAAGATTAAGTTTAATTTATAATAAGTTTTCTTTCAACGGTGAATACGCATATAAAATTAATGATCCATCATTAAATAACAAATATATTTATAAACCTGGTCAAGCTATTTATTTAAATGCAACGTATGCAAAAAAAGGACTAGGAATAAAAGTAACAAGTAAGTGGCTTGATAACATGAGCTTTCGTTCTGAAAGAGGTGCAAGTTTAAATAATTTATCAATTAATTATTTGCCTGCTATTAGCAAAACATATACTTATCGTTTGAGTACATTGTATCCTAACGCTACACAACCACAAGGGGAGTCTGCATATTCAGGTGAAGTATATTATTCCATAAAACCTAATTCCAAATTAGGAGGACATTACGGTACAGCAATAAGCATCAATGCATCTACTGTTAGTGATATTGATAGAACTCCAGCAAGTAATGATACACTTGGTTATGAAAGCAAAATATTTTCTATGGGGAACAATATTTTTTATCAAGACTTTAGCATAGAAATCAATAAAAAAATCAGCAAAAGTTTAAAATTAATAGCAACGTATATTTATCAAGTTTATGATAAAAATAAAATTGAAGGGAAAACGGATTATCAACAAGTAACAGCTCATATTGCTGTTGTAGATATTACAAAAAAAATAACACCTCTAAAAAGTATTCGATTAGAAATTCAACATCTTTCAACAGAACAAGACAGAGGAAATTGGGCAATGGGATTGGTGGAATTTACGGTTGCTCCTCATTGGGCTGTTAATGCATTTGATGAATGGAATTATGGTAATGAAAATAGTGAAAAAAGATTCCATTTTTATAATTTAGGCTTTTCATATTCAGCGAACGCAACTACTATTGGATTGTGTTATGCACGACAGAGAGGAGGTTTATTGTGTGTAGGTGGTGTTTGTAGACAAGTTTACGCGAGTAATGGTTTTAATATAAATATTACAAGCAGATTCTAATAAGTAGTTTTATCTTTCATAACTTAGTAACGTTAAATCAAGAAAATGAAAAAAATAATTTTAATAGTATTTACATCAGCTGCATTTCTATTTAATAGTTGTGATAAAATTGAAAGCCCTTATGGAATTGTTAGTACTATTGATACTACTAGTCAGGATTCTATTGTGCGGAATATATTATTAGAAGACTATACAGGACATACTTGTGTAGCCTGTCCCCAAGCTCATGCAGAAGCATTGCGTTTACAAGGTCAGTTTGGAAGTCGATTGATTGTACTGTCAATACACTCAGGATTTTTCGCAAAGCCACAACCGCATGCAAATGGATCGTTTGCGTATGATTTTAGAACTCCTGTTGGTGATGATATTACTACAGCATTTGGAATAGGCTCAACATATCCTAAAGGAATCATTAATAGAACAATTATTGGTGGTGGAACAATTGATTTGGATTGGCCTTCATGGGAGCCAGCTATTACTGCTCAACTATCCAAAGTAGCTAACGCTTCTTTAAAAATAAATAATTCATTTAATGCATCTGATAGTACTGTTACTAGCAACATAGATATTAGAGCAATTAATGCCTTAACTGATCCAGTTAGCATTTGTGTATTTGTTGTAGAAGATAGTATTGTAAATTGGCAAAAAGATGGCACATTAGATGTACAGTTTTATACACATCGACATGTTTTACGTGGGTCGCTGAATGGTAGCTTTGGACAAAGCCAAGGTACAATGTCAGCAGGTCAATTGTTGTCTAAAACGTATAGTGCTAAACTAATGCGTACTGACATCAACCCAAATCAAGTGTATATATATGCTATACTTATTAATGACAACACCAAAGAAGTGATTCAAGTAGAAGAAAAAAAATTAATTAATTAATTAATTAATTAAAATATTTTACTTCTTATTTTATGCCAGACAAAATTAAATTGTCTGGCATTTTTATTTTTTTTAATTAACAATTCATTGTTAATTGTTAAGCAATTACAAATAACTAGCTCTTTTTTTACAAACTATTTTCGTCAAGTATTCAGTGAAAAAAACAATACTTCAAAAAAATTAATGTTACTATTAATAAAAAAAAATTGTATGCAACTTTATGAACTAAAGCGAAGGTGTAATACACCTTAAAATTTACCAACGGACTTTAAAACTTTAAAAGTATTAGAGAAACAGCATACAACTGCGTAGTAGTTGAATTAAATTCTAACAACTAAAAAAAATAAAATGAAAAAGAACATCCTTTTTATCATGCTCGCATTATTCGCGGCAACATCAACAACTTTTGCAAATGAATTAGAAGTAAAATCAACAAAAAGTATTATCAAGCCAATTCAAATACATATAAATTTTACAGTTGCATCTCCTAGAAGTGAATGCGCAAATTTTCCAGGAATTTGTAGAATGACTGGTGGTGTAATATTAGGGAAAGCAGCAATAGGATTAAATTGTAATGGGATTGCAACTTATGATAGGGGTTCATTAATAATTGAAATATTATATACTGATATGAGTGATGAATTAATGTCTGATTTTAATAAAATTACATCCTTCCCAATTGATACACCATTACCATTAGACCCTCCTCTTTTGAAATCTTTAGGAGCCCCGTCCGATGCAAATATTCAGGCTGGTAAAAGCCAAGTTATTAAAGATGGTGAAAAAATAAAATTAATTTTTATTTTGAAATAATATTTATGGTCGCAAGAGGTAGTGTATGCTACTTCTTGCGACCATTGATAAATAATCAATTTATTATTTCTAGAATTCTTTAATCGAATTATGTTAATATCATATTCCATATCTCTATAAAACTATGAAAAAAAATATCCTCTTTATTTTGTTTACAGCATTTGCTCTAATTCCATTTTCTAAGATTGATGCTTGCACAGTTTCAATTAATAAAACATCATTACGACCACCGAAAATTCACATCTACATAGATTACGGACGAGAACCTAACTGTAATCGCATGAATGGTATTTGTAACATTACCAGCGACCCTTATGGCAATAAAGAATTCCCATATCCTAGTGCTGGGGGTTTTGCTTCATACGAAGATGGAGTTTTAACTATTGAAATGATGGAAAATGAAATGGGTGATCAATTAATTCATGAGCTAGTCACATTTCATTTGTTGCCATTGGATATTGCGTTAAGTTTAGATGGGGAAACACTGGAAAATTTGAGGGCTCCATCAGACTCACGCATTCAAACGGGTCAGTATCCTATTTCAAAAATAGAAGGTGGCTACAGAATTTTATTATCACTAAAATAAAATTATATTTGCAGGGAGTTAATTTTTGATTACTCCCTGCAATTTCTAAAAAATAATTTCTTAAAATCTTAACCATGCGCTTCACCAAAAAAAATGTAATTTTATTTCTTTCGTCGTTACTGTTTATTAATTTTTCATGTGCGAAATTGTATTATATTTCACAAGGATTTAAATCTCCTTACTTCGAAACAGAACAAAGTTTGAATACTTTTATGGTGAAAGATTCCATTGATTCCAATTTAGCATATATCGCAAAAGATAGTTTATCATTCTTTAAAATATTGTCCCTAAATGACAAGTTTGGAAAAATATTAACTTTCAATAAAGAGGGTTACTTACTTCAATTTGCAGAAAAAAAAACATGCCCTGGTCCTGTTGAAAATTACTTAAATGGAATATGTAATCGAACAGCAATCTCAATCGATTCGACAATTCCAATGCAAAAAGTATTAAATTTGTTAAAGCCATTATCTGTTTCAAATACCACACAAATTAATAAATCAGCAGATTTAACAATCATTATTTTTTGGGCCGTTAATTATGCAAAACATAATGAAGATTTGCATAAGTGGTACGCTGTTATTCAAAAGCAAAAGAAAGATTGTACTATTAACGTGCTATTTTTAAATTGCGATTTTCCAGCCAATTATTTTGGTTTTACAAAACGTACAAAAGCAAGGGCAAGTTATGAAGCACATTTTCCCAGTAAATAAGAACACTAATTTGTTTTTAAGAAACATAGTGTTGTAGTAGCTTTCTGAAATTACTTGTACACTAATTTATAATTAGACATTATTGATTTCAATCCTCCAAAACTTTCATCATTTTCGAATGTTAGTTACATTAATCACTTGAAGAGTAAAAATCCTTCCTCGTTCAACACTGATTCCTTACCTTTGCGCGGCAAGAAAATGAACGAATAGTAATAGATTCTTCGCGATTAATAAAATACTATGGCACAAGACCGTTTCCAGGGCCACGACTACTATCAAGTAGATGAGCTCTTAACAGAAGAACATCTTTTAATAAGAAATTCAGTTCGTGAATGGGTTAAAAAAGAGGTTTCTCCTATCATTGAAGATTATGCACAACGAGCTGAATTTCCAAAGCAAATTTTAAAAGGTCTTGCCGACATTGGCGCTTTCGGACCATATATTCCTACTGAATATGGTGGTGGCGGTCTTGATCAAATCTCTTACGGTTTGATTATGCAAGAAGTGGAACGAGGAGACTCAGGAGTCCGTTCTACCGCATCTGTACAAAGTTCACTCGTGATGTATCCTATCTATACTTATGGTAGTGAAGAACAACGCAGAAAATATCTACCAAGTTTAGCAAAAGGGGAGATGATTGGTTGCTTCGGACTTACCGAGCCTGATCATGGTTCTAACCCTAGTGGCATGATAACTAATTATAAAGATGCTGGTGATCATGTTATTTTGAATGGCGCTAAGATGTGGATTTCTAATGCTCCGTTTGCACATTTAGCTGTTGTTTGGGCTAAAGATGAAAATGGTGATATCCGCGGATTAATTGTTGAGCGAGGAATGGAAGGGTTTACTACTCCGGAAACTCATGGCAAATGGTCGTTGCGTGCTAGCGCTACTGGAGAACTCGTTTTTGATAATGTTAAGGTTCCAAAGTCGAATATATTTCCAGAAGTGAAAGGACTAAAAGGGCCATTAGGATGTTTAAATTCAGCTCGCTATGGTATTGCTTGGGGTGCAATTGGTGCCGCTATGGATTGTTATGATACGGCATTACGCTACTCACAAGAACGCGTTCAATTTGGTCGTCCTATTGGAGGATTTCAGCTACAGCAGAAAAAATTAGCAGAAATGATCACCGAAATTACCAAAGCACAATTGTTAACTTGGCGATTAGGTGTTCTCAAAAATGAAAATCGTGCTACGCCTGCTCAAATTTCAATGGCTAAACGAAATAATGTTAATATGGCGATTACCATTGCAAGAGAAGCTCGTCAAATGTTAGGTGGAATGGGAATCACAGGTGAATATCCAATTATGCGCCACATGATGAATCTTGAAAGCGTTATCACTTATGAAGGGACTCATGACATTCACTTATTAATTACAGGAATGGATGTTACTGGTTTAAATGCATTTACTTAATAATATGATATAATAATTAAAAAAAAATCCGCCTTTTAATGGCGGATTTTTTGTTTGCATTCATAAGATAATTGGTATTAAAGTGCAAAATTCGCGTCCCAAGCATTAAAGAGTTCGTTCAAGAAGAGATTTTCAAAATGACTTACTTCATGATCAGCGATAACTACCTTAACTGCTAAATCAAGAAAGTGAGTTCTTTCCGCTGCTGTTGAATCCATATAAAATGCATTCATCGCATTATTGAAATGTATGGGGTAATCAATCCGATCCACAGATTGAATAGCATTGAATTCCTTTTCGGGATTAATAGCTTCTTTAAAATTTTCTTTAATGTATTGAAGGACTACTTTATCCTCTTGTATATGGGAATCACCATCAATTGTCGAAAGAATGGTTAACATGTGATACCCTGCTACTGTCTTATTCATTGTTTTAATTTTTTGTAATTGATCCTTATAGCTAAGGTAATAAAGATAACGCATTATTAAATTATTTATTTTGAATTCCTTACAAATGGCCAAAAACTATCCGCCAACTGAAACAATTTGAGGATAAGAAAAGTAAAAAAAAACGAATATGGAATAAATTATTTCAAACGGTAGATTTATTACATTTGCACCAGTAAAAATTTCAAATTGTCACATGGTCGTGTGGCCGAGCGGTTAGGCAGAGGTCTGCAAAACCTCGTACAGCGGTTCAAATCCGCTCGCGACCTCAACATAAACATCCTTTCCCGCTTGCGGGAAGGGATGTTTTGCTTTTAGACCAAGCCATGCTTGCTTGAGTTGCAGGATAAAAGCAAAATATCCCGTGGCACGAAGTGCAAGGATGTGAGTGTGAGGCTCTTCAAAAAAACAATGAATTGCGTAATTAACACAGTTATTTTTATTTTTTTTTTCATCTTTTTAAACAACAATTCAATACCCCAACGCTTTTTGTAGATGAGTGCGATTTCTTCTGCGCTGATGATAAAATTGTTGCAGATAAATATATA
>JAYVOC010000008.1:0-18941 GCA_043758125.1 Bacteroidota bacterium | reverse complement strand
GCCATATTTTTTCCCTAGATACTCGATTGTATCCTTACTTTCTGCATTAAACTTTGCTGGATAGAAATACGTATTGATATAACTAGCAAGGTTAACATCTGCGTAAGTAGTTTTCATCATTTGCTTACACCAACCACACCAATCGGTATAAAAATCGAGAAGGATTGGACGAGGTTCTTTCTTCACCTTTTCCATTGCTTCTGTTAACGACATCCATTTTACTTTACTACCTTCATTATCTTGTGCTACTATTTTAAAATTAGTAAGCATAAAAAAAAGCATCAGTAAACCAGCAAACAAGCTAGTGCTTTTTATTCTCATAAAAAAAATATTCTTCCTCATTTAATTCGATTTCATATTAATATTTGTAGAACTATACGGCGTTTTTTAAATCAGTTAATAAAAATGTAAAAATCAATTTTCAATTTGCTATCACTACCATTTCAATTCGTCTGTTTAATGCTTTGCCTTCAGGCGTGTCGTTTGTAGCGCGAGGTTTTGAATATCCATAGCCATTTGCTTCTAATCGTTTTGCCTCTACTCCACGTTCAACGAGATAATCCTTCACCACATTAGCACGTTTTTGCGAAAGGTCTAAATTAAAAGATTCACCTCCTACATTATCGGTATTGCCTTGAATTTCCACTCGTAAAGAAGGATAATACTTCATCAATTCAATGATACGAATAAGTTCGTTTTTAGAGGTTTCTTTCAATGCATAAATTCCTGTTTCGAAAAATATATTGTGAAGTACAATTCCGTTCCCTGGCTTAATAGGTTTCATCTCTACATTTTTCGTCACTTCTTTATACCCTTTAGGATCCAACAAATCAAAATTTTCAGATTCAAATAAATATCCTTTTGAAGTGATAACCGTTCCATAATTTTTTCCTGCAGGCAATGAAATTAAATACTCTCCTGTTTTCGCATCGTTGGTAAATTTTCCTACTGTTTGATTTATGTCAAGATCGATTACTTCAATTTCCGCTGCTATTGGAATACCTGTTTCGGCGTCAGTAATTTTACCTTGCAATAAAACCATTTTCGTTACAGGCTCTTTACGTTCTAAATAATCGATACGATAAATATCTTTTTCACCATGCCCACCAGTTCTGTACGAACTATAATATGCTGTTCGTCCATCAGCACTAACCTGAAAAAAAACTTCATCGCCAGGAGTATTAATTGGTATCCCTAAATTAACTGGTTGCGACCATTTACTTCCATCCCAATCAGCATAAAAAATATCATAGCCACCAATTGTGTTATGTCCTTTGGAAGAAAAATATAAGGTCTTTCCGTCAGGATGCATAAATACGCCTTCTTCATCATTTGATGTGTTAATTATTGGTCCTAAATTTTGTGCTTCCTTCCATATTTTTTTGTCAACATCATACGTACTTTTATAAATATCTCTACCACCAAAACCACCTTCACGATCACTTACAAAATACAATGTTCTTCCATCAGGCGAAAAGCATGCACTCGATTCATGATATTCCGAATTAATATTTGCACCGAGACTTATTGGATTCGTCCATTTAAAACCATTATTTGTTGAAAGAAATAAATCGCCGCCATTAACATCACCGCGAAAAATAATTACAGAATGTCCATCAACAGATAAACCAACAGCAGCATCATGACTTATCGTATTTATTGGTGATCCTAAATTTTTTGGTGTCGACCAACCATTTGATTCTTTCGTTGATAAATAAACATCTTCAAAATAATCGCCATCGTAATCATCGATACCTCCACCAGTAGTTTCAGGACGACGGGAAGTAAAGAAAAGCAACTTTGCATCTGCGCTAAGCAAAGGAATATAATCGCCTTCAGCAGAATTTATTTTATCAAGATTCGTTATTGCAACATTAACAGTATCTATGGAAAGCTTTTTACCATTTTCACATTCATGAATACGCTGTGTTGCTACTATTTTTTCCGTTTGATCATCTTTCGAAAGGCGTTGTGTATAGGCAGTATAAAATTTTATCGCATCATCCCAATCACTATTTAAGTGATATCCGAAACCGATATAATAATTAAGCTTTGGGTCAACAGCTGGATCTAATGCTTTGGCCTTTAAAAAATAGTTAAGCGATTCATATTGGCGGCTAGTTTTCAGAATGCATAATCCAATACGAAGATTTAAAAGTGCGTTATTTGGGTTAAATACCTGAGCTTTTTCCAAGAAAGGCAATGCTAATTTATAGGCGCCTTCGCTCTGATCCATTAGTTTAGAGCCTTTATTTAAATTTTGCACAGCTTCTTTAAGACCAGCATCATTATCGCGAAATGCAGTTCGCTCGAATGGAATTGACTGTGCATTAGCATTATGCGCACTTAAAATCATCAAAAAGAGAAGGAATCGTCTAATCATGGAATAAAATTAATGTTTAACCTGAAACTTTTAGTAATCTTGATGCACTAACTATCAACAACAGTTTGTAAACAATATGAATCAGGGAGATGAACGTCATCGGAAGTTTCTGGCTCTTTACAGCCCTTTGCATGAGCGATTAGTGCGCTTTGTACAAGTGTTGATATGGGATAAGGAAGAAGTTCGTGACATTGTTTCTGACACGGTTCTAGCTGCAATGGAGCAATTTAATAAAGTAAAGCATCAAGATGCATTCCTGTATTATCTGTTCACAATTGCTCGTAGGAAAGTAAATGTTTACATCATGCGAAAGCAACGATTTGTTCCGCTCGATGTGCATATCATTGATGAACCTATTGATAATAGTAATGGAGTTTTTGAGCAATTAAATTCTAAAGAGCTTCATTCTGCCATCCTCCAATTACCTGAACTATATCGCGAACCGCTAGTGTTATTTGAGTTAAGTGGATTTAGCATTAAAGAAATTTCAGGATTACTTACCATTTCAGAAAATGGAATAAAATCACGATTAGTTCGTGCAAGAATAATGTTATCTAAACAACTGGAGGGAGAACTCCATGAACGAAACGCCAAAAATGCAAGTTGAAGGAGAAGAGTTGGAGCCGCGCAAAACCGGTAATGTTCAACTCGATCGCTTATTAAATGAGGCTGCTACTATTCCACTTGCAATAAGTAGTGAAGAGATGTTACATCTTATTCCGAAATCAAGTCCTGGTACATTAAATCGGATAAGTAATTTCAAATGGATTATTACAGGGGCAATTCTGCTTACTGGAATTGTACTTTACACGTTATTGTCAAAACGAAATATTGATACGGTTAAAGAAAATATTACTTCCAATAATCCTTTAGCAGTTGCACCAGTTGGTAAAATTGAAGCTGGAACAGACGCTGAAGAAAAAAATATTACTGTATCAAAAATAGATAATAATTCAAGTAATTTATCTGTACAGAAAAAGGAAAGTATAAACGCTAAAGAAGTAGCATTAAATAAAAACAGTATTTATTTAGAAGGTACTAAAACTGTTCTACTAACTCACGAAAATAAAATTGTTTCGATAGAGTTGAACCAATTTGGCGTGAAAAAAATTATTGATGATGGTGTATTAGTTAGTGCAAATAATTATTCAAATTATAATGAGGATATTGAACAGGCATCTAAAAGATCTGGAATAAAACTTAAGTTAGAAGAGAAAAAACGACTTTCAAAAAAAGAAGAATTAGCTGAGGCTATTATTCAAGGATTGTATAAAGAGAATTTGCTTGTTGAAGGTCAATCGTATGACTTAACTATTAGTAATGATGAAGCCATTTTAAATGGGAAGGTATTGTCGAATGAAAGTCGTAAGAAAATGCTTGACATCATCGAACAAACAACAGGAAAAACACTTCCATCAGACGGGAAAATTCATATTCGACATTAACACACACAGGTTTTTCATTAGTAGGGGTCAATATCTTGCTGCTTTGACCCCTACCTTTTCTATACCTTTTGCATCTTTGCAGCATGATTACATTAAACACAATTAAACTGTTTAAATCAAAACAGTATTTCCTATTCATTCCGCTGGTATTTACTTTCATTAATACGTTCTCCCAAGAAGGAACGCTAAGTAAAAATGAATTGTTTTCTATCCCTACTGAAAAAGTTGCTGTAGCATCTGGATATAGTTTTAAAATTGCTGCTGATTCTAAAGAGAACATCGCTTTCAATGCTTGTTCTCGACAAATTGTTTTTATTTTTGATTCAAAAGGAAATCAAATTGATAGCGTAAAAGTTCCTACCGATAAATGTTTGCGAGCAATGGAATACGATGAATATGATAAT
The DNA here is from genome assembly GCA_043758125.1 of Bacteroidota bacterium. GTDB lineage: Bacteria > Bacteroidota > Bacteroidia > AKYH767-A > OLB10 > JANXSD01. The sequence goes on along the minus strand of JAYVOC010000008.1, from coordinate 14,709 downwards.
CTGTTGATTATGGATAATGATGAGACGAAAATATTTAGATACAATTCACAAACTAAAAAACTAGAAACTTTAGCTTATAACAAGCCTGAAGACTGGTATAATTTATTAAATCATTATTATAAAAATTTTGAGATCCCTACTATTCCTACCTTTTATAGCAACAATGATTACTTGCAAGATTTTTATTTTACTCGGTTTAACTACTCATATAATCTATATCTAAATTATAAAAACGGTTTTATATATCAAGCACATTATAATTTTATAAAAAAGATTAACAACCATAAAAGCTATGCAAATTTAAAGAGAGAAAATTATTGGTTTTCAGATAATGTTACACCAAAAAGTAAATTGTTATTAGTTAATGATGAACAAAAAGCAGTAGTTTATTATGATCGGTTTTATAATTTGATTTATGAAAATTTCACTACTAATAAATTGGTTGTGAATGCTGCATTGGAAGCTAATTCAGAACCTGCTCGCTTTGATTATTGCACGAATATTAAGCAAGATAAAATTTTTGGTATTAGTGGCTTCAACAAAAAGAACATAGTAATTTCGAGTTGGAAGTTTAGTGAGAATCCTTAAAAATTAATTTTTCTGTTCATTTAACAATAGCTAATTTTTCTAAATAAAAATAATGATTTGTAGTAGTTCCGCTAAAATTTGAAAAATATTGGATTTTAAAATAAATTTGGCATTTGTCGTTTTATAATTGCCAAATGTTGTATATTTGGGGTTGAGATAGAGATTATGCGAAAGAGAACTTACAAAATTACTCCGGATATATCATTTAGTCAGGTTAATGAATCGGATACAATTTCTTTGATCGAGATGGTTCGACAAGGGATAAAATTCACTTTGTTCCAGGCTTATGCATTAAAAAGTCCATTTTCCTTAAATGAGTGGTCAAGCTTTCTACATATTTCGGAACGGACGATGCAACGATACCAAAAAGAGGAAAAGAAATTTGATCCCACCCAATCAGAAAAAATTCTTCAGATAACTCTTTTACTTCAGCTTGGAATTCATGTATTTGGTGATAAACAAAAATTTAATTCGTGGATAGATAGCGCCAATGTTGCGTTAGGTGGCATAAAGCCTAAAAGTTTACTTGATAACACTTTTGGGATTGAATTAATCAAAGATGAGTTAACGAAAATTGAGCATGGTATATTAGCATGATTGTTTTTCGTTTGTGCCAATCGAAATACCGTTATGACCTTTCAGGAAGTGGTGCGGAAAAATCTGGAGGACGATGGAACAGCAAAGGAATTGCGATGCTTTACACAAGTAATTCGAGAGCACTTTGCACTACCGAAATCGCCGTACATACGCCTCTAGGAATTCTTCCATCCGATTATTTTTTAATCTCTATTGAGGTGCCTGATTTGATTTCTATTTTCGAGGTGAACAACTCTAAATTACCTTCTAATTGGAAAGATTTTCCTCCTTCAAAATCAACACAGAAGATTGGCGACAAATTCATTTTTGAAAACAATTTTTTACTGATGAAAGTACCATCAGTTATTGTTCAAGGTGAATACAATTATTTGTTTAATCCACATCATAAAAGTTTCAAGCAAATAAACATTTTAAAAGTTGAAGCTTTTGAATTTAATAAACGGCTTTTTGAACGATAATGACATAAAAAAAGCCCTGTAGAAGAAACTACAGGGCTTTTTTTATTTTTAAACTTGCTTATGCTTCAGCAACTGGTTGAACATAAACGTATGATCTATCATCTGTTTTTTTGCGGAAAACGACTGTTCCATCAACAAGTGCAAAGAGCGTATGATCTTTACCGATACCAACATTATCAGCAGGATGATGTTTTGTACCACGTTGACGAACGATAATGTTACCAGCGATTACACGCTGACCGCCAAAAATTTTAATTCCTAATCGCTTGCTATGTGACTCGCGACCATTTCGGGAACTACCAACACCTTTTTTATGTGCCATTGTATTTTAAATAATAGGGATTCGAATGTGTGAATTAAGCGTTGATCTTATCGATCTGGATTTTAGTAAATGATTGGCGGTGACCGTTCAATTTCTGATATCCTTTACGGCGCTTTTTCTTGAAGATAAGCACCTTGTCACCTTTAACGTGAGCTAAAACCTTTGCAGATACAGAAGCACCTGACACTGTAGGAACACCTACTGTAACAGATCCATTATTCTCAACCAATAATACTTGGTCAAAATTTACAGTATCGCCTTCGTTCGCATCGAGACGGTGTACAAATACGGGAGCATTTTCCTGAACTTTAAACTGCTGACCGGCAATATTTACAATCGCGTACATGATTTCTTTATAATTTTACTTTCCCAAAAGGGAGGGCAAAGATAGGATTCTAATTTATAATAAACAACCGTCTGTTAACTAAATTTTCCACGATGATTGAAATGGCCTTCAAATCACAAGTTGGATCCAGCTGTTCTTCCCATTAAATTTCTCCAGTTCGAGATACTATCTACTAAAAACCAAATATTTACACGTAATATTTATGGTCGATATCATCAATTTATTTGTCTTTGCAACATAGTGAAAGTGAGGTCGGTTCTCCAAAATAATAAGAACAAATCTTTATGTTCATCAAGATTAATCATTTCAAATTCAACTATTCTATAATGTTGAGCTGACTTAAATATCAGAAAAGAAAAAGGCAAATAAGTAATTTCTATTTGCACCAACCTTTTAGCAAACCTATTCGTGATAGTTTTAAATCAGATAGTAAATGATTCTTTAATTCGCCTATCTTAGGTAATGAATGGTAGTAAGAAATGAGCAACTTAGGTCCTGCATTCAAGGGGATCGTAGGGCGCAGCATGATTTGTATAAATTATGCTTTGGATTTCTTATGAGCATTTGCTTCCGGTATACGAATTCACGCGACGATGCAGTTAATCTGCTAAATCAAGGCTTTTTGAAAGTTATAATGAATCTTAAAAAATATCAACCTCATATTCCCTTCGAGCTTTGGATACGGCGGATAATGATCAATACGATTATCGATGAATTCAGGAAGAAAAAACGAGATAGAGAAGTACTAGAATTCACAGATTTTAGTAATTATCATGAATACGATGGTGCATTTGTGATGAATGAAGTAGAGAATAAAATTAACATTGAAGATCTGCAAGAGTGCATTAGTAAATTGCCGGAGAAAAGTAGGAAAGTATTTAACCTCTATGCAATCGATGGTTACAGCCACAAAGAAATTGCCAACTTGCTTGAAATGAGTGAAGGAAATAGTAAATGGCATCTTTCAACAGCTAGACAAAAGTTGAAGGAGATGATTGAAGGATTGATTACAGATAATAAATCTATTTAAGATGGATAACAATGAAGAATTTGAGGATTTTCTTCGAAATGAGTTCGAGAAAAATCCAGTTGAATATAAAGAAGAATATTGGCAACAAGCTGAACAACTTATTATTGCTAATGAAAAACGAGAGCGGAGAAGATTCATTTTCTACTTATCCTCATTCACTGCTTTACTGTGTTTACTTGTTGGTGTATATTGTATAAAAAATAATTCATCCATAACTTTATTGAAAAATAATATTTCAGTAAATAGAAATATTTCAGAAGACATACGCGAGAGAAAAGAAATGAATGCAAACACTCAGAATAAATCTTTTTCTGAAAATAAAAACAATCAACTTCATGAGGGTTTTAAAGTGTCAAGTAATAATAAAAAAATAATTTCTACGGAAACAGAAAATAATTCTCTCACTAAAAATCACAAGATTTTAGTATTAACAGCTAATAAAAAACATAAAAAAGATGTACTAAATATTTATGCTGATAACAGATCAAATTCTACCAATTCAAAAAAACAAAATCGTATTGCTAAAAATAATGATGGAAAGAATAATCAATATATGGTCATTAGGAATGCACCCAATTCGGCTTCATTTACTGATGAAATAAATTCTCTTTCGTCAGAATTTCCAGAAGATCTAATTGTAATGGAATGTATACGAGTTAATAATATTGAAAAATTAAATACGGAACAAATTAAAAAACCTTCGACAATCCAATATAGTTTATTAGCTGGTGCTGGAATATATAAAGGATTCGGAAATGCATCTGGATACACCATTCAACCAATTGCAGGTGTAGGTATAAGTTATAAGTTATCTAGAACATTTGATGCCGATGTTAACTTGTTATATATTGAGCGAAGCAATGTAAACACCTCGAAAATATTCTCTTCCGAATTTTATGATTTTGGATATAACAAAGAAACAACTCTAATTACTACAAGAAAAATAAAATACATTTCGCTTCCGGTATTTATAAAATATCATTTTCAAATCGGGCAATCAATTATTGCAGGAATTTCAATAAGTCATATCTTAACATCAAAGGATGACTTAACAAAAATCACAAGTTCTGATAATGGAAATCCAGTTACAAGCAATAGTACAGAATCAGGTTTTGTAAATGGTTTCAAGAAATATGATTTGGCAATTGTTGCAGGTTATGAAAGTGTGCTTGTTAAAAATCTTAATGCGGGAATTCGTTTGAACTACGGGTTAATTGATGTAACAAATAATTCTTACTATCAAAACAATTCGAAAGATTACAACATAAGTGTTGCATTATCTTTTCGATATGTGATTTTTAATAAATAAATATATGAATAAGATACTGCTTGTTGTTAGTATAAGTTTGATTCTTTCGTCATGTAAACATAAGGATGATCCAACTCCTCTGATTGAAACTCCAACGTTTAAACTTAATGGGATTTTGGATGCAGTACCAGTAGAAATTATGGCTGGAGTTAATAATTATTACATGTATACAGATGTTAGTAGAAAAAACGCTGACTCCTTAAATATTTATAGTGGAACGTTTAGACAAAATAATTGTGCTTCTTGTAAACGTGTAATGCAATTTTCTTTTCGAGGTGGTAAATCTACAGCTAATGGAAATTATTCAGATACAACAGAATTTTTCAATCAAGGAATTTATTCTTATTGCAATTCATCAACAACTGCATTGCGCTACTTAGTTTCTTTTAAATCTTTACCTGGATCATCTGCAATACAAAGTTACAAATGGGATTTTGGAGATGGTGCAACTTCCGTCCTAACAAATCCTGAACATTATTACCTCTCAAAACAAAGCTATTCTGTTTCTCTTGCCACAACAACAGTTGATGGTTGCGAAACAAATATCAGCAATATCCTAAACACGAATGAAGCTACTTCTGCATGTAATTCTTTAATCACATTATTCAAAAATGGCAATAACGTTGTTTTTTCTTGTACTGCTTATGGATCTTCTCCCTATACTTTTTCATGGGATTTTGGTGATGGAAGTACATCAGCACAACAAAGTCCATTTCATACATTTACAACAGGTGGCATTCACAACATTTGTTATACAATGATTGATAATGTAGGATGCCAATATGCAACTTGCATGAATGTCCGTACTGGCGATACGCTTTGCGATAATAATTTTTATAGGAGTATTCCATCAGAAATTCCGAATACAAAAGGCTTTTCAACAATAACAATTAAATGGACAGATGACAATGGAAATATATTTACATCAGATAACATTGTTCAATCAAGTAGTTCGTATTATAAAATCTTAAGTGTCGAAAATTACAAAGCTAATAGCTTGGGACAACCAGTGAAGAAGTTACATATACAATTCACTTGTTTGCTTTACAATGCCACTTTAAATAAAACGATCCTCGCTGAAAATATGGATGGCATAATTGGAATTGCTTATTAAACAATTTTAAATTTTTTTCAACCTTTACAAAATAACTAATGTAGTTAATTTTTAGAGCAAATAAGACTTTTTTCATATACAGCATTACTTGTACAAATGGATAAAACAAACTTGTATTATTCCTTAAGTTTAACCGCTGATTTTACCTTTTGTTTGCTAATTAAAAATACGCCTCCTAATATAGCAAGCATCGCAATTAGATGTAATGGATTAAGAGCTTCTCCATCAATAATTCCCCAAAAAAGCGCAACAATAGGAATCAAATAAGTTACAGCAGAAGCAAATAATGGTGTTGATATTTTTACCATTTGAAAATACAATACATTCGACAATGCTGTTCCCATTAATCCAAGTAAGCATAAAAATCCAAAGGCTGTCCACGCTCCTGGTTGATGTTGAAGTTTATAAGTAAAATCGCTACTCAATAAAAAAATCGCATACGGTATTCCTACAAATAATAAAGAGATTCCCGAGATTAAAATCGAATCGATATTGTTTAAAAAAGTTTTAATCGTATTTACACTTAGTCCATAAAATAAACAGGCGATTACAATTAAAGCAGCATAGCCTGCATCGGAAGAAATCCCTCCGTCAGCGCGAATAAGAATTAATCCTGCTGCGCCTAAAAATCCTACACCTACTCCTAACATTTGTCTGCCTGTAAATTTAGAGTGAAAGAAAAACCCACCTACCAGCATCGTAAACATTGGTGTGAGTGCATTTAACATTCCTGCTAATGAACTATTAATTCGTGTTTGTGCGGTTGCAAATAAAAATGCAGGAATTCCTGATCCTAAAAATCCAACAACAGCTAAATATTTTAATGAAACTTTAGGAACTGTTTTTACTCTTCGTGCAATCAAAGGAAAAGATGCTAAACATGCAACAGAGATTCTTATTGCTGCAAGTTGATCTGGACGAAAAACTTTCAATCCTTGCTTCATTAAAATAAATGAGCTTCCCCAAATTAATGCGAGTGCTAATAATAAAAGCCATTTTACATTGGATTTATTTGATGTCATTTACCTCTTCGTGCTTTACCAAATTTCGATGAATCTCCTGGATTCTTACTCCGATTTCTTTTACTATTTGATGATTCCGTTTTGCTATCTTTAAGAGCCTTTGCATTTTTTAATGCAAGAATCTTTGCTGCTTCTTTTTTCTCATGGAATGCACCTTTAAAATTCGGATCATCTAAATGTTTCTGACGATCCATCTCGCGCGCCATCTCTTGTTTCTCATCATATTCAGTAGGAACTCTTCGCACTCCTTCAGGAAAAATAGATTCTGGAATTGTTTGCTTAATTAATCGCGATATCTTTTTTAAATGATATTCATCTGCGGGCGTTACAAACGTAATCGACTTACCAGTTTTGAATGCTCTTCCAGTTCTGCCAATACGGTGAACATAGTCTTCATAAATAATCGGAGTATCAAAATTAATTACATGACTCACATCAACAATGTCTAATCCACGAGCAGCAACATCTGTACAAACTAATATTCGAATTGGATCATTGCGAAAAGCTTCCATTGCATTGATACGTGTTTGTTGTGTTTTATTTCCATGAATAATTCGAACTTCATCAACACCATAAACTCGCTCTAAATATTTTCCAATATTAGAAGCAATAACTTTTGTTTTACAGAAGATAATCACTTTTGTAAATTCTTCCTCTGCTAAAAAATGTTCCAACAAATTCAACTTTGTTCGCATGTTAGGAACCTTAAAATATTCCTGACTTACGGTTTCTGCTGTGCGTACTTCTGGTGTAATGTGAATTTCGATTGGGAAATCAAGAAAATCACCTGATATTTTTTTTACAAGATCAGACATTGTTGCAGAGAACAATAAATTCTGTCTTTTCTGTGGAACAATTTCAAGAATTCGATGAAACTGATTCATGAAACTTTTATCCATCAATCGTTCTGCTTCATCCATCACAAAATGTTTAATCTTTCGTGAGTTGATATGACCTTCGAGATAGAGATCCAAAAATCTTCCCGGGCTTGCAACCAAAATATCGATCCCTTTTTTAATATCTGCAATTTGATTTTTCGCACCTGAACCACCAAACACAACAGCATGCCGAAGACCTGTATATTTTCCAAGATCTTCAATTGTTTTTCCAACCTGAATAGAAAGTTCACGAGTAGGAACCAATATTAACGCTCGAGGATCATCACCTTGAGGATAATTTAATATGCGCAACAAAGGCAATAGATATGCAGCAGTTTTTCCAGTTCCTGTTTGCGCAATTCCCATCACATCTTGGCCACCTAAAATTGCCGGGATAGATTTTTCCTGGATAGCAGTTGGTGTGGTATAACCCATCTCTGCAATCGCATTTAGCAGTTGTTTGTTTAATTTAAAGTCATGGAATGATTGCAAAATATTTTATTTAAATACTATTATTAAAATTGAATAATTAATTTTTTCTAATTTGAGCTCCTAACTTTTCTTCAAACTGCTTCATCAATTTATTCATCACACCATCAATTTGTTTATCTTGTAATGTACTTTCTTCATCGCTAAGTGTAAATGCTAATGCATAGGATTTTTTTCCTTCGCCAATTTTTTCACCTTCATAAACATCAAACAGATTAACATTTTTCAGTAATTTAGGTTCTGTAGAATAGGCCAATTGCTCGATCGCATCATAATGAACAGAGCGATCAAGTAACATCGACAAATCACGACGCACTTCTGGATATTTTGGTGCTTCTTTTGCTTTTTCATCTTTAACTGGAACAAGTTTCATTAATGCATCAAGGTTAAATTCGGCATATAAAACTTGTTGTGATACATCAGCTGATTTAAGAATTGGCTTATTCACTAATCCTAAAACTACAATTTGTTTTCCCTTTGCTTCAAACTTTAATGCAGCTGCAAAAGTAGCATCATGGTATTCCGATAATTTTAATTGCGTACGTGTATTTACACCAATACTTTCTAAAAGATTAGACACAATCGCTTTCAGATAATAAATATCAAAATCAGTAGCTTTAATTTTCCAATGCTCTTCATGACGATTTCCGCTTATCCACAAAGCAAGATTTTTTTGCTCATGATAACGATTATTTATCTTCAAATAAGTCTTTCCTGTTTCAAAAAATTTAAGATCTTTTTGCTTTCTGTTAATATTGTATGATAACGATTCTAACCCTGTTAAAAGCATCGTATGACGAAGCATTCCAAGATCATTACTTAGAGGATTTAATACTTTTATCGCTTCTGAATTTTCAGGAAGAGCAATAACATCTGTACTAGATATTTTTGTTAAACTGTTATTGAGGATTTCATTAAATCCATTCGCAACCAGCCATTCACCTAATCGATAATTTATTGCTTCTGGATCAGGCTTCGCAACTGCAGCAACAGAGATGCTTAATTTTTTGGGTAATGTAATTGTATTGTATCCATAAATTCTTAAAATCTCTTCAACAACATCAGCCTGACGAGTAACCTCTACTTTAAAAGGAGGAATACTTAAGATTAATTCTTGATCACTTTCCTTAACAATCCTAATTTGTAAATCTGTTAGGATTCTTATGATTTCCTCTTTAGCAAGATCATTACCTGCAAGCATATTTACATAGTCCAATGATAAAATAATTTCTTTCCATTGAACCGGTTCAGGATAAATATCAATAATATCGGAACTAACTTTTCCACCTGCTAATTCAGTGATAAGCTTCGCAGCAAATTTTAATGCATAAACTGTTATTTCAGGATCAGTACCTCTTTCAAAACGAAATGACGAATCAGTATGTAAACCATGTGCACGAGCTGCTTTTCGAACTTGCACAGGATTAAAACATGCACTCTCTAAAAATAAATTTGTAGTTTGTGATGAAACACCAGAATGCATTCCACCAAAAACTCCAGCGATGCATAATCCACCATTATCATCAGCAATCATTAACTCAGTACCATTGAGCTCATGTTCTACTTCATCGAGTGTTGTAAACTTATCTCCTTTTTTTAATGTGCCAACAGTAATTTTATTTCCAGCAATTTTATCGGCATCAAATGCATGCATCGGTTGACCTACTGCAAACATTACATAATTTCCAATATCAACAATATTATTGATCGAGCGAACGCCAATACTTTTTAATTTATTTTTCAACCATGTTGGTGATTCTTCAATTCGTACTCCATCAATTTGAATTCCCGAATAACGCAAACAAGAATTAACATCTTTCACTTCAACAGAAATTGCATTTGATGTTTTTTCAACTTTGATATCATTAACATCAGGTAACGTAAGTTTTAAATTATTTGCCTTTCCAAGTAGCGCTTTCAAATCACGCGCTACACCAAGGTGTGAAGCTGCATCTGCACGATTAGGTGTTAAACCAATTTCAAAAATCCAATCTTGTTCCACTTGAAAATAATCAGCTGCGGACAATCCCACTTGTGTATCTTCCGGAAGAATCATAATTCCAGCATGCGATTCTCCCAATCCGATTTCATCTTCAGCGCAAATCATTCCTTCTGAAGTCTCACCACGAATTTTAGAATTTTTAATCGTAAAAGAATCGCCATGAGAAGGAAATAATATTGCTGCGGGTAATGCAACAATTACTTTTTGTCCTGCTGCAACATTTGGCGCACCGCAAACAATTTGCTTTGGTTCACCATCACCAACTTCAACAGTAGTGATTTTTAATCGATCCGCATTTGGATGTTGCATGCAAGTAAGAATTTGTCCAACGACGATTCCGGCAAGGCCACCCTGTAAACTTTGCCAATGTTCAAGATGCTCTACCTCGAGTCCGCATCCAGTAAGTAATATTGAAATTTCTTGTGGACTTTGTGTAAAAGGAAGAAATTGTTTGAGCCAGTTATAAGCAATTTTCATAGAATCGTCAATGAATGAAATAAGGCTGCAAAGGTATCAAAACGAAGGCGACCGAAAAGTATTTTTCCTCTAATGATAAAGATAATTAAGGCCATTCTACATAAAAATCCATAAAAAAGACCGCTTTTTAGGCGGTCCTTAAATTTATCACGGAGGAAACTATCGTCGGAGGATCACATATCCTGCTTTTGTACTTTCATTATTTCCAGGAATAAAAACATAATAATAAGTTCCATTAGGAAGTACTTGACCAATTTTAATACGATCACTATTGGAGAAACCGTTCCATGAATTATCATAATGATCTTTTTCATAAACAATATCGCCCCAACGGTTAAATATTTTCAAGATAGCATCAGGATATCTTGCTACATCAGAAATCACAAAGTAATCATTAACACCATCACCATTAGGAGAGAAACCGGTTGGAATAAAAAGTGAATCACAAGTAACATTTACAATAATAGAATCAACGGTAGCGCAACCGAGCGTATCAGAAACAATCACTGTAAACACCGTTGTTGATGAAGGATTAATAATTGTTGATGCTACATTCGGCGAAGTACAAAGATTTGCTGGTGACCAACTATAATTGAATCCACCAGAAGCAGTAATTGTTATAAGCGAATCACAATGAATTGTTGAACCTGGTGACACCACAACAAATGGCAATGTGTTTACACTAATAGTAATTGGTCCCGCATTAAAAACTCCACAAGCAGCTGTTGCTTGAATGGAATAATCGCCAGCTTGCAATACAGTAAGTTGATGAAGCGTATCACCAACTAAAAGTGTGTTATTTAAATACCAGTTATAACTTACATTTGAAAATGTTGGTACACTCAGATTTATTGAATCACCAATACAAATTGTATTTAATCCTGAATTACTAATATTCAATGATGAGCTATCAACAATCGTTATGGTATTTGAATTCACACATCCAATGGAATCAGTAATTTGTAAAGTATAAATTCCTGCATTTAAACTATCGATAACATTTATAGTATCACTAGTTGACCAACTAAAAGTGTAAGGCGAAACACCACCTGTAGGGTTCGAAATAATATTTGCAAAAATTCCGGCAATACACTTTGCACTTGATGAAATAATATTTGAAAGTATCGGTGCATTTAATGCTTGAATAGAATCCACAAGTGTAACAGCACATAAATTTAGATCTGTAACAGTAACTGAATATATTCCAGAGAGAAGATTTGATTGATTTTGAAGAACACTTGAATTATTCCATAAGAAAGAATAAATTGGTGTACCACCATTTACACTTAATGCAAATGAACCAGAACTATCTCCTGAACATTTAATATTTGTCACCAATAAGCTAGCTGACAAAGAACTATCTGGTTGAAGAATGGTATCCGAAACACTAAGTGTACATCCATTAGAATCAACAATCACAACTGAATAAACACCGGCTGTTAGATTCGAAATATCTTCAATAGTATCAGTAGTACTCCACGTAAAAGTATACGGTAACGTACCACCTTGCGGTTGCAGATCGATGGCTCCAGTACTATCATTATGACAAAGCACGGGTTGCAAACTGGAAAGCGCTGTTAAAGGAAATAATGGTCCTGTTACTGTATCTATCATTGTAACAGCGCAGCCAAATGTATCACTTAATAATAGTGTATAAAATCCTGTTGCAAGACTATCAATATCTTGAGTGACTTCGGAATTACTCCAGTTAATTAGGTAGGGTGCATTACCAGTTATAGTGATATCAATCGCGCCTAAACTATCACCAAAGCAACGGTTATTAGTAATTGCAGTTGTAACTTGTGGTGATGCATGCACGGTAATAAAAAAGTATGCTGTATCACAACGTGATGGAACTCCATTATCACAAACTTGATAAGCAATAGAATCTATTCCATTGTAAAATGGATTAGAAATGTAAGAAATTTGTTGCAATGAAGTTACTGTTGCTGTTCCATGAAACGGTCCTGAAAGTAGTGTTACAAATAAGGAATCCCCTTCAGGATCGGTATCATTTACTAGTACATCATAAACAATAGAATCTACAGAGCACAATGATGTAGAATCATTCAATGCAATTGGTGCATCGTTTTTAGGAATTACAGTTATGATAACAATTGCAGTATCACATAAAATTGGAGAACCATTATCACAAATAATATAAATTAATGTATCATTCGAAGAGAAATTTGGATTAGGGCAATATGTAATTATTCCTGTCAAAGTATCCACTGTTGCTGTACCATTATTTGGACCTGTTAATATTGCAAGAGAACCAAATTGAATTCCATTTTCTACATCTGTATCATTTAACAAAACTGCTATTTGAACACATGTGTCTTCAGGAGTAGAAATTGTATCATCAATGGCTAATGGTGCATCATTTACTGGAAGCACATTAATATAAATCCATGCACTATCACAATAAACTGGGAAACCAGAATCACAAATTGAATAGTGAATACTATCAGCACCAAAGAAATTTAAAGTCGGAGTATAGGTTATTGCACCAGTTAGTACATTAATAATTGCAGTACCATTTGATGGACCACCAATTATTTGAACCGCTCCCGGATTAATATTATTATCAGGGTCTGTATCATTTCCTAATTCAATTATTACTGTTACAGAATCTTCATTCGTAACGATCGTATCATTGATTGCATCTGGAGGATTATTAACAAATACAACAACTGAATCTCTTCCATCACAACCAAGACTATCCGTTACAATTACTGAAAATTGTTGTGTAGTAAATACAGTTGCAATAGGATTTGAAATGGAACTATCATTTAAATAAATTGCGGAATTCCATGTATAAACGTAAGGTGAAAATCCAGAACTTGCTGTAGGAGAACCGCCAAGATTTACAGGCACTCCTGATGTAGTAAATTGATCAGGACCTGCATCTACTATTGGATTTGGATTTGAAGTAATAATAACGGTATCTGAACTTGAACAAGCACCATTAGAAATTGTCCATACAAATAAATTCTGACCGATTGAAAGATTACTAATTGTTGTAAGTGATGCAGTTGAAGTATCAACAATTGCAGTACCTAAACTATTCCATAAACCTGTTCCTACTAAAGGATCATTTCCTTTAATTGTGATTCCATTTACGGATGCACAAAATGCATCATCAAAACCTGCATTAGCAACAGTAACTTGTTGCGAAACATCAACAGTAATCGTATCATACGTTTCACAATTATTATTGGTGACAGTCCAAACAAATTGGTAAGTACCAACTGATAATCCTGTAACACTTGTGAATGGATTTAATACATCTGTAATTCCTGCAGCACTTGTTGTTGACCAAACTCCTACTCCTACAGTAACTGCATTTGCAGAGAGAGTAGTTGAAACTTGCGTTTCACAAAGTTGTTGATCGGGACCAGCATTTGCAACAACATTACTATCAACTGAAATAATAACAGTATCCGCATTAGTGCATGTTCCATTGGTAATAGTCCATATAAAATTATAATTTCCTGCATTCACTAAACCGTTTACGCTTGTTGATGCACTTGTTGGATTTACTATTACAGCAGAGCTATTTGTAGACCATGTTCCGCTTGCTGGCGTTGGATTATTTCCATTTAAAATTATTGTTGCAACACTCGCGCAGATTGATCGATCGATTCCTGCATTTGCAGAAATAATACTATCAACTTTAATTACAACAGTGTCGGATGTAATACATGAACCATTTGTAATTGTCCAGATAAATAAATTATTTCCGTAAGCTAAATTAGATACTGTTGCATTTGTGCTTGTTGGCGAACTGATAATCGAAGTTCCTATTGTTGTCCATAAACCAGAACCAGGTGAAGGAATATTTCCAGCTAACGTTGCAGTAAATAATGCACATTGCGCTTGATCAATTCCAGCATTAGCATTAATTAAACTATTTACTACAATTGAAACGGTATCTCTACTTGAACATGTTCCATTGGTAATCGACCAAACAAAATTGTAGGTTCCTGCTGTACTCAATCCTGTAACAGTTGTTGTTGCAGATGTTGGATTTGTAATTGTTCCTCCACTTATTGCTGTCCATGTTCCACTTCCTGT
>JAYVOC010000007.1:0-9641 GCA_043758125.1 Bacteroidota bacterium | reverse complement strand
TGATAATTCAAAATTGCACTCATCGTAGTTAGTAATGTATGTTGTCTCTGTCGAATTGCATCTATAAACCATTTCGCAGCATCTATTTTTTGTTTTATAAAAACAACGGCATCCTTTGTAGCTTTATTTTTTTTGTCTTTGGAATAAGATTGCAACATCTCTTGAAAGGATTTACTAACTCTTAGATCCGGATCATTTTTTGAATTTAAATTTAATTCTATAATCCCATCAGTAACCGTTATGATAAAATCAGGAATGATTTGCTGTGATGATCGAGTATCTTCTGCCGACCCACCGCCTGGACGAGGATTTAATGCTAAGATCTCTTCAACAGCTTCTTTCATTTCCTCATCATTTAAATCAAGTGCACGTTGAATTTTCTCGTAATGTTTTTTCGAAAATTCTTCCATGAAATCCTTTAAAATGTGATAGGAAATATCATGAGGATGTTGCTCTTGTTTCTTTCGCTCTAGTTGTAACATCAAACATTCTCTTAAATCACGAGCAGCAATTCCAGGAGGATCTAATGTTTGAATAACTTTTAAAGTTGACTCTAACTCTTCAGGGTTGGTAACTAAGTTTTGTGTGAAGGATAAATCATCGGCAATCGCATCTAAATCACGTCGTAAATATCCGTCATCATCTAAACTACCAATAAGGTGTTGCGCTAATAAATAATGATGATTATCGAATGGTAATAATCCTAATTGTGCTAACATCGTATCTTGAAATGAAACACTAATAGTAATTGGTGTTTCAAATCTTTCATCATCAGCAGAAGTATTATTCGCACTCAATTTATAATATGGAACATCATCGTCTTCTATATAGTCGGTAATGTCTATATCATCTTCTTTTTTTATACTATCTTCTACACGTTCGTCTTGATATTCATCAACTTCTTCTGTGTCGTCTTCATTCGTTTCAGCTACTTCACCTTCAGTATTCGCTTCTTCTTCCTCCTCTGCAATATCATCAGGAGTCCCTTCTTCTAGTGCAGGGTTGATTTCAAGCTCTTCTTTGATACGTTGTTCTAACGCAGCAGTTGGAACTTGTAAGAGTTTCATAAGCTGTATCTGTTGTGGAGATAGCTTCTGTAATAATTTCTGATGAAGACCTTGTCGTAACATTTTTAAGATGAAGAATTAATCAATAATTATACGAAATTAATAAAGGAAGTTAAACAAAAATCGTATTTTCAATAAAAGATTGATTTTTATTTAGTTTTTTCTGTCATTGATGTAATACCAATTAAAGAAGAGAAATAGAAATGGCATTGCCTGGAATATATTTTACTGCTTAATTAATTTCTTTGTAAAAAAAGTTTTACCAGAATGTATTTTTACAAAATAAATACCAGCCTTAAGTTGAGCTAAATTTATTTTATGATTAAATACTTGTTGTGATTTTAGTATACTTAATTGTAATAATTCTTCGCCAAGTGTATTTAAAATTTGCAAATTAATATTACCTCGATATGAATCAGAGAATGTGATTTGTAAAACATCATTAATTGGATTAGGAGAAATATTTAAAATTGATTCTTTATAATCATTGATTCCAGTAGTAGTACAAACTCCTGTAATGTTAGCATCTAACCACGAAGCTCTATTGCTAATCCAATTTTTTATTTCTGTAACTACTCCTTGATAATCGGTTGGTAATGGTAATGGATTAGGCCATACATATTGCCCAAGTATTGGCCAAACAGTAAAATTACGCTGTTGACTTTCATTTAATTCTAATGCCATCGAATCAACTT
Source organism: Bacteroidota bacterium (assembly GCA_043758125.1). Lineage (GTDB taxonomy): Bacteria > Bacteroidota > Bacteroidia > AKYH767-A > OLB10 > JANXSD01. Next base: position 7,879 of record JAYVOC010000007.1, on the reverse strand, counting down.
TAGCAAATAAATTTGTAGTGGATAAAATATTACTTCTTAAATTTTCCCATCTGCATCGAACAGCATTGCTGTACGTTGTGTCTTGTAATAATCGATCCCACCAAAATGGAGGTTGAAATGGATCATTCGCATAGTTAAATTGATAAGCCCATCCGGAAGTAATATCACCAGTATAATAATTTGCATTTCCCCAAGCAATATCATAATCCCAAACTGGACCTACATGTAGTTTTCCTCCCTTCGAATCTTTCTTCTTATACAAATAAGAACTTAGTCTGTAACCATCAACGTTCTTCGAAAACTCATTGATCAAAAAATAATCAATCGCTGAATTAACATCCAAATATTTTGCATATCCATTAATTGGATCCGCAAATTGGGAACTAGCAAGTACATTTTCAAAACTATCTACATAAGCATGAATATAATTTTCTTGCACGGGAAGTATGTTAGTTGCTTTAGGATATTCATATTGTATAAACGGTGATGCGCCTCCACTTGTTGGTGGATATAAAGTAGTCCAACCAATTCCGCCAGCACCCGTAAATTTATCCATCTTTAAAATGTATCCTCCAGTTAATGCATCGCCAATTGTATCCGCTGTTGTCATCTTAGAAACATTCACTCTATTTGCATCACGTTTAATTTTCTCCATGAAAATATAAATTCCTTGATATTGATCGTTAATAACTAACTCAACAAATCGTGTACGACTTCCATAATTGCCCATCTCTCGTGCCAGCTGACAACTCAATACATTTCTCATAAAAGATTTATCGGTATAACTTGCGTTAAGAATCCAATCATTTTCAGATGGCATTCCTAATAAAGAAACATTTTTTGATACTCCAATACTATCGATTGTTTCAACAGAAAAAGATTTTTTAGGAAATGTTTGTGAGCTAGATCCACGAACTTCAATTCCGATGGAATCATTAAAAGTAAAAACACTATCGCTAACATAATTTCGAACACTACTACCATTATCAATTATTTTCATGCTGCAAAATATTTTTGAAGAGTCAATGATATTTTGTCCGTTAGTATTTATCTTAAGAATTGGAAGATTTGAAGAAGTAAAAACAAGAGGATGTGCTGGATGATTACCAAAAGTAATACTCCAAGAAATTAAATTTCCAGTATCAACAAATGGATACGTATCATGAATTAATAACGCCCAAACACCATTTGGATTTTGTCCATTATTTGCGTGATATAAAAAACTTTCGGGAAGAAAAGAACCTGTGAATGGAGCGCTGCCAGATGAAATAAAAGAAGTTGATGTATCATTAAAGCATGTGTTCGTATAATTTTGACCATTACCGCCATTTCCAGTACTCAACTCGATATACGAATTATCAGGACAGATTAACCAAATATCAAGATCTGAATCATAAGTATGGTTGAGATTAATGCATACGGATTCAACACCATAACTCGTGTCAAGTGACGTAAGCGATAACCCACTTAGTGTAATTGGAAACTGAATACTTGTTCCATCATCTGGTATCACACCACCAGAGCCGGTAAATGTTTGAGCAGATACACTTATAGAAAGAAAAAGAAGCATACCTATTTTCGTAAGAAGTCGCATATTGTGTTAAATCAGTTCTTACGAAGTTAAGGAATTTTCAAATATCGTTTATCTTCACCAATTCAAAAGTTATTAGCTTGATAAGCAAATAAAAAAAAACGGTTACTATTTATGAAAAAATTACTTCTTATACTTGCAATTACCATTTCATCAATACATCTTTTTGCTCAAGATCCTCAATTTATTTCAGGACCAATGCTCGGTTATGTAGAACATCGATCAGCTTTGATTTGGTGTGAAGTAAATCAAGAAGTAAAATCTGCAACGATTCGTTATTGGGAAATTGATAATACAGAATATTTTTATGAATTTGACTACGAAGGAAAATTAGGAAATCCATATAATACAATTCGTTTTGAATTAGTAAAGCTTAAATTAAATACGAAGTATCAATATGAAATTATTTTAAACGGAAAAGCAGTTCCATTTTTAAAGTCACACTATTTTCAAACAAAAGATATTTGGGAATATCGTAAAGCGGCTCCTGATTTTTCATTTAGTGCCGGATCATGTGCATACATCAACGATAGTAAATACGATCGGCCAGGTGAGCCTTACGGACAAGATCCTACAATTTTTAAAACCATATCGAATATTTCAAGTGATTTCATGTTATGGTTAGGCGACAATTTATATTATCGAGAAGCAGATTATAGTTCAGTTGCAGGAATGCAATATCGTTATTCATTTCAGCGTAGAACTCCAGAAATGGAAGAATTGTTTTCTAGTCGACCCAATTTTGCTATTTTGGATGATCATGATTATGGTCCTAATGATGGGAATTCAACATTCGAATTAAAAAGTGCATCAATACAATTATTTAAGGATTATTGGGGAAATAAATCTTACGGTGAATCTGATAACGAAGGAACGTACAGTAAATTTACTTGGAGTGATTGCGAATATTTTCTTACTGATGATAGAAGTCATCGTTCACCAAATGAATTAAAAGATTCTATATCAGGAAAATCAAATTGTGATAAAGAATTTTTTGGTAAGAAGCAATTGACGTGGCTCAAAAATAGTTTAGTAAGTTCACATGCTACCTTTAAATTTATTGCAGTTGGTAATGAAGTTTTAAACCCTTTTGCAGAAAAGGAATGTTTGCGTCATTACTCGTGTGAGTTCAATGATCTGATAAATTTTATCGTTGCTTACAAAATTGAAGGGGTCGTATTTTTAACTGGTGATCGACATTTTTCAGAGGTGATTGGATGGCAACCAAAAGGTGGTTATAAGATGTTTGATATTTGTACTTCTGCATTAACATCAAAACCATACGATTTAACAGGAAAACCAGAATTAACAAATCCATCACGAATTCCTAAAACACTTGTTATGGAAAATAACTTTGCGATTATCAGCATAAGCGGAGAAGAAAATAATCGTAAGTTAAAGATGCTTTGTTTGGATATAAAAGGTCAAGTAAAATCACAATTTGAAATTTCCGAGCAAGATTTAAAATTCAAGTAAAATTATTTATCCATTTTATCCTCTATTAAATATATCATAATGAACATAAAATTAATTGGAAGTATTTTATTTTTTCTAATCTTCAATCATCCTATTAAATCACAAACATCCCAAGTGAGATATCCAATAACAAAAAAAGTAAAGCAGGAAGATAATTATCATGGAACCATTATTCAAGATCCTTATCGATGGCTTGAAAATGATACAGCGGCAGATGTAAAGGCTTGGGTAGAAAACGAGAATAAAACAACATTCGATTATCTTAATAAAATCCCATATCGATCAAAAATCCATGATCGCTTAACTGATTTAATAAATTATGAACGTTATTCTGAACCAACAAAAATTGGTGAATATTATATGTATGCTAAAAACGATGGATTACAAAATCAGCCAGCATATTATATTCAAAAGGGATTAGAAGGAACACCCACAATTTTTATTGACGCAAATAAATTAAGCAAAGATGGAACATCTGCAATAACGTTGTTAGGCTTTTCTAATGATGATAAATATTGTGCTTATGGAATAAATCAATCGGGATCTGATTGGCAAACAATTCATGTGAAAGAAGTTGCTACGGGAAAGGAATTGAAAGATGAATTAAAATGGGTGAAATTTTCTGGTGCTTCCTGGTATAAAGATGGATTTTTTTATAGCAGGTATCAAGAGCCAGAAAAAGGTAAAGTGTTAAGTGGAAAAAATGAACATCACCAAATTTGGTATCATCAATTAAATACATCTCAGAATTCCGATAAATTAATTTATGAGGACAAAGACCATCCACTACGATATTTCGGAACGCAAACAACCGAAGATGAACGATATTTATTTGTGTATGTTTTAGAAGGCACATACGGAACACAGATATTGTTCAAAGATCTTACAAAGCCAAATGATAAATTAAAAGTATTGTTCAAAGGATTTAATTACAATTATAGTATCATTGAAAATTATGGTAGTAGCATTTTTGTCTCAACTAATAATGGTGCACCTAACAATCAAATTATTACACTCGATCTTGATTTCTTTGTTCCTGATAAGCCTCTCTTAACTCAAGCGCGTGTGATAATTCCTGAGAAAAAATTTCTTCTTGAAACAGCAACATCTACTGGTGATCGACTAATATTAAATTATTTGCAAGATGTAAATTCACATGTTTACCAATATACTTTTGAAGGAAAATTAGAAGATGAAATTAAACTTCCAGGTATCGGAACGGCTACAGGTTTTGGAGGAACGAAGAAGGATCGTGAAGTATTTTTTACATTTACTTCTTTCATCTATCCTGCAACAATTTTTAGATACCATATCGATAATCATCGAGTAATACTTTTTAAAAAATCCGCAATAAAATTTATTCCTGATGATTATACTACTGAACAAGTTTTTTATACTAGTAAGGATAGTACTAAAGTTCCCATGTTTATTATTTATAAAAAGGGGTTAAAGAAAAATGGAAAGAATCCCACACTTCTTTATGGTTATGGAGGCTTTAATGTAAATATGAATCCTACTTTTTCTGCATCACGAATTGTATTACTTGAAAACGGTGGAATTTTCGCAGTTGCAAATATTCGAGGTGGAGGTGAGTACGGTGAAACATGGCACAAAGCAGGAATGCTCTTGAAAAAGCAAAATGTTTTCGACGATTTTATTGCTGCTGGACAATATCTCGTGAATGAGAAATATACGTCGCCTGATTTTCTCGCTGTTCAAGGAGGATCTAATGGAGGATTATTAGTAGCTGCAGTTATCAACCAACGTCCTGATTTATTTAAAGTGGCATTTCCATCAGTAGGAGTAATGGACATGCTACGTTACCATAAATTTACAGTAGGATGGGGTTGGGTTGTTGAATATGGATCAAGTGATAGTGTGGCAAACCTGAAAAATTTATTGAGCTATTCACCATTACATAATATTTCTACTCGCGTTTATCCTGCAACATTAGTGACAACTGCGGATCATGATGATCGAGTTGTTCCAGCTCATTCGTTTAAATATATTGCAACATTACAGGAGCATCAACTCGGGCCACTTCCTGTATTGATTCGTGTAGATATAAATGCTGGTCATGGTGCTGGCAAACCTTTAAGCAAAACTATTGATGAGCTTACTGATATTTATTCGTTTATGTTTTATAATATGATGGCTCCTGTGAAATATTAAAATCAAAATTTAATATGTTAAACATCATAAGATAAATTCTCTTAGAATTTTTTTTGATAATTAATGTTCAGTAGAAGCATTCTATTCTTAAATAGAATATGTTACTTTGCAAGATAGAAATTATTGGTTATGCACATTCTTTTATTAGGTTCTGGTGGTCGTGAACATGCCTTTGCTAGCGCGATAAAAAAAAGCAAATTATGTTCTCAATTATTTATTGCGCCTGGGAATCCTGGAACTGCAAAATGTGGCGTTAACATTAATATTCTTCCAAATGATTTTTCAGCAATAAGGGAACTTGTTTTAAAGGAAAAAATAACGATGGTACTTGTGGGACCTGAAGATCCATTAGTAAATGGCATTGTAGATTTTTTTATGAATGACGCACAATTAAAAGATGTTGCTATCATTGGTCCATCTGCTGCTGGAGCGCGCTTAGAAGGGAGTAAAGCATTTAGTAAAGGATTCATGATCAGACATGGAATCCCAACGGCAGCATATCAAAGTTTTACTGTAAATGAATTAGAAGAAGGATTTAAATTTCTAGAAAATATTCAAGCACCTTATGTATTGAAGGCTGATGGATTAGCTGCAGGAAAAGGAGTTATTATTTCATCCAATTTAGCACATGCGAAAGAAGAATTAAAATCGATGCTTACTGATAAGAAATTTGGTAAGGCAAGTGAGACTGTTGTTATAGAAGAGTTTCTTAATGGCATTGAAGTTTCGATGTTTGTTTTAACGGATGGTAAGAACTATAAGATTTTACCAGAAGCAAAAGATTATAAACGTATTGGTAATGGCGATATAGGACTTAATACAGGTGGCATGGGAGCAATATCTCCTGTTCCATTTGTAGATGCTGATTTTATTAAAAAAGTGGAAGAGCAAATTATCATTCCAACAATTGAAGGATTGAATAAAGAAAATATACTTTACAAAGGATTTATTTTTCTTGGCTTGATGAACGATAATGGAAATCCTTCTATGATTGAATACAATTGCAGAATGGGTGATCCAGAAACTGAAGCTGTAATTCCGAGAATTAAAAATGATTTAGTAGAATTATTATTAGCAGTAGCAGATGAAAAATTAGATACTATTAATTTAAAAATTGATCCAAGAACTGCTGCAACAATTGTGATGGTTTCAGGTGGATATCCTGGTAATTTTGATAAAGGGTTTCCAATTTCTGGTCTTGATAAAACATTAAATACGTATATATTTCATGCAGGAACAGCATTAGTCGAAAACTCAATTGTTACCAATGGAGGAAGAGTTCTCGCACTTACTTCACTTGGTGACACACTCGAAGTAGCGTTGGAGCAATCTTATGCAGCCGCTAAAATCATTCATTATGATTACGAATATTATCGTACTGATATAGGACAAGATCTTGTGAAATTTTTACATTAAAAATAATTTCCGTTCCCCGAAAATTGGTAAGTATCAATGATTGAAAAAACAAGAGGTGTCGTTTTACATGTTACAGAATACGCTGAAGCTAGTATAATCGCGAAAGTATATACTGAATCAAAAGGGTTGCAATCGTTTTTGATAAATGGAGTAAGAAAACAAAAAGCACGATTTGCACATAATCTTTTCCAACCGTTATCACTAATTGAAATTGTTGCGTATTTTAAAAAGCCTGGAGGACTTCATCGGGTTTCAGCGGCAGATGCATCACCAACGTTTAAGAACATACCTTATGATACTATTAAAACGGCAATGGCGATTTTTCTTGGAGAGTTATTATATCGTAGCATCAAAGAAGAGGAGACGAATCCTGAATTGTTTCACTTTATAGATCATGCAGTTCAAATGCTGGATGTCCATCATGAAACTGTTAGTAGTTTTCATTTAAGTTTTATGCTTTCATTATCTCGATATCTTGGTTTCTATCCAAGTGGTAGATATGATAAAGTAACGCCCTACTTTGATTTGCAAGAAGGGATTTTTCAAGAAACAAAACCCATGCATCCCTACTTCTTATCAATTTTATTGTCTGAAAAATTCGATACATTACTTACTGTATCGTTGGAAAATTCGGCTGCAATTCGTTTAAGTGGTACAGAAAGAAAAAAATTATTAGAAGCGCTTGTTGGATATTATGAGTTGCATCATACTCAAGGAATACGAATTAAATCGCATGATATTTTATCCGAAATTCTTTCATAGAAAAATTATTTCCATTTGTAAATCAAGCAAAACAGGATCTAATTTTTATTTAATATTAATACGATTAAATCTTCAAAAAAAAACGAAACTTTAATAGTGCATTTTTGAAACTAATTTTATATTAGGATTACTCGTTTACTTTTCAACTCAAATTTATTATGAATCTTAGAACAAATTTTCTAAACATCGATTCTAATTGGAAAATAGCAAATGAAATTATTAAAGTATAAACTAAAGTATTATTTTTTTAACATGTTGTCGATGATTTCGATCGAATGTAATTTTTGCTGAAACATATCCTAATGCTAATGCTAGAGGATAATCACTCAACCAATGAACATCATTATTGATCATTGACAATCCTGTTAATCCAATTAAACTTCCTCCCAAAATTTTAATCCATTTCTTTTCTGGATAATTTAACATAAGTGTTGCAACTGTTGAAGCCATTGTTGCTAAATG
>JAYVOC010000006.1:0-4670 GCA_043758125.1 Bacteroidota bacterium | reverse complement strand
GGAGAAAGTAATGATCGTACAAAAAAAGGGTCTAGTGATTTAGTGTGGGCTTTAAAGGATATAAATTTCAGTGTGCAGCAAGGTGAAGTTCTTGGCATTATTGGAAGAAATGGCGCAGGGAAATCTACATTACTAAAAATTTTATCGCGCACTACAACTCCAACAAAAGGTTGTTTTAAAGTGAAAGGAAGAATAGCATCTTTATTAGAAGTTGGAACAGGGTTTCATCCAGAATTATCTGGAAGAGAAAACATTTTTTTGAATGGAGCGATTCTCGGAATGACAAAAGCGGAGATTAAAAGTAAGTTTGATGAGATCGTAGATTTCAGTGGCGTGGAGCGTTATATTGATACTCCTGTTAAACGATATTCGTCAGGAATGTATGTACGACTTGCTTTTGCTGTTGCGGCACATCTTGAACCAGAAATTTTAATTGTTGATGAAGTACTTGCCGTTGGCGATCTTGAATTTCAAAAAAAATGTTTAGGTAAAATGAAAGACATCAGTATAAATGATGGTCGTACCGTACTATTTGTAAGTCATAATATCTCAGCGGTAAAAAATCTTTGTGATAAAGGAATTATATTACAACATGGATCTTTAATGATGAATGGAAATATTGATCAAGTACTTGAACATTATATGAATGATCATATTATTCAATCAACAATTAAGTTAAGTGAAATACCAAGAAACGACGTTAACGGATTATTGAAATTTACGGATATACTATTTAAAGATAAAAATGGAAATCTTAAAAATGATTTTATAATAGGAGAATCTTTAGAAATCATTATTTATTTTGAAACTCGTCCGGAATTTTATTTAAGTAAAAATTCGAAAATTGATATCGGCATTAACGATGCTTTAGGAAACAGAATTACATGGATGAGTACTTCAATTTATCAGGATGCGATTAAAGATCAAAGATCATCAATGAGTTTCTTAGTTGATAAAATATTGTTGAACCAAGGACACTATACGATAAACCTTTTTTGCAGCACGAACTATGGAACAGCCGATTGGATTCAGAATGCATCTGGGTTAACTATTCATTATCAAGATTTTTATGGAACTGGGAAAAATATTCCAGATCGTCAAGGTAGCTTTCTTACTGAATTTAAAATAATTTAATGATGCCATTTAAAAAATTTAAGCAATTGTTTGTTGAAATCCGTGAAACAAAGGAAACGTTAGATTTTCATGGCAAAAAACTAGATGAAATTTATTGGTCATCTGTTTTCAACAGTTCGATAGCAGGTTCAAAATGGTTAATTAATACTTCCTTTAATCCGGGTAGATGGGCGGCAGGATACCCAATGTTGTATATATTATTTAGAATTTATAATGACATACATCCAAAAAACATTTTGGAATTTGGATTAGGGGAAAGTACAAAACTTGCTTATCAATACCATTCATATTTCCCCAATTCAACATTAAAAATTATTGAACAAGATGAAAAGTGGTTGCAATTTTTTTCAAATGAAATTTATGACGTCATTTCTAATACTTCAATATTAGAAATTGAAAAAATAAAAATACAAGGGCAAGAGGTCTTTCAATACCAAGCGCTAATAGCGAGTCTTCCCAAGCAAAAATATGATCTAATAATAATTGATGGTCCTTGGGGTAGCGAACATTACTCTCGCTATCAGATCATTGATTTATTAGAAGAAGATCTCATTGCTTCTCAGTTTATTATTATTATGGATGATTACGAAAGGGCTGGAGAAAAACAAACTATTGCTAAGCTTAAAGAATCATTTAATAAAAAAGGAATTCAATATGAAGAAACAATATATTCGGGAATAAAAGAAACGTATTTAATTTGTTCTAAAAATTATAAATTTCTTACCAGTTTATAAATATGGAATTAGCACCAATTGTTCTTTTTGTATATAACCGTTTATCACATACACAACAAACGTTAGATGCATTGGCTTTAAATGAATTCGCCAGCGATTCGATACTTTATGTTTATGCAGATGGTGCAAAAGAAAATGCCACGGATCGTGATCATGAAAACATAGTTTCCATACGAGAAATAGTGAAAAGTTGCCAAGGGTTTAAAGAAATACATTTCATTAACCGGGAGAAAAATTATGGCCTTGCTAATAACATAGTAAATGGTGTTACAGATGTAGTGAACAGACATGGAAAAATAATTGTGTTAGAAGATGATATTATAACATCAACTGGATTCCTAAAATTCATGAATAATGCATTATCTGTATACGAAGAAAATGAAAAGGTGATGCACATTTCTGGATATATGTTTCCAGTTAAAGGTAGTTTGCCACAAACGTTTTTTTACAAACAAACTTCGTGTTGGGGGTGGGCAACATGGAAACGGGCATGGAAGCATTACAATAGAAATTCTATTGAGCTATTAAACAAGGCATATTCATTGCCAAATTTCACCGATATTGATATTGATGGAACTAACCAATTTGTAAAACAGCTGGAAGATAATATCACAGGTTTAATTAAGACATGGGCTGTAAAGTGGCAATTTTCTGTTTTTATAAATAATGGGCTATGCCTTCATCCAAAAGTTTCACTTGTTCAAAACATAGGGATGGATGGAACCGGTGAACACTGTGTTCCGAACCCTGATTTTTTTATTCCTGAATTAGCAAAAAATATTAATGTCGTAAAATCTCCTGTTCGCGATTATGGAAAAGTTTATCCATTGTTAAAACAGTTTTATAAAAGAATGCATAATAAACATTCCAATATAAGTTTAAAATCAATACTTAAAAAATGTATCCCCAGTTGGATAAAGGAACAATTAAAATTATTGATTCAGCCAGATTATGTAAATCATATTCAAGACAAGAAGAAGATAGAATCCTTGCCTCGTTATGTATCAGCAAAAATAAAATTTAAAGGTAAAAACCTTGTGATTGTAGATGTGGCTTCTTATGAATTCATTCGTAAAGAATTGTTTGAAAAGGAAATTTATAAATTTACAGCTGATTCACACACTCCCTATATTATTGATTGTGGTGCAAACATTGGATTAAGCATTATTTATTTTAAGGAATTATTTCCATTGGCTGAAATTGTTGCTTTCGAACCAGATGCAAAGGTTTTTAATGCCTTGTCAGAAAACATGAGGTCGTTTGGATACACAGATGTAAAACTCATTGAAAGAGGATTATGGGATGAGGAAACCGTTTTGCAATTTTATTCCGAAGGTGCCGATGGTGGAAGAATTGCTACAAAAGAAGATATTAATATCATTGAAATAAAAACCGAAAAACTTCGGCCTTATCTTAGTAAAACGGTCGACCTTTTGAAAATTGATATTGAAGGTGCCGAAATAAAAGTACTCAATGATTGTAAGGATTTATTGCATATTGTAAAAAGAATATTTGTTGAATATCATTCTTTCATAGATAGGCCTCAGGAATTATCTGACTTGTTTGAGATTTTATTTAGTGCAGGATTCCGTGTATATGTTTCCTCTCCCGGGTTATCATCGATCAACCCATTCATGAAAATAAATAGCTATAATGGCATGGATATGCAACTTAATATTTATGCCATCAAAGAATGAAAATAGTTCATATAAGTACATCTGATAAAGGTGGAGCCGGAATTGCTGCATTACGGTTACATAAAGGACTTTTGCAGCAAAATGCTGATTCTTCTTTTTTATCGTTGTTTGGCTCAGGAACAGGAGAAACAAATTCCGAATTCAATATTAACCCCTCTGTCCAATTAAGTAATCTTCAAAAAATAAAACGAAAATTTGGCTTACCAGTTACACAAGTAGAGCGAAACCTCCGAATGCTAAAAGGAATTAATGGCGATTACGAAATCTTTTCTTTTCCCTTTAGTGATTTTCAAATAGAACAACATCCACTAATACAAAGTGCCGATATTATTAATCTGCATTGGGTTGCGGGTCTTATAAATTATCCTTCATTTTTTAAATTTATAAAAAAACCAGTTGTATGGACCCTTCATGACATGAACCCTTTTATGGGAGGTTTTCATTATAATGGAGATAAAATAAGAAACGAAAATAATTTTAAAGAGTTAGAAAACGAGCTTATTCATATAAAGCAAAAAAGCTTAATAAATTTCAAGGGACTTACCATCGTTTCCCCTTCAAAATGGATTGCGGATTATGCAAACAATAGCGTCATATTTAACAATTATGATGTTCGCGTAATTATGAATAGCATCGACCTTTCAGTATTTAAACCACATCAATCGCAATTTTCAAGAGAGCAGTTTAATTTACCAGTAGATAAGAAAATTATTCTCTTTGTTTCCCAAAGTGTATCCAATTTTAGGAAAGGATTCGATCTATTAACTGAGGCTCTTACTGAATTACAACTAGGAAACGATGTTCTTTTAGTTACTGTTGGAGAAATGCCTTATACCAATATTAAAAATAGCATTAATTTAGGAGTGATTAATGATGATCACTTAATGAGTTTATTGTATGCTGCATCAAATCTTTTTATATTACCTTCAAGGGAAGATAATTTTCCAAATGTAATGTTGGAATCTTTAGGTTGCGGGACTCCAATAATCGCATTTAACACAGGAGGAATGGAAGAAATAATATTAACTGGGTTCAATGGCATATTATCGGAAAGTATCACTAGTAAAGATTTATGTGCTGCTATTAAACTTGGACTTAATATGAA
>JAYVOC010000005.1:0-3327 GCA_043758125.1 Bacteroidota bacterium | reverse complement strand
GGTAAAACTACACGAGCAGAATTTGGAGCATACTTAAATGCAAAATTTCAAAAAGAAATTATTACAAATGTAAATTTAATGACGAAATTAGAATTGTTTAGTAACTATGCTGATAATCCGCAAAACGTAGATGTAAATTGGCAAGTATTACTCGCAATGAAAGTGAATAAATATATTTCGGCTAGTGTTTATACCCAACTTATATATGATGACAATACTCCAGTTCCGTTGTATGATGGAAGTGGACTTACTAAAACAGTTGCTGGCTACGGACCAAGAACACAATTTAAGGAAGTTCTAGGAATTGGATTGACTTATAAGTTTAATTCCTATTCTGGTAATTAAAATGATGATTTAAATTTATTAAAAGGCTTGTCATTACGACAAGCCTTTTCTATTTTCGGGAAATGGGATTAACACTTTATAAATCTTCTGCGGGATCTGGTAAAACATTTACACTAGTTAGGCTTTATCTTGAAAAAGTAATTAAACATCCACGTATTTTTCGTAGTATCCTTGCTATAACTTTCACGAATAAAGCAACGGAGGAGATGAAAACAAGAATCATCAAAGAATTAGACATATTATCAAACGGTAGAAATTCATCACATCTTAGTTATTTAATTGATATCACTAAGCTCAGCGAGGACGTTATTAGAAAAAATGCTAAAGAAATACTCTTACTTATTTTACATGACTATTCGTCCTTTTCCGTTTCCACCATAGATAGTTATTTTCAAATATTAGCAAGAACACTTGCACGTGAATTGCATCTACCCGTAAAATATGAAATTGAATTAGACTTAGATGCAATCTGCGATGCGATCAGTACACAATTATTATCTGAAGCGGGTAGAAATAAAATAATTACCGATTGGCTTCAAGATTTATTAGCACATAAAATTGATCAAGGAAAGTCATGGAACATAATTCCAGATCTAAAAAATACTACCAAACAAATTTTAATAAATAATGATGCACATCAACAAGCAGTAAATAGTAATCCAGATGCGATCATTCTCTTAATAAATGAACTAAAGAAGATTCGTGATAACGTAGAAAACACGTTAAGAAGTATAGGAAGTGAAGGTGTGAATTCCATTGCTGCTAATAATTATTCATTAGAATCATTTTCGTATGGAAAAACAGGCGCAATAAACTTTTTCTATAAGATATCCAACAAGGTAATTACTTCTGCAAGTTATGAAATTGGGGCTCGTGTTGAAAAAGCGCTAGAGGATCCATCATCGCTAATTTCGAAAGCTAACCAAAAGGATGAAAAGTTAGTTTCATTTGCAACAGAAATCATTCATCCTCTACTTTGTCAAGCACTCGATTTTTACAAAGAAGAAGAGTTACGTTATCTTTCTGCTTGCGAAGTATTGAAAATGATTTATCTCGCTGGAATATCTGGATCATTAAATGAAAAGCTTAAAGGATTTCGAGACGAATTTCAACTGTTTCTTTTGTCAGATACAACTCGTATGCTGCGTGAAATGGTACAAGATAATGACGCTTCATTTATCTACGAAAAATCTGGAAACACTTTTAAACATTTATTTATCGATGAATTTCAAGATACAAGTAATGAGCAATGGCAAATATTAAAACCATTAATAAGTAATTCTTTAGGAGAAGGAAATGATGTTTTACTTGTTGGTGATGCAAAACAATCTATTTATCGTTGGAGAGGTGGAAACATGCATCTATTATTATCAGGGGTAAAAAACGAATTCGCTTCATTTGCTAGTGTAACTAAAGAATTAAAATTAGATACCAATTATAGAAGTCTTGAAAATATAGTAAACTTTAACAATAAATTTTTCTCATTGGCTGCACAAGTAATGGGCACATTAAACAATTCAAATCCATCTTTAATAAATCAGGCTTATGGCATTGGAGAGATTGAGCAACAGGTAAAATCTGATGATGCAAAAGGTGGAATGATAGAATTGTATTTCTTCGATTCTCCTTCGAACGCTAACAAAAAAGCCGAGGGAAATTCGGATAATGAAGCAGAAGAAACGTGGAAAGAAAAAGCATTAATTCAATTGAATAGTACCATTAAAAATTCAATTGCACAAGGATACGAATTGCGCGATATTGCCATATTGGTAAGAACACGTAATCATGAAAAAACTATTTCCGATTTTCTTTTACATCATCAAGAATATGATTTTATTGCTCCTAATTCATTGATGCTTTCCACGAATATTCAAATTCGTTTTTTACTTAATTGTTTACGTCTAATTCATAATGGAAAAAACACATTCTTACAAAGTGAGGTAAATTATTTCATTACTAAAAAATTGTTTTTAAATAAATACGAGATCCCCTTTGATGCTAATAAAATAAAAGATGATTCAACAAACTGGTCGAATGATGTTTTATTAGCAAAACGATATTCGTTATTATCATTGCCGTTAGATCTTGCATATTATCAACTCTTGCAATTAAGTAATTTGCAAAAACCTGATCCATTTATTGATCATTTTACTGATATTATTTTAGGATTTGTATCTTCTAATGGTACTGGCATATTTGAATTTTTAAAATGGTGGGATAAAAATGTAGAAACAAAAAATTGGAGTGTTGAAATTCCGCAAGCCACAAATGCAATTCGAATACTATCTATTCATCGTTCTAAGGGATTACAATTTCCGATAGTAATCATTCCATTTGCAGATTGGTCGATTGTTCCAAATATAAAATCAGTTTTATGGTTTGGAACAGATGTTAATCCATTCAATGAAATGGGGAAATTACCGATAAGTCCTTCACAAAATTTAATGAAAACTGTTTTTGCAGAAGACTATATTACAGAATGCGAAGAAACCTATTTAGATAATTTGAATTTACTTTATGTAGCCTTTACTAGAGCAGAAAATCAGTTACATATATTTGGATCAAACAAAGCAAAGAGTGGAAATGTTGGATCATTAATTTTAGAAGCATTAGGATCGGATAATGAATGGGGTGCATTGCTCAACATTAATGATACAAAACATATTCTTATTGGTGAACCAACGGTTGCTAAAAAGAAAAAAGAAGAAACAACAAAAAACTCTTTATACAATCCTTCATCAAAAATTGCTGAGACGCTTAATGTAAGTTCAGATAAAAAAGCAAGCATTCCTTCGTTGCTCGTTCGTTACGAATCCGATGAAATAATTTTTGGTAATTATGTTCATAGCATCTTATCGCAAATTAAAAACAAATCAGAAATCGCTAATGCTATTCACCGTTTAAATATAAGACATCAACTAAATGCAGATAAATTGTTACTCGCAAATCTTAAGCAAACTGTTGAACAAGTATGGGATTTAA
>JAYVOC010000004.1:0-6263 GCA_043758125.1 Bacteroidota bacterium | reverse complement strand
CAAAGAGGTGCAAATTAGCAGGTAAATTTCCGTTGTTATCAATAAGAATCCGAGTAGGATTTGGTCCTTCATTTTCACGAACATTTAATTGTGGATTATCAACTTTGGCAGTGGTGCTACCAATTAGAATTGCTGCTTCTTCGGATCTCCATTTATGCGAATATATTTTACTTAATGCATTACTAATTATCACTTCTTTGTTTTCATCACCAATAAATCCATCTGCACTTTGAGCCCATTTTAAAATTAAATAAGGACGTTTCTTTTGTTGATGCGTAATAAATCGCTTGTTCAATTGTTTGCATTCTTCCTCGTGTATTCCAACAATAACATCAATTCCTGCATCATCCAATTGCTTAATTCCATTTCCATTTACTTTCGCAAAAGGATCTATCATTCCAATAACGACTTTCGGAATTTTATAATCAATGATTAACGATGAACAAGGTGGCGTTTTACCTTGATGAGAACATGGCTCCAGATTTACATAGAGTATACTTTTCGCAAGTAATGATTTATCCATCACAGAATTAATTGCATTCACCTCTGCGTGCGAACTACCAAATTCTTGATGGTAACCTTCACCAATAATTTTTCCCTCATGTACAATTACACTTCCTACCATGGGATTAGGAGCAACATAGCCTAAACCATGCGAAGCTAATTGTAGGCATCGTGACATAAATAAATTTTGCTCCTCGGTATTTTCCATGTGGGCTGCAAAAATAAGCGCAGTAATGAATAATTCATGCTAAATTGAACAAATTTAAATTTGAAAATATCATCTTTGCAATATGACCATCAGCACTTTTACAGAGAGAAGCAGAGCTGTACTCAGTACTTTGTACCCTACTTCTGAAGCACTTACACTTACTCGACATCTTCTACTCGAACGATTAGGTTATTCTATTGCATATATCATGATCCATCAGGACGAAGTAATTAACCCTGATTTCGAATTACAACTCTTGAGTGATATCGAAAGATTGGGAAATGCAGAGCCCCTTCAGTATGTTCTTGGTTATGCTTGGTTTTCTGAATTAAAAATAGGAGTGGATCAACATGTGTTAATTCCTCGGCCTGAAACAGAGGAATTGGTACAATTTATTCGTGATGAAAAATTTGCCGCTAATGCGAATATGTTAGATATCTGCACAGGAAGTGGTTGTATAGCACTTGCTCTAAAACATAGTTTTCCAGAGGTAAATATTACGGGTTGCGACGTTTCTTTTGAAGCGCTTCTAAAAGCAAAAAATAATGCAAAGGATCTTAACCTGAATGTGAATTGGGTTTGGGTCGATGTGCTAGATAATCAATGGGGACAAATCGAAGAAACGCAATTTGAGTTGATCGTGAGTAATCCTCCATATATTTTAAAGTCGGAAGCTGATGAAATGCATGAGAATGTTTTACAATACGAACCGCATATCGCATTGTTTGTTGAAGATGACGACCCACTAATTTTTTATAAGAGAATAGCAAGTTTCGCTTATAAAAATTTAAAATCAAATGGTCAACTTTGGTTTGAGATCAATGAAAAGCAAGGCGAGAATGTAGCTGAACTATTAGAAAATTTGCATTTCCATGATGTTCGAATTTATCATGATTTATCGGGGAAAGATCGATTTGTTTACGCAGAAAAGAAATAAATTCAGATCCGATACCTATCTTGACTTAATTTTTAAATTCAATGATTAGTATTCGGCAAGGATTTGTTCAGTGTGATCTTTGGTGTTAACTTTATCAAAGATTTTTTCGACCTTGCCTTTTTCATTGATCACAAAAGTAGTTCGAAGTATTCCCATGTATTCTCTTCCAAATAAAATTTTCTCACCCCAAACGCCATAAGCATCAATAATCTTTTGATCAGTATCTGCTATTAAGCTGAATTTCAAACCAAATTTCTTCACAAATTTTAAATGCGACTTTTGATCGTCTTTGCTAACACCAACAATTGCAAATCCTTTCTTAAGAAGAAGCGCATAATTATCGTTTAAGTTACAAGCTTCAGCGGTACATCCTGGCGTATCATCTTTGGGATAGAAATACAAAATCAACTTCTGACCTTTAAAATCTGATAAAGAAACAGTTTTATCATTTTGATCAATACCTTTGAAAGAAGGGGCTTTATCGTTAATTGCTAGTGTTTTCATCTTAAAATCTTGAACAATATTAGTGCTTATAAGTTTGTAAAACTTTATGTTTCTTTTTGAACCGTATAACTTGTCTAATTTTTTACTTTTGCGCTTCCAATTAGGATTGAGCTATGAACATACACGAATACCAAGGCAAGCAAATTTTAAAAAGTTTTGGAGTTGCCATTCAGGAAGGAATTGTTGCAGATACGCCAGAACAGGCTGTAGAAGCAGCTAAAAAATTAACTGAGCAAACAGGAACACAATGGTGGGTTATTAAAGCACAAATCCATGCAGGTGGCCGAGGAAAAGGTGGTGGTGTTAAAATTGCAAAGTCGTTAGCGGAAGTTAAAGAAAGAGCAACAAATATTATCGGGATGAACCTTATTACCCCTCAAACTGGTCCGCAAGGTAAGTTGGTGAGTAAAGTGTTAATCGCTCAAGACGTATATTATCCAGGACCAACTCCTACGTCGGAATTTTATATGAGCGTTTTATTGAACCGTCAAACAGGTCGCAATATTATTATGTATTCTACTGAAGGCGGAATGGATATCGAAGAAGTAGCTGAAAAAACTCCTCATCTTATTTTCAAGGAAGAAATTGATCCTAAAGTTGGATTACAAGGATTTCAAGCACGTAAAATTGCTTTCAACTTAGGCTTAAGTGGAAATGCTTTTAAAGAGATGACAAAATTTGTTGCGTCACTTTATAAAGCGTATGATCAAACTGACTCAGCAATGTTTGAGATCAATCCTGTTCTTAAAACATCTGATGATAAAATTATTGCTGTTGATGCGAAAGTAAGTCTTGATGAGAATGCATTATTCCGTCATCCTGATTATGCAGCGATGCGTGATAAAACGGAAGAGGATCCAACAGAGGTAGAAGCAGGTGAACACAATCTTAACTATGTGAAATTAGATGGTAATGTAGGTTGCATGGTGAATGGTGCTGGATTAGCAATGGCTACGATGGATATCATTAAACTTGCTGGTGGAGATCCTGCAAACTTTTTAGATGTTGGAGGTACTGCAGATGCTGCTCGTGTTGAACAAGCATTCCGTATTATCTTGAAAGATCCAAATGTAAAAGCAATTCTTGTAAATATCTTTGGTGGTATTGTTCGTTGTGATCGCGTTGCACAAGGTATCGTTGATGCATATAAAAACATTGGAGAAATACCAGTTCCCATTATCGTTCGTTTGCAAGGAACTAATGCTGATATCGCTAAAAAATTAATCGACGAAAGTGGATTGAAAGTTTTTTCAGCAATCCAATTGAAAGAAGCTGCTGATCTAGTTCAACAAGTGATCAAAGGAAAATAATTCTCGTTAATTAAAATTCTCAGCAAAGAAGTATTAAACTTCTGATAAAATTATATAGCCTTTAAATTATGCGATTTTACGATTACGAAAAAAATTTCCTAGGTATTACCGAACCAGATTTATATAAATATGATAAGGCGAAATTTGTAATTCAATCCGCTCCTTACGAGTATACTTCCTCTTATAAATTAGGTTCTTCGCAAGGACCAGAAGCAATTTTAAAAGCATCTCATTTTGTCGAATTTTATGATGAGATGTTAGGAATTGAAACCTATAAGAAAGTGGGTATCGCTACAATGGAGCCTATGAATTTTCATCATAAAGTGGATGCAGATGCAATCGATTACATCGAAGCAGAAACCGAAAAACATATTAAAGCTGGAAAGTTTGTAGTGTCATTGGGTGCTGAGCATACTGTTACTTTGGGTTTTGTAAAAGCACATAATAAGCATTATAAAAATTTGTGTGTTGTACAGATTGATGCGCACGCTGATTTACGTTTTTCGTATCACGATAATTTATTTAGTCATGCATCGGTGATGGCGCGAATACATGAGCAAGATGTACCGTTAACGCAAATAGGCATTCGCGCATTGAGTGCTCCTGAAGCGGAATTAAGTGCATCAACAAATAAGATTCATACTTTTTATGCTCACAACATCCGTAACAATCCGCATTGGATGGATGATGCAATCAATACGCTTTCAGAAAATGTTTATCTAACAATTGATGCTGATGGTTTTGATCCAGCAATCATGCCCGCAGTAGGTACCGCCGAACCAGGTGGATTATTTTGGGATGAAACGATGGAGTTCTTACGCAAGCTAACTGAACGTAAAAATGTTGTCGGCTTTGATATCGTTGAATGTGCTCCAATTGAAGGTTCTGTTTTAAGTGAATACAGTCTTGCTAAGCTTGCTTACCGATTAATTGGGTTCGTTACAAAAAAGTAGTTTTAATTTCCATCCTTTCGGATATCTTGTTAAAGTTTGATGGATAATTCCAAGTGTCCACCTAATCCTAATTCTACAATTTTCATAAGAGTAGAGATACGCGCTTCTTTAATGTTGTTTTCAATTTTTGAAATGTATGATTTCGTAGTCCCTACCTTTTCTGCAAGTTCTTCTTGCGTCAATCCTTTTTCTAATCTCGCTTCGTGGATTAGTGCCCCAATTTTAAAGTTTTCATAACCTTTGTCAAGTTGATCCCGGTTTTTAGTTCCAGGTTTTCCGTAATGCTTATCCTTGAATTGTTCAAGCGTAAGAATGCTATTGTTTTTCGCTTTCATATTGTCTCTTGATTTTTAGTGCTTTTTCTATCTCCTTTTTTGGTGTCTTTTGAGTCTTCTTTTGAAAACCATTTGCAAGTACAACTAATTTTCCTTGATCAAAAAAGCAGAATATTCGAAATATATTGTTTCCTAATTGAACTCTAATTTCAAAAAGTCCATCTGTATTTTCAATGTGTTTAAGAAAACTTTCGGGAACTTTTTGAATTTCTTCAATCATTGTGAATGTCCAAATTATTTTCTCTTTTACTTTTTCACTTTGTTTTACAAAGAACTCCTGGAAATAATCCTTGTAAACGACTATTGTTCGATATTTCTGTTTGCTCACCTTTAACAAAGATAATCAATGTAGCCCTAAAGTGCAACTAATTCTTGAAAAAAATTAATATTCTTAAAGACAACAAATTGTAAGTTTAAGAAATCTTTGAAATCTATAAATTTTCATCCTTTCGGATATCCCTTAAACCTTCTACTTTTACAACGCAGAAAAAATTAAGGATTTGTTCATTTCAAGTCCTAGATTGCCATCTTTAGAAAGCTTATGAAATTTACCAAAATACTTATTGCAAATCGTGGTGAAATAGCACTTCGTATCATGCGTTCCGCTCGTGAAATGGGAATCGCTACTGTTGCTGTTTTCTCCGAAGCTGATCGAAATGCATTGCATGTTCGTTATGCTGATGAAGCTGTTTGCATTGGACCTCCTCCATCAAATCAAAGTTATTTGTTGATCGATAAAATTATTGAAACTGCTAAGAAAACTGGAGCGCAAGCAATTCATCCAGGTTATGGTTTCCTTTCTGAAAATCCAAATTTTGCTAGAGCTGTTCGTCAAGCAGGATTAGTTCTTATTGGACCAACTCCTGAGGCGATGGAAATGATGGGAAGTAAGCTTGCCGCGAAAGCAGCTGCCAAGAAGTATGATATTCCTCTCGTGCCAGGTACTGATTATGCAATCACTGATTTGAATGAGGCGAAAAAAGTAGCACAAGAAATTGGTTTTCCAATTCTCATTAAAGCATCAGCCGGTGGTGGAGGAAAGGGAATGCGAGTGGTGGAGTCTGCAGATGAATTTGAAGAGAATTTGAATCGCGCAGTAAGTGAAGCAACGTCTGCTTTTGGTGACGGATCAGTTTTTATTGAGCGTTTTGTTACGTCGCCACGACATATTGAAATTCAAGTTTTAGGAGATACTCATGGAAATGTAGTTTATCTTTTCGAGAGAGAATGTTCTATCCAACGTCGTCATCAAAAGGTTGTGGAGGAAGCTCCAAGTTCTATTCTTACTCCAGAAATTCGTCAGGAAATGGGGCGATGTGCTGTTCTAGTTGCGAAAGCATGCGATTATGTTGGTGCAGGAACTGTTGAATTTCTCCTCGATGAAAAGATGAATTTCTACTTTTTGGAGATGAATACACGACTTCAAGTAGAGCATCCTGTAACTGAAATGATCACCGGTATTGATTTAGTAAAAGAGCAAATACGAATCGCCGAAGGAAATACGTTATCTAT
>JAYVOC010000003.1:0-4487 GCA_043758125.1 Bacteroidota bacterium | reverse complement strand
TTTTTTTTTTAGAAGAATTGCACTTTAAGAATGCAAAATTTATTTTATTTTTTAAATTGTTTGATAAATTTCAAAACAAATTCTATTTTTTTCTCATCTATTTTTTGATTTAAGCAATGCACGGCCATACTGCAATTTGCAATAAAAATTAATTCAATTTTATCTGTTGTAACAAAAGTTTTCCAATATCTTTCCATTTTGTTGGTGGTCCTCGTTGATATAACAGCAGTCACCATTTCACAAGCTCGTTTTAAAAATCAATTTAATTTTCCAGCATTAAATATGGATTCATTAAAAGCTATTGCAGCGTAGATGTTTTTTCGAGTATGGAGTAAATAAAGAATGGAGTGTTCTTATATGTGATGTAATAGTGTGAAGTAGTAGCATTTCACTATGATAAGTAACATCGCTTTTAGGACATGTTTGGGCAAAACTCGACGGAAACATCTTCGTGATTAGAGCTCCTCTATGGCATTATCATGCGACAGTGGGGCTTTCACTACATCATCACTAAAAAAGGCAAGAGAAGGGCCTCTGCCGATGTAGGATGCATATTCATCGCCTACAATCTACGTCGAATTTTAAACCTCATAGAAATTAGTAAGCTAAAAAAGTTCTTCAAAGAACTTGTCTTTTATTTTTTGGAAGTAATCGCCCTTATAAAAGCATTCCGCTTCGCTATGCCGAATGAACTTTTTCCAACCAAATTGGTTGTCAATTAATTTTACCTTCCGCTAATACTCTTTATATCGATTATATTTGTTGAAGAACGAGAGTTCTTAGACGGACTGCCGTTACAAGCAAGTGTAGGGCGACCGTGCAACCATCAACATTCGTGCTGACATTGGACAGAAAAGCCAGCCCTTCGCAAAATTAAAAGAGCTGCAATGCCAACACACAAGCCGACACAAATTGCAGCACATTTAATTTTGCCCAACCGCACCGCAGGACATTCAGACCGTTGACAGTTTGACGGCAACTTTGGACTGAAAAACGGTTTTAAAACTTAACTTAGCGACCTTAATAATTGACAGAGAATATTTGATGAAATTAGTAACGCAGACACCGAAAAAAGCATTAAAAGCCTTCTTAAAGCAAAAACCTTTGAGAAGCGAAATTGACGTTTTCAAAACAAACCTCATTGCTTTGCTCGACAAAATCAGCGTTATAGAAAAAAGACCAAAGGACGAAACCGAAGAACATTTAAAAAACGACCTGCGTGACTTTTTGCGTGACACTTATTACCGTGACACAAACGCAATCAACACCAAGGACAAAAAAGACCTTGTAATTCACTTAGACAAAACAACAAATAGCGAAGTAGGTGTAATTATTGAAGCCAAACGACCAACCAACATTAATGAAATGGTAACGGCTGACTATCCCAATAAAAAAGCACTTCACGAACTTATACTTTACTATTTAGACGAAAGAAACCAAGCGGGAAACAACCAATTGAAACAGTTGGTAATGACCAATGTTCACGAGTGGTTTATCATTGATGCAAACTATTTTGACAAGCATATTTACAGAAATACGCAAATCAAAAAATTGTATGAAACCAAACTCAACGACAAAAAAGACAACCCATTTTTTTATGAGGAAATTGCTAAAATAGTTTCCAAAATAGATGTTGAAATTCCTTGTGTTTACTTCGACATAAAAGATTATGATAAAGTTTTACGCAACAACAATAAAGAGGACGACAAAGAATTAATTGCATTATTTAAAATTCTTTCGCCACAACATTTATTAAAACTTGTAACGCCAAACGACAGCAATTCTCTCAATGAAAAATTTTACAAAGAATTGCTTCACATCATTGGACTAGAAGAAGCAAAAGAAAACGGAAAAAACATAATTCGCAGAAAAAAAGAAAGCCGCTTCGCGGCTTCGCTTATTGAGGCCACTATTGAGGCTTTGGTTACTGACGACCCTTTTCACCGTTTGCCAGACCAATCAATTTATGGAGAGAATAAAGAAGAAAGAGTTTTTAATGTTTCGCTTGAACTTTGTATTACTTGGATAAACAGAATTTTATTTTTGAAGTTGTTGGAAGGACAACTCATAACTTATCATCAAGGAAACAAAGATTATCGTTTCTTAAATTCTGAAACAATTCACGACTTTGACGAACTATTTAAACTCTTTCACAAAGTTTTAGCCGTCAACCTTAATGACAGAAGCGAAGCAATAAAAAACAAATACAGCCGAGTTCCTTATTTGAATAGTTCACTTTTTGAAATAAGCGAATTAGAAGACCAAACCATAAAAATAAATTCGCTTGACAACAGCGGACAACTTGAATTAATTGGAACAACCATTTTAAAAGATACAAAAAAGAAGGCAGCTTCGCTGCCCACTTTGGATTACCTTTTTCAGTTTTTAGATGCTTACGATTTTGCAAGTGAAGGCGCGGAAGATGTGCAAGAAGACAATAAAACGATTATAAACGCTTCCGTACTTGGTAAAGTGTTTGAAAAAATAAACGGCTACAAAGACGGTTCAGTTTTCACTCCTGCATTTATTACAATGTATATGTGCAAACAGAGTATACGCTTGGCTGTGGTTGAAAAATTCAATGAAACAAAAAAATGGGACATCAAACAATTTGATGAACTCTACAATAAAATTGACGACAAAAAAGAAGCGAACGAAATAATTAATTCACTTAAAATTTGCGACCCGGCAGTAGGTTCTGGACACTTTTTAGTTTCGGCATTAAACGAAATTATTGCAATAAAAGGTGAGTTAGGAATTTTGATTGATGAGAAAGGGAAAACGCTTAGAGATTATGAAATAGAAATTGTAAACGATGAACTAATTATTACCGATGAAAACGGAAACATCATTGCTTACAATCCTAAAAACATTGAAAGTAACAGAGTTCAAAAAACGCTGTTTCAAGAAAAGCAAACCATTATTGAAAACTGTTTATTTGGCGTTGACATCAATCCAAATTCTGTAAAAATTTGCCGTTTGCGTTTGTGGATAGAATTATTGAAAAATGCCTATTACAAAGCAGAAACGAATTATTCAGAACTTGAAACACTTCCCAATATTGACATCAATATAAAATGTGGAAACAGTTTATTAAGCCGTTTTCCTTTAGATGCTGATTTAAGCAAAGCACTAAAAAGTATTAAGTATGATGTAAAAGCATACAGAGGTTTTGTGAACGATTACAAGAATGAAAAAAGTCGTGATGTAAAAAGAGGTTTGCAAAAAATAATTGACGGCATCAAATCGGATTTTAGAACAGAGATAGGAAAGAACGACCCGAAACAAATTAGGTTGAGCAAACTTGGCGGAGACCTTTACAATTTGTTAAACCAAACAAAAATATTTGAACTTGATGCAAAGCAGAAGAAAGCACAGAAGGAAAAGAAAGAAAAGTTAGAAGCAGAAATAAGCAAACTTGCAAAAGAGATTGATGAAATAAAAACCAACGCACTTTACAAAAATGCTTTTGAGTGGCGGTTTGAATTTCCAGAAGTAATCAATAACAAAGGCGAGTTTGAAGGCTTTGATTTAATTATTGGAAATCCACCATACATAAGGCAGGAGGAGATAAAAAATCAAAAAGAATATTTATCGAATAAGTACAAAACATATTCTTCGTCTGCTGATTTGTATGTATTTTTTGTTGAAAAAGGGTTTGAACTATTAAAGAAAAACGGGAATTTCTCCTATATCATTCCTAATAAATGGATGCAAGCAGGATATGGTAAATCAATGCGTTCATTTTTACTTGGAAAGCAATTGCATTCTATAATTGATTTCGGTGATTTGCAAGTGTTCGATAATGTAACAACTTATCCCTGTATTTTAAGTGCATCAAATAATAAGACTGAAAATGTTTTTCAATCAACAATTATTCAAACATTAAACTTTGATAAAGGATTTGAAACATATATTGATACAAATAAAAATCAAATAAATAGCAGTGAATTGAGTGAAGAAAATTGGATGATTTCATCAAGTGTTGAACAAAGTATTTTGTCGAAAATTAAATTACAATCAAAATCTCTTACAGAATTCATAAGCGGATCTTCTTACAGAGGAATTTTAACTGGTTTATCTGAGGCTTTCTTAATTGACACTCAAACTAAAGAGCGATTAATAAAGGAAGATTTTAATTCAAAAAGATTCCTTAAGCCTTTTTTGCAAGGAAGAAATATAAAACCGTATGCTACTTCAAAGGCAGATAATTGGTTAATACTAATTCCAAAAGGGTTTACTATAAAACGGAATTTACCAACTGACAATATTAATTATTTGCGTGAACCAGAACCTCGATATGGTAATATACCTTATGATGAGGCCTGGGAATGGTTTAAGAAAAATTATCCTGCCATTGCAAACTATTTATTGCCATATAAAGCCAAAGCAGAGGCAAGAACCGATAAAGGCGATTATTGGTGGGAACTAAGAGCTTGCGACTATTACAACGAATTTGAGCAACCCAAAATAATGTATCAAGTATT
>JAYVOC010000002.1:0-4645 GCA_043758125.1 Bacteroidota bacterium | reverse complement strand
CGAACAATTTCTGTAACCACCGCAGGAACTTATTCTGTTACTACAACTCAATCGAATGGGTGTAGTGGAGTATCTGCACCCGTCACAACTTCTGTAATTACCGGACAATCAAATTCAACAGTATTTAATGAGTCGATGGGTACTGTAGCAGCAACAACTACCATCGCAGTTCATGAAACAAATAATGGTTTTGATAATGATGGATATACGATGTCGGGTAGTGGAGATATACGAGTGACAACTCCATCATCCAATTATGGTACAGGAAACCCAACAGCATCAGGATTAGGAAATGTTTTTATAAGCAATACAGTTGGAAAGAATTTTATTATTTCAGGAATAAATACTTTAGGATTAAGTAATCTTCAATTATCATTTGGTGTAAATAAAAATAGCACAACTAGTACAGGTGCTGATTTATTAGTTCAAGTAAGTAATAACGGAGCCGCATATACTTCACTTACATTTACCTCTTTGCCAACAGGAGCTGGAACTGCAATTTGGTATTATCGAACAACAATGGGAAGTATTCCTGCAACTTCAAATTTATCAATACAGTTCTTACAAAATGGAACCGCAACACAATATCGTATTGATGATGTAGTATTAAAATCATCTTTTTCACCTACCATAACAGCAAATGGATCAACAACATTTTGTCAAGGTGATTCGGTTACACTTACAGCAACAGCAGGTTCAAATTATTATTGGAGCACTGGTGCAACATCGCAATCGATTAAAGCATATACAGCAGGAAATTATATGGTAACCGTTGATTGCGTTCCCACAACTGCTACCACTATTACAACAACAGTTTGTTCGCTAACATTAAATTTAAAAGCATACATACAAGGATTTTATTCTGGGAGTGGAACAATGCAACCTGTATTAAATAATACTAGCCTCAGTACTGATCCAACAGCTTGTGATTCGATAACGGTTGAATTACACCAAGCAATATCTCCTTATGTATTAGTCGCATCAAAAAAAGCATTGCTACATACGAATGGATTAGCAGTTGTATTATTTCCAATTGCAGTGCTTAATAGCTCGTATTATATAGTAATCAAACATCGTAATTCAATTGAAATTTGGAGTAAAAATCCAAAGCTCTTTGATGCAAATACTGTAACCTATGACTTTTCAATTCCTGATCCATCAATTCCAAATAATCCTATTCCAACATTAACAACAATTTCTCCTTCATCAGCAACAGCAGGAGCATCAGGATTCACCATGACATTAATGGGAACAAATTTTATTTCTGGATCGATTGTAAAATGGAATGGTACATCTTTAACGACTACTTATGCAAGTGCGACACAACTTACTGCGGTAATTCCCACAGCTAATTTAACATCAGCTGGAACAGCAAGTATTACTGTTTTCAATTCAACACCAGGAGGTGGAACATCATCTGCATTGACATTTACAATTAACGTAGCAAATAATCCTATTCCAACATTAACAACAATTTCTCCTTCATCAGCAACAACAGGAGCATCGGGATTCACAATGACATTAACGGGAACAAATTTTATTTCTGGATCGATTGTAAAATGGAATGGTACATCGTTAACGACTACTTATGCAAGTGCGACACAACTTACTGCGGTAATTCCTACAGCTAATTTAACATCAGCTGGAACAGCAAGTATTACTGTTTTCAATTCAACACCAGGAGGTGGAACATCATCTGCATTGACATTTACAATTAATTCAGCAATCAAGAAATTTTTATTTGATGCAACAAAAGCGGAGACAGCAGGAAACGCTGATTGGGTAATTGATGAAGACGCTTCACCTCAAAGAATTCCTACACCGGCACAATCTACTATCATAACAAGTACTGTTGAAACATTTTGGACTGGAGCCTTATCGAATTGGGGAATTGATTTAGTGAAGAGTGGTAATTTCGTAGAAACACTTCCTTCAGGAACTGCAATAACGTATGGTAATTCTTCTAACGCACAAGATCTTTCAAACTACAATGTATTTGTGGTTGATGAACCCAACATAGTTTTTACTGCGACAGAAAAAATTGCAATTCTAAATTTTGTGAATAACGGTGGTGGACTTTTTATGATATCCGATCATACTGTTTCTGATCGCAATAATGATGGATGGGATTCGCCCGATATTTGGAACGATTTAATGACCAACAATACGATTCAGAATAATCCATTTGGGTTCAGTATAGACTTGACAAATATTTCTCAGTTGTCGAGTAATGTACGTGCTAACAGTAGTGCTAATGTAATTCTCAATGGGTCGCAAGGATTAGTATCACAACTTGAATTTAATAACGGTGCCACCATCACAATAAATGCGACTGCAAATCCAACTGTACAAGGTTTAATTTGGACAACTAGCTCAACACAAAATAGCAGCAACATAATGTGCGCATCCGCTTCCTTTGGATCTGGTCGTGTTTTTGTTGTTACTGATAGTTCTCCAATGGATGATGGTACTGGAATTACTGGAAATAATTTATTTGTTAGTTGGAGTTTGTACTCGCATAAAAAATTATTCATGAATGCTTCTCTGTGGTTGGCAAAGTTGCAGTAGTAAAAATTTAATTAGAATGAAGAATAAATTCTCACATCTCTAATTTTTCATAAACGCCAACACCTGCGCAAGCTTTGCTTTTAATTCTTGACGAATAACAATAAAATCTAAGAAGCCATGATCCAAAACAAATTCAGATGTTTGAAATCCTTTTGGTAAATCTTTTCCAATAGTTTCTTTAACCACACGTGGTCCAGCAAATCCAATTAAAGCTCCAGGCTCTGCAATATTTAAATCACCAAGCATTGCAAAAGAGGCCGTTACACCACCTGTTGTAGGATCAGTAAGTAATGAAATATAAGGAAGTTTAGCAGCAGAAAGTTGAGTGAGTTTTGCTGATGTTTTTGCCATCTGCATAAGTGAAAATGCAGCCTCCATCATACGTGCACCACCTGATTTAGAGATAATCATAAACGGTGTTTTATGTAGGATACAATAATCAATTGCTCGAGCAATTTTTTCTCCCATCACACTTCCCATCGAACCACCAATGAACCTAAAATCCATACATGCAACTGTAAGAGGCAATCCGTTACAAGATCCAGTAACAGTTCTAATGGCATCCTTCAATCCTGTTTTTTGTTGCGAATCAATTAAGCGTTCATGATACTTTTTTGTATCAACAAATTTCAATGGATCAGCAGAAGTTAAATCAGCATTTATTTCTTCGTAAGTATTTTCATCAAAAATGATTTCAAAATATTCTTGTGAACCAATGCGCTCGTGGTATCCACACTTAACACATACCCAACTGTTATCTGAATGCTCTTTCGAAGGAATGATCGATTTACATGATGGACATCTATACCAAAGTCCTTCCGGTGTCTCTTTCTTCTCGTGAGTTTCGGTGGTAATTCCTGATTTTATTCTTTTAAACCAACTCATTGTTCTTCTGTAATGATCTTTACTTTTTAATTAATGTACTGCAATTTAAAGATCGATTGATAATGTGAATTTAAGAATGATAAATCAATAACTAGGCAATCGTAATTTCCTTTGTTAAATAAACATCTTGAATTCCATTTAACATTGCAATACCATCAGCAAATGGTTTTTGGAATGCCTTACGACCAGAGATTAATCCATGTCCACCTGCACGTTTATTGATAACAGCGGTTTTCACTGCATCTGCTAAATCACTCGCGCCTTTACTCTCGCCACCAGAATTGATTAATCCCATTCTTCCCATGTAACAATTTGCAATTTGATATCTCGTAAGATCAATTGGGTGATCCGTTGTTAATTGCGAATAAACTAAAGGACTTGTTTTTCCAAAGTTTATTGCATTGTAACCACCATTATTCGTTGGTAATTTTTGCTTGATGATATCAGCCTGTATTGTAACACCCAAATGATTTGCTTGTCCTGTTAAATCGGCAGAAGTAGAATAATCTATTCCATCTTTTTTGAATGCATTGTTACGTGTATAGCACCATAAAATAGTTGCCATTCCTAATTCATGAGCATGTTCGAATGCAGCAGCAACTTCCACAATCTGTCGAGATGACTCTTCAGAACCAAAATAAATTGTTGCACCTACAGCAGTTGCGCCCATTTTCCAAGCATCTTCAACAGTACCAAACATGATCTGATCAAACTTATTCGGATAGGTTAAAAATTCATTATGATTGATCTTAACGATGAAAGGAATCTTGTGAGCATACTTGCGTGAAACAGACGCAAGAACACCATACGTGGAGGCAACAGCATTACACCCACCTTCAATTGCAAGTTTCACAATATTTTCTGGATCAAAAAACATTGGATTAGGAGCAAACGATGCACCAGCCGAATGTTCGATTCCTTGATCAACTGGAAGTATGCTTACATATCCAGTTCCACCTAATCGGCCGTGGTTATATATTGATGCTAGACTTTTTAAAACTTGGTTGCTACGATTTGTTGGAGTGAAAATTCGATCTACAAAGTCAGTTCCAGGAAGGTGAATATGTTCTTTGGAAATTGTTTTACAGGTATGATTCAAGAGTGAATCGGCATCTTTACCAAGTAACTCACTGATGGTCTTCAATGACATAATTATATGGTTTTAAATAAGTTGAAATCTCTGTTAAGAATT
>JAYVOC010000001.1:0-5053 GCA_043758125.1 Bacteroidota bacterium | reverse complement strand
TTGCACGTTCAATTGACGTATTTTGTTTGATATAATAAATAAGATTCATTTCATTCATTACATTCAAAACATCAGTAAGAGATTCGCTATTGGTATGCAGAAAAAGTAATTTTCTACTTTCACAAAATCCATCAAAAGAAATATTTTTTATCTCTTTCAGTTTCAATTTTAGTGACGGTATTGTTTTTATTAGATCTGCTCTGGGGATTTCAATTACTAAGTCGCCAGTAACATTTAATGAAGCGGCGTTATCTTGCGCTTTGAGTTGTACAGATGTAAGAAAACTTAAAAAAATGGTCAAAAACAGGTATAATGGTTTCATAGATGGGCATATTTATGCCTTTCTTACGAAAAAGAAACCCAGAGAGTTGCAGAAAACGAATTTTAGCTATTTATACCAGTACTTACTATAAATTGGTATTAATTAGTTTGATGAAATGATTATTTTCAAAAACGCTGTCTTTCCAGAGGCATTAACTTTTAGAGTATATAAGCCATCAGAAACATGGAGTTGTGTTGTTTTGATAAATAAATGTTGAGTTCCTTGATGCAAAAGTGTATTTTCTTGAATAATTATTTCTTCTCCTAATGTGTTAAACAAACTCACCATAACGTTTGCCTCTTCATTAAGGAAATAAGTAATTACTGCCTCATCAGCAACTGGATTAGGAAAAACTGATGCATTCAAGAATCGACCTTTCAGTTGACAAGATATTATTGGACTAATTGCTGAATTTCCATTAAAATCAATTTGATGTAATCGATAGTAATAAAGTGTATTTGTTTTTACATTGATATCATTAAACTGATAATACTTTTGAATATTTGTTGTGCCCGCACCATTTATCCAACCGATTGTTTCAAATGCACCACTTTGATTAAAGCGTTGAATTTCGAAACCTTTATTTTCTTTTTCCGATGCGGTTGTCCAGTTTAATTGTATGTATGTTGAAAGTGGATTTGCTGTGAATGATAGTAACTCAATCGGCAATAAACTTGGTCCTTGAGCTACTCCAAAATCTCCAAGTAAACCTGACATGCTCGTTCTTTTTACGGCAGTTACAATGGAAGGAGCGCAATTCCCATTTGCGATCATCCATCCACTTCCTTGATCATTCATTATCGTGTATTTAGCAGCTGCATTTGTATAATTTAAATTATGAAGCGTGAGATCAAAATCTCCAGAAAAAGCATTAGGAGAAGAAACGAAATTCCATTTACCATTATCCAGCACTGGAGAAGTGTAGGTGATTCCGCAATCAGTAGCTCCTGTTGGTGGAGGCGATGGAGAATACGGTTGAAAGTACGTTACAATATTATCAATTGCAGTTGGAGTTGAGCTATTATTGAAATTTACATTTGCCAATTGGTATCCTTTACTTGCTTCACCAACTGGGAAATCATAAGAGCCTTGTGAATTTATTCTTCTTCGTAAAAGACCATTGATATAACTTGTAGTATTACCACTAGTAACAGAAGAAATATTTCTATTTAACACTCTAACTTCAGTAAATGGTGTGGTATTAATTCTTCCATTTATTAAAGTAAGTATTCCGTTATTTCCTATTTCTAAATCTGAAAAAATAGTAACGCCAGTAGCGCTAGCATTATTTATTTTTGCATTATTCAAAGTGCCAAAATTATAATAATTTTGTGGAGTACTTCCATTCAATTCTAACGTGCCTACAAATCCAGGTAAATAATTTCCATTGTTTGTAAAATCACCACCTACAAAATGTAAATTATTATTTGCAGAAAATGTAGAGGTGCCATTTGAAATCATAAAATCACCTTTCATCTCAACATCTTTTAATATTTTTACAACACCTCCTGATTTTGTTACTGTAACATTGTAGAAGGCATTTGTTCCTAATAAATTTCCATCTATATTTTGATTGAAAGTATTATTGTTAAAAATTACTGTTGATCCTACACCAGAATTAAATGTTCCTAAATTTGTAAAGTTCTCACATACTGTTAAAGTCTTATTTGAATTTAGTTTAAGTGTTGCACCTGGATTAATTAAAATTGACTTCGCATTAGCGGGAGCATTAATGGCAGGTTGTAATATTATTCCACCATTTACTATTGCATCAAATGAACAGGAAGGGATTGCGCAACCACCCCAATTTTCTTTTTTAAACCAATCGGTATCAATTCCACCAGACCAGCTAACGGCGTTGAATCCTCCACCGCCATAAGTTATTGGTGATGTGCCAAAAATAATATCGAAACCCGATGTACTCGTAGCGTAATTACTAACTAAAATTACATAATGTTCACCAGCTAATACATTTATTTGACTAGAAAAGGCTACTGCATAACCGGCAGGATATTGCGGAGGTTGCACACCATTTGCCGCGCTATATAAACCGGTAATACCAAGTGCACTATAATTACATCTTATTGGCACTGCATTAATGGGAGGTGCGATATCAGAGCATGTTACTGCACCAGTACCTACCGTTTTCCATACAGCAAAATCGTAATCAGTTTCATTACCGACAGGCATTGCAGGGCCAGACCAATCTTTAGGGACAATCGAAAATTCGAGAACACCATTTGTAGCCATTGTTACTTCAAACCATGCTGATCCTCTTTCACCAGCATTCAAACAATTTGCTCCAGAGCCATCGAAATCACAAATATTTCCAAAAGATTGAAATCCTGGATTTCCAAAACTCATGGTAGTATCACATACTTGAATATAATTTCCACAATCTTGACCATTTGATAAGGGAGGCAAAGGCTGACTTCCATCGATAGCTAATATTCCAAAACTTCCAGTGAGAATTCCGTAACCATCAACAACAATATAATAAGTATTACCAGATATTAATCCTGATACCGTTAGATCTGAACTATAATTTGTAGTGGTTCCGCAAGATGATGCATCATCGCTACATCCTTTTAATGTCATAGACGTTCCGCATGTTCCTGAATAAATTGCAATTTGTGGATTCGTTAATGAATTAGGAATAACACGAACGCGAATACTTCCAGAAGCTGGAGCTACTATTTTAAACCAAACTGTATTTCTTACATTACCTCCAGGACCCCAACATGCAGGAAGCGTTGCAGGTTCACTTGCACCTGATGAACAAGTATTTGTTCCAATGTATGAAACACCTAACGTTAATGGTATTGCATTACAAGGAAGATCATTCGTTACACCAACACCAAAAGATGCAATTGAAATATTATAATTTACATAACTAGGTGCAGCTTGATTATCTACTACAATATAATAAGTGCCAGGCGAACTAAGTGTTACAGTACCAGATAATGTTCCACTCACTGCACCACCAGAATTTCCAACACATAATGCCCCAGCAGAACCAGGACACCCTGAATAAACTTGAAAACCTATAGAGTTACTATTAGCACCTGTGATTGTTATTCCAATACACTCAGCAGTAACAGCATTATAAACATACACTTTATCTTCTCCCGATTCGTAAATAGTACCACAAGAACCTATGCTTGCATTTGTATAATCATTACCTCTACATTTTGTTGTTTCATTTGTTAAAGTATACGGTAATGATGGAATGGAAACTGCATTTGCACATACAGATCCTGGCAAAGAAGATATTGGTGCGTCAATAATTATATCATAACTATTGCATTTAGGATTGGCCCAAGAATCAACAATTAAATAATAGGTAA
This sequence comes from Bacteroidota bacterium, assembly GCA_043758125.1. GTDB lineage: Bacteria > Bacteroidota > Bacteroidia > AKYH767-A > OLB10 > JANXSD01. The sequence continues at coordinate 1,384 of JAYVOC010000001.1, read as the reverse complement.
TTCCACTTGTAACATTTGCACAAAGTGATTTACTTCCAGAACTACTTTGTTCGTAACCGATACATGATGTGATAGAACAACTTCCGTTTAAAGGGCAACCATCATACAACATTAAACCCGTACGTGATCCATTAGAGGTAAGTGTAACTGTGATATTTCCTGATGAAGTAGGAGTAAAAATAAATACTTCATCTTCTCCACTTAAGTAATTCGAAATTCCACATGACAATGTATTTGCTGCTGTTAGATTATTTACTTTACCACAAGTAGTTCTTCCATTAGATATGTAAGGTAAAGAAGCGACATTAACAACGCCTGTTCCTAAAGTACAAGGAGGTGGTGAAGAAATTATAATATTTGTTGTAGCAGTTTGTAAAGGACAAGCACCAGTTGCAGGCATCGTATATGTAACTGTATAAGAAGCAGCAGTGCTTGATGATGGTGTAACAAGTCCTGTTGATGGTACAATTGTTAATCCTCCCGAAGAACTAAAAGTTCCTCCTAGTGTGCCAGTTAAAATTACTGATTGTGATCCAGAAGAATTAGTGCAAAACGGACTTCCAGAATATGAAAGTGTTGCAGTAGGTTTTGATGTGATGGAAATATTACTTCCGTTATTCGATCCTGTAACTGAAGGTGTACTTGAAACCACTCTTATTCTATAGAGCGTTCCAGTAGGAGTTGCAACAGGAATTGTAGCAGTTATTGTTCCTGATGTTGTAGAAGATAGTGAACCAATATTTACTGGTGCTGCAAAAGAGCCTGTAGCATCAGAAAGTTGAGCAGTAAAAATATTTCCACCACCAAAACTTCCTGTTTTAATATATGGCACTGATACATTAGATCCCGAACAATACGTTAGAGGTGAAATTGGAGATGTTGTAATTGTAGGAGCTGCTGCAGAAAATGTTAAATCATCAATACCCATAGCATCATCATTTCCACTTTCATTGGGATCAGTCCATCGCATCCATAATGTTTGCCCTGGCGCCCATAAAATTCCAGTAACTGTAAATGTTATTAATACTTTATTTGCAGCCGCATTTCCATTCAAGGTGATATCAGAAGAATTATTATTTACAAGTGCAGTGAAATTTAATTGAGTGACACTATTCCAAATACCAGTTGTTAATGATGTTGCACTATTTACAGAATAAGCGAATGCGTCCACATTTTTTACGGCAGATCCACTTCCACCATCACGCCATTGCTCACCTGTATAAGTAAGCGTGAAATCAGTTAAAGTTACACCCGTATTATTTATTAAAGAAGCACCCCATTCCGATTGTAAATTATTACTTGAATAACCTCCTATAGCGCGTTCGGTTGAATTGGTTGCACCAAGTAAATAAAAGTCACTTGTATTTGATGATCCATTATCTAC